>JACMQV010000168.1 GCA_014376815.1 Cryobacterium sp.
CGGAACGCCTCAACGGCCGGCTGTGGAGCCGACGGAACCGAGTACCAGCCCTTGCGGACCCGTACGATCGTTCCCCGGTTCACCTCCCCGCGGAGGTGGCCATCGCTCCAGCCTCGGGCGCGGAGCGTGGCGCGCTTGACGGAGAGTCCGTGGCCGACGATGTCTGTGGCGAGCGAGCGCATGCCCCGGAGCCTCGCAGCGGGGACCGGCTCGCCCCGGGGCATCCGTCACCCAGTGCAGAACGCGCCGAACCGGTGGGTTGGGGAGGGCCCGGCAGTTTCCGGAGGGCCGTCCGTACGTTTCGCCCGGCCCGCCCGAACCCGCTTGCCCGATCCCGCTTGTCCGAACCCGCGCAGCACCGAACGAATTCGACGGAGATTTTGCCCCAGACGGCCTGGAAAGCCGGAAAAAGCGGTTCTTAGAGCAAAATCTCCGTCGAATTGGTGAGGGGGCTAGGGGGTGGTGGCCAGGAAGACCTCACCGACGCCGGCGAAGGTGAGCGTGCCCTCGTCGGGCGTGATGTAGACCGACTCGCCGCGCTTGAGGGTGACGGATGACCCGGCCCCGGCCACGAGGAAGCCGCCGGCCGTGCAGATGGCGATCCCGGGCCCCGTCAGCGTGACCTGCCGCATCGGGACCGCCGGCTTCGCGGCCGCCGCGCCCCGAGCGGACGGAGCGGCGGACGGGGCAGCCGGAGCAGCCGGAGCAGCCGGCTCGGCTGCGATGTGCACGAGAGCGAAGTCGTCGACGTCCGGGCGGAACACGGACACGCCGGGCGACGGCGACACCGGCGGCAGGTACGGCACCGGCAGCGGGACGAAGTCGAGCACCTCGAGCAGTTCGTCGACGTCGATGTGCTTGGGGGTGAGTCCCCCGCGCAGCACGTTGTCCGACGCCGCCATCAGCTCGACCCCGAGACCGGACAGGTAGGCGTGGATGTTGCCGGCCGGCAGGTAGAGCACCTCGCCGCGCTTCAGCGACACCCGGTTGGTCAGCAGGGAGATCACGATGCCGGGGTCCCCCGGGTAGGCGCGGGCCAGGTCCCGCACGGTGGCGAGCTCGAGCGGGAACTCGAGGATGGCGCCGCCCGCGGCCAAATCGGCCGCGTTCTCGGCGAGCAGGACGACCCGTTCGACCAGCCAGGCCACCGCGCCGGAGTCGCCGCCGCGGCCGTCGCGCAGCAGCCAGTCGACGCAGTCGCGGAGCGCGTCCGGTCCGAGCAGGCTGCGCTCGAGCGCATCGAGGGCACCGGGCTGCGGGTCCTCGGACGCCACGTCGAGCGCGCGCAGCTCGTCCAGAATGCGGCGCGTCTCGGCCGGCTCGCGAAACCCGCAGAGCACCTCGAAGGTGTCGCTGAGGGCGAAGATGGCCTCGGGCTTGTGGAACGGGTCGCGGTAGTTGCGGTCGGCAGCGCCGAGGGGGATGCCGGCCGCATTCTCCAGGTCGAAGCCGCTCCGCGCGCGCTCACTCGTCGGGGGCGCCTGCAGCGAGAGGGGGCTCGCTGCCGCGAGGATCTTCAGCAGGAACGGCAGCCGCGGCGGGGCCGATGCGACGGGCGGAGCGACGGCCGAAGCGTCGGCCGCACCGACGGGCGAAACGGCAGCCGAACCGGCAGCATCCGCCGGGGCGCCGAGGGCCACCTCGGGCGACGCCGTGATCCAGTCCAGGAGCGTCCCATGCCCGCCGACCTGGGCCGGGTCGATGATCAGGCTGGGCGACCCGGGATGCGCGCCCAGCCACAGCTCGGCCTCCGGCTTGCCCGACGGAGCGTGGCCGAGCAGGCCGGAGATGGCAGTGGTCGAACCCCAGGCGTAGTCCCGCGGCGAATTGGTGATGCCCACAAACATGGTTGGCTCCTGCACTGTTCGGTTTAGACCAAACTACCAAGCGCTTTCGGCCAGACCGGGGGGCCACCTAGGCTGGCGGGAATCCGCCGACCGCCGCAAGCGAGGCCGTCGCACTCTGCAATGGAGCACCAGATGACCTTCGAGCTACTCCCCAGCGACTTCTTCGGCTACGAGAATCTGCTCACCGATCAGGAGAAAACCGCGCTGACCAACCTGCGCGCCTACCTCGAGTCCGACGTGCGGCCGATCGTGAACGGATGCTGGGAACGCGCCGAGTTCCCGGCCGAAGTCATCCGCCCGCTGGCGCGGCTCGGGGCGTACTCGTTCGGCTGGCCCGAGACCCGCCCGTTCGAGAACTCGGCCGTGTTCCGCGGCTTCGTCGCGCTCGAGGTGGCCCGGGTGGACGCATCCGTCGCCACGTTCGTCGGCGTGCAGAACGGGCTGGCCTGCGGCACGATCTCGGCGACGGGATCCCAGGAGCAGCGGGACGAGTGGCTGCCGCGGCTGGCCTCCGGCGAGATCGTGGGCGCCTTCGGGCTGACCGAGCCGTTCTCCGGCTCCGACGCGGCCCAGGGACTGCGCACCACGGCCACCCGCACCGGCGACACCTGGCTGCTCAACGGCCAGAAGCGCTGGATCGGCAACGCCACCTTCTCCGACATCACGATCATCTGGGCGAAGGACACCGCCGACGGCATGGTGAAGGGCTTCATCGTGCCCACGGACACGGCCGGCTACACGGCGACCCGGATCGAGGGCAAGATCAGCCTGCGCGCGGTGCAGAACGCGGACATCGTGCTGGAGAACGTGGTCGTGCCCGAGCGCAACCGGCTGCAGAACGCGAACTCGTTCCGGGACACCGCCAAGGTGCTGCGCCTGACGCGGGCGGAGGTGGCCTGGGCCGCCGTGGGCACCTCGATCGGCGCCTACGAGGCCGCGGTCGCCTACGCGAAGGAGCGCGTGCAGTTCGGCAAGGAGATCGGCGGGCACCAGCTCGTGCAGGACCTGCTGGTGAAGTCGCTCGGCAACATCACGGCCAGCCTGGGCATGGTGGTGCGGGTCTCGCAGATGCTCGACGAGGGCAGCCAGCGCGACGAGCACGCCGCCCTGGCGAAGCTGTACACGACGGCACGGATGCGCGAAACGGTCGCCTGGTGCCGCGAACTCTTCGGCGGGAACGGCATCGTGCTCGACTACGACGTGGCCCGCTTCTTCTCCGATGCCGAGGCCGTCTACTCCTACGAGGGCACCCGGGAGATGAACACCCTGATCGTCGGCCGCAGCATCACCGGGCAGGCGGCCTTCGTCTAGCTGAACGGGCCCTCACGGTCCCCTGCACCGAACGAATTCGACGGAGATTTTGCCCGTTTCGGGTCACCCCCACCCCGAAACAGCGCGTTTAGAACAGAATCTCCGTCGAATTGGTTCTACCGACAGAGGCTAGGCGAGGGTCAGGAAGAGCTTCTCGAGCTCGTCCACGGTGAGGGAGTTCTGCCCGGCCGGGTTGTCGAGGCACTCCCGCATCGCCGTCGAGACGATCACGAAGCCGGCCCGGTCGAGGGCGCTCGACACGGCGGCCAGCTGGGTGACGACATCTTTGCAGCTGCCGCCGGCCTCGACCGCGGTGATGACCGCCGCGAGCTGACCCTGGGCCCGGCGCAGACGGTTGAGGATCTTCTTCTGGTTCTGGTCGGTTTCCATGTTCAGGCCTTTCGTGAGACGGGAAGGCCGGCCTGCTGCCAGGCGGTCATTCCCCCGGTGACGTTGACGGCGGTGACGCCCTGGCCGGCCAGGAAGGCCGCAGCCTGGGCACTGCGGGCCCCGGCCGCGCAGATCAGGTAGACCGGTCCCTGGCGGGGCACCTCGGCGGCGCGCTGCACGAGCTCGCCGAGCGGGATCAGGGTGACCCCGTCCACGTGCGCGCTGTCGTATTCGTACGGTTCGCGCACGTCGATGATCAGGGGGCTCTCAAGTGCGGATAACTCGGTGACGGTGATTTCGCTCATGCCGGAATCCTTTCAGAGTTGGTGGAGCTGGTGGGCATCAGGCTGAGCGATGTCTCGCCGGCGGCCCAGGTGCGGTAGCCGCCGTCGAGGTTCTGCACGTCCATTCCGTTCTGCGCGAGGATGCGCGCGGCCGTGTGGCCGCGCTGACCCACCTGGCAGTGCACGATCAGCGGCGCGTCGGGCAGCTCGGCCAGCCGGTCCCTGAGGTCGTCCAGGGGCACATTGATGGCCCCCGGGATGTTTCCGGCGGCGAACTCCCCCGCCGTGCGCACATCCACGAGCACCGCGCCCGCGGCCCGGGCGGCGGCGAGTTCGTGCCACTGCAGCGCCCGGGTCGTGCCCGCGGCGAGGTTGTCGGCGACGTAGCCGAGCTGGTTGATCGGGTCTTTCGCCGACGCGTACTGCGGCGCGTAGGCGAGTTCGAGGCGGGTCAGAGAAGATGCGGTCAGCCCACCGGTCATCGCCGTCGCCAGGATGTCGATGCGCTTGTCGACGCCGCTGCCGCCGACGATCTGGGCGCCGAGGATGGCATCCGTCAGAGGGTCGACCAGGAGTTTCATCGACATTCCCTCGGCACCGGGGTAGTAGGTGGCGTGGGAGGCCGGGTGGGTGTGCACGACCCGGTGCGCGCGCCCCTGCCGCACGAGGCGCTTCTCGCTCCAGCCGACCATGGCCGCCGTGAGGCCGAAGATGCCGAGGATGGCGGTTCCGAGCGCCGGGGAGGCCGCCGCCGGCTCACCGGCGATGCTGTCCGCAGTCGCCCGGCCGTGCCGGTTCGCGAGTCCGGCCATGGTGATCAGCGTGCCGCTGCCGTCGATGGCGTCGACCTTCTCGACGCCATCGCCGACCGCGTAGATCGACGGGTCGCTGGTCTGCTGGCTGCCGTCGACCCGGATGCCGCCGCTCGCGCCGAGCGCGATGCCCGCCCGGGTGGCGAGCGAGGTGTCGGGGAGCACCCCGACGGAGTCGATGACGAGGTCAGCCGGAACGACGGATCCGTCGCTGAGCTCCACTCCCCCGTCTGCTGCGGCGGTGACCGTCGTGTTCAGGCGTACGTCCACGCCCTGAGCGACCAGCTCGTCGAAGATCGGCGCGGCCATCTCGGCGTCGAAGGGCCCGAAGACCTGGGAACCGAACTCGACCAGGGTGACGTGCACGCCGCGGTGCACGAGGTTCTCGACGGCCTCGAGGCCGATGAACCCGGCACCGATCACCACGGCCGAGGCCTGACCCGTGACGCCGGCCAGCACCGCATCGATGTGATCGACGTCGTCGACCGTGCGCAGGGTGCGGGTGGCGAGGCCGGCCGGGGTGATCCCCGTGCGGGCGGTCGCACCGGCGGCCAGGATGAGCCGGTCGTAGCTCTCGGTGGTCTCGGCGCCGGACTGGGTCTGCCGCACGGTGACGGTCTTCCGGGCCCGGTCGATCGCCGTGACCTCGTGGTCGACGCGCACATCCAGCCGGAACCGCGCGGCCAGCGAGGCCGGGGTCTGGAGTAGCAGCTCCTGCCGGTCCCGGATCACGCCGCCGACGTAGTACGGCAGGCCGCAGTTGGCGAAGGACACGTAGTGCCCACGCTCGAATACAATGATCTCGGCCGTTTCGTCCAGCCGCCGCAATCGCGTCGCCGCCGACATGCCGCCGGCAACTCCGCCAATAATTAGTGTTTTCACAACTACCTCCAAGAACCACTATACCCCCGGGGGTATGAAAAGTGATGAAAGTCGAGCCCGGCGCGCCACTAGCCTTAGACACATGCCCTCCGTCCAGAGTCGTTTCGTCGTTCGCACCCTCGCGACGCTCGTGTTTTTCTCCGTCCTGGCCGGGCAATTCTGGCGCAACCTGCTCGGCTGGTGGGGGTACGGCGCGATCGTACTGATCATCGGCGCGGGCATCGTCATCGGTCTCGTTCGGCTGAAGCCGGACTGGCAGTGGCGCCGGTTCCCAAAGTCGCTGATCGCGTTCCTCGGCCTCGCCACCCTGTCGCTGGCCTGGACGAACTACCTCGGCGCGTCGCTGATCGGCGTCACCCTGCAGTGGGTGACCACCCTGGCTGCGCTGTTCCTCGCCCTCTGCCTGACCTGGACCGAGCTCCTGCGCACCCTCGGCGCCGCCCTGCGCTGGGTGATCGGGCTCTCCCTGGCCTTCGAGGTGGTGGTCGGCCTCTTCGTTCGGCAGGCGGTGCTCCCGTTCTGGGTCGACTACGGCACCGACAAGGTGCCGCAGGCCTTCTACTGGTCGCGCGGGCTCCTGTTCCACGGCGGGCCGATCGAGGGCATCGTCGCCAACCGCAACCTGCTCGGCTTCCTGGCCCTGCTCGCCGTGATCGTCTTCGCCGTGCAGCTGGCGGCCGAAACCGTGCGCCGCGGCTGGGGCGTGGCCTGGCTCTCCGTCGCCACGCTCATGCTCGTGCTGACCCGGTCCGCGACCGTCAGCCTCGCCGTCGTGATCGTGGGAGTGGTGCTCGGCTTCGCGCTCTGGACCCGCCGCCGCGGTCCGCACCGGCGGGGCGTCGTCTACCTGACGGCCGCGGCATCCGTCGTCGGCGGCACCGCCGCCCTGGTCGCCTTCACCCCCCAGATCCTGGTGCTGCTGGGCAAGAGCGCGGACCTCACCGGCCGCATGGGCATCTGGCGGAGCGTGATCGACCTGGCCGGTCAGCGTCCGGTGCAGGGCTGGGGCTGGGTGAGCTACTGGGCGCCCTGGGCCGAGCCGTTCAAGGGACTCGCGGAACGCCGCGGCGTGGTGTACCTGCAGGCGCACAACGCCTGGCTCGACGTCTGGCTGCAACTGGGCGTCCTGGGCCTGATCGTCTTCACAGCCCTCGTGCTGTCCACGCTCTGGCGGTCCTGGTTCCTCGCGGTCGACCGGCCGCGCAGCACCGTCGGTGACACGGAACCGTACACGGTCTCCTCGCTGCTGCCGCTGCTGCTGCTGGCCGCCCTCCTCGCGCAGAGTCTCGCCGAGAGCCGGCTGCTGATCGAGTCCGGCTGGCTGCTCCTGGTCGTGCTCGCCGTGACGACCAAGCGAGCCCAGTCCGCCGTTCAGACGATGCCGTAGGCGGTAGCGTGGAACCGCCATGACCTACCGCGCGAATCGACCCGCCGCTCCGGCCCCGTTCACGCGCCTGTTCGCGTCGCCGAAGTTCGCGGCCGCGCTGACGCTGCTCATCCTCGGCTTCGCCTTCGGCACCCACGCCCTGCGCAGCCTGATCGGCTGGCCCGGCCTGCTGGGTGTCCTGGTCGGACTGGTGGCGCTGGCGGCTTTCTCGCTCACCGCCCGGTGGGACAACATCGACTGGCACGGGCTACTGCCGATCTCGATCATGGTCTTCGTGGGCTGGTGCGCCCTGTCGCTGCTCTGGTCGGGCTACCCGTTCGAAACCCTGAGCGCGGTGCTCTACCAGCTGGCCTTCACGTTCCTGGCCGTCTACATCGCGCTGGCCCGCGACACCATCCAGATCGTGCGCGCCACCGGGGACGTGCTGCGCTTCCTGCTCGTGGTGTCCCTGGCGCTGGAGGTCCTGTCCGGGCTCCTGCTCGACCTGCCGATCGTCTTCCTCGGCATCCAGGGCAATATCGCCGCGCTGGGCCCGGTGCAGGGCCTCTTCGGATCCCGCAACCTGTTCGGCCTTGTCTCCCTGATCGCGGGGGTCACCTTCGTGGTCGAGCTGCGGGCCCGGTCGGTGCCCCGGGGAGTCGGAATCGGGTCGATCGCCCTCGCCGGGTTCGGTCTGCTCCTGACCCGCTCGCCCGTCATCCTGGTCGTGGCCCTCTTCGTGGGCGTCGCCGCGCTGGCCCTGTACTGGCTGCGCCACACGCCGAAGGAGGGCCGGTGGATCCTGCAGATCGGCCTGCTCGCCACCACCGCGGTCGCCGGCATCACGGCGTTCATCGCCCGAGGCCGCATCATCGGGCTGCTGAACGCCGGCAGCGAATTCGAGGTGCGCACCACGCTGTGGAGCGAGATGTCACGTCTGGCCCGGCTGCATCTGCTCGAGGGGTGGGGCTGGGCAGGGCTCTGGCCGGCCGACGTCACCCCCTACGGCTGGCTCGACTTCGTGACCAAGCGCCAGCACACCTCCGGGCTGAACGCGTTCCTCGACGTGTACTTCCAAGTCGGGCTGGTCGGCCTGCTCGCCTTCCTCGCCCTCGTCGGGCTCGCCTTCTGGCGGTCCTGGCTGTTGGCCTCCGATAAGCGCCCCCTGGTCTACGTCTGGTCGCCGCTGATCCTGGTGCTCCTGCTCGTCACCTCGACGGCGGAAAGCACCGTGCTCGTCGAGTTCGGCTGGCTGCTGCTGCTGATCTGCGCGGTCAAGGCAGCGCAGGGCAAGAGCTGGCGCAGCCTGCTGCAGCCCAGCCCGCGCCGGTACCCGGAGTAGCGGACAGCGCGGTTGCTCAGCGCGGCTGCTCAGCGCGGTTGCTCAGCGCGGCTGCTCAAACGGTTTCTCAGAGCGGCTGTATCAGGTCGCGCAGCACGTCCTGCAGGCCGAGCCCGAAGCGGCGGTAGTCACCGGCGCGCCAGCCGGCGAGAACGGATGCGAGCCGGGCCGGGCGGAAGGCCGGGAGGGTGCTGCGCCGGTGTTCGTGGGCCAGCTTGGCGTCGATCAGCGCCAGCGTGCCCGCGGAGGGCGCGGGCTGCAGCAGCGCGGCCCGCTCCTGGAGCGCGCGGGCCCGGGCCAGCAGCCGGGCGTTCCGTGCCGTGCGCGGCGCCCGCAGCCGGCCCAGCTTGCCGGCGGCGTCGAGGCTGGAGGCGCCGATCTGGTTGCCGGAGTGCTGGCGGTAGTCGAGCAGCGCGAGCTCGAGCAGGTCGACCTCCCCGGTCGCGGCGGCGACGATCGCGAGCCACTCGTCGTGCACCCAGGCGGCCGGGAACGGCCGGGCCCGCTGAACCAGCTCTCGGCGCAGCATCACGGTGGCGCCGGTGACGATGTTGCGGCGCAGGAGGAGGTCGAAGGCGCGCCCCCGGTGCTCCGCGGCCTGGTCGGCGGCGGACACTCCCAGGGTGGACAGCAGGGTGCGGCCCGTCGGCCGGCCGGCCTCGTCGACGAGGCGGGCATCCGTGTGCAGCAGCTGCAGGCGCGGTCGGGAGGCGAACTCGGCGGCCAGCAGGGCCAGCCGTTCCGGGGGCCAGACGTCGTCCTGGTCGCTGAGGGCGATCAGCTCGCCCGTGCACGCGGCGAGCGCCTGCTCGAAGTTGGCGGTGACGCCGAGGGGAGCCGGGTTGCGGATCAGGCGCAGGCCCACGTCCTGCCCCGGGTGCTCGCCCTGCCAGGCGGCGAAGACCCGCTCAACCTCGGCCGGGGTGCCGTCGGTGGACCCGTCGTCGGAGACCACGATCTCCTGGGCGGCCCTGGTCTGGTCGAGGATGCTGCGCAGCTGCTCCTCGATGAAGTCGGAGCCGTTGTAGGTGCAGAGGGCCACGGACACGCGGGGGACGGATGCCCCGGGCGCCCGCGCGGCGGAACCGGTCGGGCGGGCCATCAGCGTCGCTTCAGGCCGACCGACAGCACTCCGAGGAACAGGCCGCCCATGACCGTCTGCGAGCCCAGCATCATCAGCAGGGCCGAGGGGATGGCCACCCGCACGGTGGCGCCGGCCTCGAGCGCGCCGTAGCCGCCGCCCGCCCAGCCGATCAGCTGTGCCAGGGCGATGCCCAGGCCGATCAGGAAGAGCACGACGCCGAGGATCGCGCCGCTCTCGAGGCTGATGCGTTTCTCGAGCCGCTCGAAGTTGCGACTGCGGGGGATGCGGAATCCCTCGTGCTGGGCGTAGATCTTGGTCAGCAGGGCGAACAGGAAGGCCTGGTAGCCGACCACGGCCAGGGCGGCGAGGTAGATCTGGCTGGAGTAGGTGAACCCCACCTCCCCCACGACGACCGGTCCGAAGCCGAGCAACACGGTGCCGAGGAAGCCGATCAGGAACGCGGCGCTGCCGGGGATCAGGAACAGCCAGCGCGGGCTGAAAATGAGCAGGAAGCGCAGGTGGCGCCAGCCGTCGCGCCAGCTGCGCAGGTGCGGCGGCCGGCTGCGGCCGTCTTTCTTGAGCGTGGTGGGCACTTCGCTGACCCGGGACCCGCCGAGGGTGGACTTGACGACCATCTCGCTGGCGAATTCCATCCCGGAGGTCTGCAGGTGCAGGGCGAGCATCGACTGGCGGTTGAAGCCGCGCAGGCCGCAGTGGAAGTCCTTGATCGGGGAGCGGAACAGGGAGCGCCCGATCCAGGACAGCACCGGGTTGCCGAGGTATTTGTGCAGCGGCGGCATGGCACCGGGCTCGATGCCGCCGCGGAAGCGGTTGCCCATGACCAGTTCGTCGCCCGCGCGCAGCCGCTCGACGAAGCCGTCGAGTTCGCTGAAGTCGTAGGAGTCGTCGGCGTCGCCCATGATCACGTACGCGCCGTGGGCGGCCTCGATACCGCCGATCAGGGCACTGCCGTAGCCCTTCTCCGCAACGTCCACGACCCGGGCCCCGTGGGCCTCGGCGATCAGCTGCGACCCGTCGGTGCTGCCGTTGTCGGCGATCAGGACCTCACCTAGGATGCCGCTCCGCCGCAGGTACCCCTGGGCCTTGTCGATGCAGATCGCGAGGGTCTCGGCCTCGTTGAGGCACGGCATCAGAATCGAAAGTTCAATGGTTTCGGTGATTGTCATGCGTGGTGCAAGTCCCGTCATTGTTGGTCTGGCCCCCTCATCGTACAGAATGTGCTGTGTGGACCTTGGACTGGTGGTGTCGACGCTCGGCCGTGTCGAGAGCCTGAAGCGACTCTTCGATTCCCTGTCCGGGCAGCTTTCTGCGCAAGACGCCCTCGTCGTGGTCGCCCAGCGCAACCTGCCCGCGGTGGAGGACCTCGCATCCGTGTACCGCTCGGACAGCATGCGGATCACGGTGACGACGTCGCCGCCCGGGGCCGCCCGGGGCCGGAACGCTGGCGTCGCGGCCCTGCCGGCGGGCCGGGACCTGCTGCTCAATTTCCCCAACGACACCACCTGGTATCCGGCGGGCGCGCTGGAGCGGATGCGGCACCTCCCCGAGGACTTCCGGGCCGGCGCCCTCACCGTGGTCGACGAGAACGGGCCCAAGTTCGTGCTGCCCGAGCCGGGTTCGGCCCTGACCCGGTGGACGGTCTGGAGCGTGATCGAGATGGGCATCCTGATCCGTCGCAGCACCTTCGACCGGATCGGCGGCTTCGACCCCGAGGTCGGCACCGGCGCCCCCACACCCTGGCAGGCCGGGGAAGCCACCGACCTGCTCCTGAAACTGATCCGCTCCGGGCAGCACTCCGGGTTCGCCTGGCAGCCGGCGGAGCTCACCGTGGGCGGGATCAGCGACCCGAGCGGGCTGAGCAGCGCGGAACGACGCCGCAAGCTGCGCGGCTACGGCCGCGGGCTGGGGCGGCTGGTGACCCGCTGGCGGTATCCGCTGTGGTGGCGATTCGCGTTCCTTTGCGGCGGCCTGTTCTTCGGCCTGCGCAATCGCGGCACGAACGCCCTGATCGACGGCTGGTGGGTGTTCCTCGGCCGGCTGGAGGGGATGCTCGGGCGCACCCTCGGCGGCGCCGGCACCCTCACTGCGGTGACCCGGTGACGGCCGACCTGCCCTCCCCGCTGCGACTGCGACGGGCCACGCTCAGCCTGATCACCCTGCTCGGGGGCGTCTCCCTGGCCGTCATCCCCGCCGCCACGGTCGCCATCTCGTCCCGGCTGTTCAGCCGGCCGGAGCAGGGCGTCATCGCCGTGGCGGTGATGGTGGCGACCTTCGCCGGTCAGCTCACCTTCGCGGTCGTGCTCGAGTCCCGGCTCAGTTCGGCGGCCACCGAGCGCCGGGTGGTCTTCCCGCTCTGGCTGGCCGGCCTCGCCCTGGTCGCCGCCCTGGTCATCTCCCTCAATCCGACGAACCCGGTCGTGCTCTGCCTCGGCCTGCCCCTGCTGATCGCCGCCCTGGAAGTGGGCCGGGGCGTCTCGGTCGCCGAGCGCCTGGACCTGCGGGAGATCTGGGCATCCGTCGCCGTGGGCCTCGGCGCCCTGGGCGGCGTCGCGGCCGCGTTCACCGGCCAGGACTGGGCGCTGATCCCCCTGGTGGCGGGGATCGCCCTGGCCACGCTGGTGCGCTGCCTGCCGGTGACCCACCGGGCCAGCCGCCCCGAGCCGGCCGTGATGGGCTGGGTGGTGGCCGACACGGCGATCACCGGGGTGATCTACCCGCTCCTGAACGCCATGATCCTGACGCTGATCGGCCCCGGAGACGCGGTGCTGTTCACGGCGATCGCGACCGTGTCCGGCCTGCTCGCCATCCCCCTGAACTTCATGCGGCTGCGACTGCTCAAGGAGCACTCCCGCCTGGACATCGTGGTGTCGGCCGGCGCCGTCCTCGCGGCCGTGGTGGTCCTGGTGGTGCTCGAGCGCACCGGGGTACTCGGCTTCATCTTCGGTGGCGTGTGGACCAGCTCGGCGGCCATCCTGCCGCTCGTGCTCGCGTGCGGCTGGCGGGCCGCGTCGCTCGCCACGACGATTCCGTTCGCCGCGCTGCGCCGGATGGGCGAGGTGCGGCTGCTCACCGGGCTGCGCGCCGCCGTCTCCGCGATGGCGTTCGCCCTCGCCGGGGTCGGCCTGGCGCTGCACAGCCTGTCCGCCGTGTTCCTGGGCCTGCTCCTCGCCGAGCTGGCGTCGGCCGTGGTCTACGAGCTCGCGCGCCGCCGCCGGGTGCGTACCGCCGCGCTGGTCGTGGCGGCCGCCGCGTGAGCCGGGTCCTCGTCGACCTGCTCTTCTTCACCGGTCGGAAGGGCGGGATGGAGTCGTACGTGCGGGAGGTGTACGGCCGGATCGACCCGAACTCCGATGGGCTCGAATTCGTCGGCCTCGCGTCGAGCGAGCTGGCCGGCTCGGACACATCGTGGTTCCCCGGGGAGATCGTGGACTCGGGCATCAGCGGCGAGAACCGGGTCGCCTGGGCCCGCGGTGAGCTCTTCTCCGTCGCCCGCGCGGCCCGGCGGCTGCGCGCCCACCCGGTGCACTGTCCGGCCCACCTCGGTCCGGCCTGGTCGGGGGGGCCCGTGGTGGTGGCCGTGCACGGCCTGC
>JACMQV010000169.1 GCA_014376815.1 Cryobacterium sp.
ACGCTGGAGAAGCGCTGCAGGGTCTCGGTGGTCGTGCCGGGCTGGAAGACCGCGGCGCGGGTGTATGCGGACACGTCGCCGGTGACCTCGAAGACGCCGTGTGCCCCGCCGCCCTTGGCGTGCACGATGCGCTCCGGGATGCGCTCCCGGTTGAACTGGGCCAGCTTCTCGACCAGGTACCGGTCGTGCAGGGCCGTGACGCCGTCGGTTCCGACGGTCAGGGAGTGCTCGTCGCTGGCGACGGGGGTTCCCGTCTGCGTGGTGGTGGGCTTGATAGTCATCGTGCTCCTTTGTTCGACAGCGGTGCAGGTGCGGTACGTGTGGGGGCGATCGGCGCGGCGGCCAGCTCGCTCTGGCAGTCGGGGCAGAGGCCCCAGTAGGTGACCTCGGCCGCATGCACGGCGAAGCCGGACGCGTTCGAGGGGGTGAGGCAGGGCGCATCGCCGACGGCGCAGTCCACATCGTGCACGGCGCTGCAGCGGGTGCAGACGATGTGGTGGTGGTTGTCGCCGACCCGGCGCTCGAACAGGGCCGGGGAACCGGCCGGTTCGATCTTGCGGGCGAGCCCGGCGGCGGTGAAGGCCGCCAGCACGCCATAGACCGCCTGCAGGGACGTGCCCGGAAGCTGCGTCCGCACGGCAGTGAACAGGCGCTCTGCCGTCGAGTGCGGGGCATCCGTCAGGGCACGGAGCACGGCCAGGCGGGGTGCGGTCACCTTGAGGTTCGACGCGCGGATGCTCGCGTCGAGGGACTCCGGCGACTGGGCCCCCGTCATCTCTGTCCCCGTCATGCCTCCACGGTAACAGTTGTCTTGATTACTTCAAAACAAGGTAAGCCTCACCGTTCCTCGCCCGGCGCCGGGCCAGCAGGTTCGGCTAGGCCGTGGGGCTGCTGCCGGGCAGCGCCGGACCGCCGTCCTTCAGGGAGGAGCGGTAGACCCCGACGACCCGCGCGAGGAACGCCTCCACGACATCCCGCTCGGCGACCGACAGGTCCTCCGCGAGCTCGGCCACGCCGCCGATCACGGGCCGCAGCTCCATGAAAGCCCGGGCCACCGACGAAGGCGCCGGCACGACGACCACCTTGCGACGGTCCGACGTGTGCGGATGCCGCTGCGCATGCCCGAGGGCGACCAGGCGGTCGACCACGAGAGTGGTCGCCGCGGTTGAGATGTCGAGGCGCCGGGACAGTTCGCTCGGGGTGAGCGGCCCCTCCTGCATCAGGTGTTCCATGGCGGACAGGTCGGTCGAGTTCACCTCGAGGGCGTGCCCGACCTGGCGCTCGAAGGCACGCGAGAGCTGGACGATTTCGTGCAGCAGCAGACCGATCGCGGCGGCGGGCGGCGGGGGCGCCGCGGCCGGGCAGGCGGACGCGGGCGCCGCGGAAGCACCCGTCTCCGAACCCGGATCGAACTTGCGACGCTCTTTCATAGAGGACATACTAATACGGACATAGCTAGGACGCCTAGCAATCAGGCTAATTGGAGGAAATCGTGATCGCGATTCTGCGATTCATCACCGGTCGAGGCACAGCCTGGATCGTTCTGGCCGCGACCGCGGTCGCAGTCGGCCTGCTCTTCACCCTCCTCCCGGCCAACGACTCCGAGGAGTTCCCCACCTCGGGACTCCCCACGTCGAGCCAGGCCGCCCAGGTCGACAAGCTCCTGACCGAGTTCCCATCGGCCAAGCAAACCTCCGCCATCGTGGTCTGGAGCCGGGACGGCGCCCAGTTGACCGGCGCGGACCTCACCGCCATCACCGCACGCAGCACCGCCCTCGGCGAGCAGTCCACCGTGCCGCAGGCCACGATGCCGCAAGTCAGCAAGGACCAGCAGGCCGCCCTCAGCGTGGTGCCACTGGATGCGGGCACGGCCAACGCCGACATCGGCCAGACGGCCGCCGACATCCGTGCCGCCGCATCGAAGGACCTCCCCGACGGGCTGACCGCCTACGTCACCGGCGCCGTCGGATTCCAGTCAGACATCACGAACGCCTTCGCCGGCGCAGACCTGAGACTGTTGCTCGTCACGGTGATCGTCGTGGCCGTGCTCCTCATCGTCACTTACCGCAGCCCGGTGCTCTGGATCGTCCCCCTTGTCGTCGTCGGCCTGGCCGACGGCCTCGCCGGCGTCGTCGTCGGAGCCCTCGCCGAACCGTTCGGCATCACCCTGGACCCGTCGGTGGCCGGCATCCAGTCGGTGCTCGTCTTCGGCGCCGGCACCAACTACGCCCTGCTGCTCGTGGCCCGGTACCGGGAGGAACTCCTCCGCACCGAGAGCCGCAACGACGCCATGCTGACCGCGGTCCGCGGCGCCGGCCCGGCCATCGCGGCCAGCGGCGGCACGGTCGCGCTGAGCCTGCTCACCCTGCTGTTCGCCGAGCTGTCGGGCAACCGCGCGCTCGGTTTCGCCTGCGCGATCGGCGTGGTCATCGCCATCCTCTTCGCCCTGATCGTGCTGCCGGCCGCCCTCGTGGTCTGCGGACGCGGGCTGTTCTGGCCGTTCGTGCCGCGGTTCGTGCCCGGGGGCGGCACCGAGCTGCGCCCCGGATTCTGGACCCGGCTCGGCCGCGGCGTGCAGCGCCGACCCGTGCTGATCACCGCCGTCTCGATCGTGGGACTCGGCGCCCTCAGCCTCGGCCTGATCGGTGCCTCCGTGGGCCTCTCACAGGCCGACCAGTTGCTCGGCAAGCCGGAGTCCGTGCAGGCGCAGGCCATCGTGGAGAAATCCTTCTCGGCCGGCCTGACCAGTCAGACCATCGTGCTGGTGCCGGATGCCGCGGCCACCGAGGCCACCACGCTCGCCGAACAGACCTCCGGCATCGACTCCGTCCAGGCCGGGGAGAGCGCGAACGGCCTCATCAGGCTCAACCTCTCCCTCGCGAGCGAACCGGGCAGCGACGCGACCTTCGCCACCATCGACACCCTTCGCGGGGTCTACGCCGACGCCTCCGGCGACGTGTCGGAGGCCCTGGTCGGCGGCAGTGACGCCACGGCCTTCGACAACAAGACGAGTGCGCAGGCCGACCAGGACCTGATCATCCCGATGATCCTGGCCATCGTGTTCACCATCCTGGCCCTGCTCCTGCGGTCGCTGGTCGCGCCCGTACTGCTGATCGCGAGCGTTCTGGCGACCTTCTTCGCCAGCCTCGGCGCCTCCAACTGGATCTTCCAGAACCTGATGGGCTTCCCGGCCTTCAACACGAACGTGGTGCTGTTCGCGTTCCTGTTCCTGGTGGCCCTGGGCGTGGACTACAACATCTTCCTCACCACCCGGGCCAGGGAAGAGCGCATCACGCACGGCACGAAGGAGGGCATGGTTCGCGCCCTGTCCTCGACGGGCGCGGTCATCACGAGCGCCGGCATCCTGATCGCCGCCGTCTTCGCCGTGCTGGGGGTGCTGCCCGTGGTGGCCCTGACCCAGATCGGTGTCATCGTCTGCATCGGCGTGCTGCTGGACACCCTGGTGGTGCGCACCCTGGTGGTGCCCGCACTGGTGTTCCTCACCGGCGACCGGTTCTGGTGGCCGTCCCGTCCGGCGGCGCAGGCGCCGCGCGCATCCGTCGCGGCAGCGCCCCGCACGCCCGAGCGCGTCTAGGCGCTCCTCGCCGCCCGCCCGTCCCTCCGGCCGCTGGCCGCGAAGTGCCCCCTCCTCGCGAGCCGCCCCGCACCAATTCGACGGAGATCTTGCCGAAATCGGTCCCAAACAGGCCGGAACCGTGTTTCTAGAGCAAAATCTCCGTCGAATTGGTTCAGCGGTGGGGGCGGCCTGGCTCGGGCGGTGTGCGGTGCTGCCAGCGCAGACGCCGCTCGAGCTGGGCGCCGAGGGCCAGCAGGGTGGCCTCACCGCCCGGTCGCCCGATCAGCTGCACCCCCATCGGCAGGCCCTCGACGGTCTGGGCGACCGGCAGCACGATCGCGGGCAGCCCGGTCACGTTGACCATCGAGGTGAACGGCGTGTACTGCACCTGCTGCGCGAAGTTGCGTTCCCCGTCGGCCTGGTCGTACCAGCCCACCGGGCGGGGCGTTTGCGCGAGGGCCGGGGTGAGCACCGCGTCGAAACGGGACAGCTGACGGATGAACGAACGCTCGTAGGCGGCCAGAGCGCCCAGCGCCTCGGCCAGGGCGCGGGCCGACAGGGCGCGCCCGCGGCGCATCAGCCAGAGCGTGAGCGGCTCGAGCAGCGCCTCCTCCTCCGGCGTCTCGGCCGGGATGCCCGCGGCCCCGGCCTGCCAGATCGTGCGGAAGGCCGGCGAGTAGCTGGCGTCGGGTTCGAGCGCCGTCTCCTCCAGGCCGTGGCCCAGGGCCGCGAACTCGTCGGTGGCCAGGGCCAGCGCGGCCAGGGCCTCCGGCGCGATCTCGATCGGGTAGGCGTCGTCCCACGCGGAGGTCGTCATCACGCCGAGCTGGAATCGTCCCTCGCCGCGCACCGCCGCGGCCAGGAGCGGAGCGTCGTCGCCCGGCGGGCGCAGGGCGAACTGGTGCTGCGGGTGCCCACCCCGCGGCGCGACCATGGCGTCCAGCAGGAGCGCGGCATCCGTCACCGTTCTCGCCAGCGGCCCGGCCACGCTGAGGCCGCCGAGCGCGTCGATGCCGGAGGCGGTCGGCACCCGGCCGCGCGACGGCTTCAGCCCGACGAGCCCGCAGGCTGCCGCGGGGATCCGGACGGGGCCGCCGCCGTCGGACCCGGGGGCGAAGGGCAGGAGGCGGGCCGCGACGGCCACCGCAGCCCCGCCACTGGACCCTCCGGCACCCCGGGAGCGGTCCCACGGGTTGCGGGCCGGGGGCGCCGCGAGGCTCTCGGTGTAGGAGGGCAGCCCGAACTCGGGGGTGTTCGTCTTGCCCAGGCTCACGCCGCCTGCCGTGTCCAGGGCCTGCACGAGGCCGTCTGATTCGTCCGGCACGAAGTCCCGCATCAGCCGGGACCCGAACCGGGCCGGCACCCCGGCGCGGCGCTGGAGGTCCTTGTCCGCGAAGGGCAGCCCCCAGAGCGGGGCCGTGCGCGGCACGTGGTCCTGAACGAATCGTGCCCGCTCCCGGGCGGCGTCGGCCGTCACGGTCACGAACGCGCCGAGGCCGGGGTCGAGGGCCTCGATCCGGTCCAGGTAGTGCCCGGTCAGTTCGACCGGGCTGAGCTCGCCGCGCTGCAGCGCCTGCCATTGTTCGAGTGCGGTCAGTTCGTGCGGAGCGGCCATCCCCCGAGCCTAGTCAACGGGTCGGGGAGGGCCGGGGGCTCAGGACCGGGAGAGTCCGGTCAGCAAAGCCTGGAAGGCCCGCGGCGCGGCACGCAGCACGGATGCGGCCGCCCAGGCCCCGGCCCAGGGCATGGCCTGCGCCACGTTGATGATCTCGTACTGCACGAGCGAACCGGTCTCGTCCTCGGGCAGTACCCGGTATTCGCCGCGATACCACCAGCCGCGCCGCAGCACGATCAGGCGCTGGTCCGTGTCGGCGTAGAGGGCCCCCCCGACTTCGTCCCCGGGCGTCAGGGCAGCCCTGAGCCGCCGGAACACCACGTCGGGCCCGGCCTCCAGGTGGCCGGCGAAGGATCGCAGCACCGTGTGGCGTTCGGGCAGGGCAGGAGGAGCATCCGTCATCCTCCGACCCTACGCGGCCCCCGGGGCTAGCCTTGCCCCATGAACCGCGCAATCTTCAACCCGATCGGAACCACGGCACTCGTCACGGGCGCTTCGAGCGGCCTGGGGCGGGGGTTCGCCCACGAACTCGCGGAGCGCGGGGCGGACCTCGTGCTCACCGCGCGCCGCCAGGACCGTCTCGAGGGCCTCGCGGCGGAACTGGCCGAGAAATACGGCACCGGGTCGACCGTGATCCCGCTGGACCTGTCCCGACCGGGCGCCGTCGCCGAGCTGGTCGCCGACCTGCGACGCCGGAACATCACGGTCGGCACCCTCGTCAACAACGCCGGATTCGGCAGCTGGGGCGCTGTCGCGGATTCCGACCCGGACCGGGCGCACGAGCAGGTCGCCCTGAACGTGCAGGCCCTCACGGACCTCACCCATGCGTTCCTGCCCGATCTGCTCCGAACGCTCCGCGAACGGCCCGGCTCCGCCGCCCTCGTGAACGTGGCCAGCACCGCCGCGTTCCAGCCGGTCCCGCGTATGGCGGTCTATGGCGCCACGAAGGCGTTCGTGCTGAGCTTCACCGAGGCGCTCTGGTACGAGACCAGGGCGTCCGGGCTCAAGGTCACCGCCCTCTGCCCCGGCCCGGTGTCCACCGAGTTCGCCGGCATCGCCGGAAACGTGCACCGGTTCCGGCGCGTCCTCACGGTTGAGGACGTGATGCGTACCGCCTTCGACGCGCTCGACCTGGCCGACCCGAAGCCGTACACGGTCATCGGCCGCCGCAATGCGGTGGCCGCCCGGATCGTGGGCTGCCTCCCTCGCCGGTTCTCGCTCGCCCTCGTCGGCCGGTTGTCCGCGCTCGGCCACCGCCGCCGGTCGCGCTGAGTTACTTCAGGCTCTTCTGCATCAGCACGGTGCCGAGCCAGCGATCGAACTTGAAGCCGACCTTGCCCATCCGGCCGATCTCGTCGAAGCCGAAATCTCGGTGCAGCTTGATCGACGCATCGGCGCCCTGGTCCGCGATCACCGCGATGATCTCCTTGAGGCCGGCCGCCTTCGACCGGTCGATCAGCTCGCCCAGCAGCACCCGGCCGAGCCCCTTACCGGTAGACGCCGCACCGAGGTAGATCGAGTTCTCGACCGTGAACCGGTACGCGCGCTTCTCTTTCCACGGGCTCACCAGCGCGTAGCCCAGGATCTGCCCCACCGGCGACACGGCCACGATGAAGGGCATGCCGAGCTTGCCGAGGTAGTAGAACTTGCTGCGCCAGGCGGCGAGGGTCATCGGGTCGACGTCGAAGGTGACGGTGCTGTTGGCCACGTAGTAGTTGTAGATCTCCCGGATATGGGGCAGGTCGGTGATCCGGGCATCGCGCATCGTGTATTCGAACGGCGCCTCCTCGGGGGGCGCCGGTCGCAGGTGCCGGGGCAATTGACGACGCGGCTGGTATTCCTCTTCAAGCACGGCTGACTCCTCCACAGGGATTCCAGATTACCCGAGCGACCAGTCCACCGGAGCCGCCCCGGCGAGTCGCAGTTGTTCGTTCGCCCGGCTGAAGGGCCGGGAGCCGAAGAATCCGCGCCGCGCCGACAGGGGGCTGGGGTGCGCGGACTCGATCACGGGCGTGTCGCCGAGGAGCGGTTCAAGGGTAGCGGCGTCCCTCCCCCAGAGGATGGCGACCAGGGGGCGGTCCCGCGCGGCCAGGGCCCGGATGGCCTGTTCCGTGATGCCTTCCCAGCCGTTCCGGCGGTGCGACCCGGCCACGCCCTGCTGCACGGTGAGCACCCGGTTGAGCAGCAGCACCCCCTGGTGCGACCACGGGGTGAGGTCGCCGGTCGCGGCTGTCACGCCGACATCCTCCTGCAGTTCCCGAAAGATGTTCTGCAGGCTCCGCGGCAGCGGGCGCACGTGCGGGTCGGCCGCGAAGGCCAGCCCGATCGGATGCCCCGGCGTCGGATAGGGGTCCTGGCCGACGATCAGCACGCGCACGGCGTCGAAGGGGTCGCCGAAGGCACGGAACACGTTCTCCGGGGCCGGCAGCCAGGGCCGGCCGGCCCGGGTCTCACCCTGCAGGAACGCGGCCATGGCGTCGATCTGCGGTCCGACGGGTTCGAGTGCGGCCGCCCAGCCCGGATCCATGGCGTGGCCGCGGGCCAGGGCCCGCAGGGTGAACGGCGGCCCCGGGTCAGGCACCGAAGGTGCTGACGAGCACGCCGCCGTCGGACTGGCTGACCCGCCAGACGCTGCCGGCTCCGACGACGCTGAGCGCGCCCTCGCCGACGACCAACGCGGTGTTCTCGTCGACGGCCAGGCCGCCGTCGATCAGGCCGGCCTCGGTTGCGGCGACCAGCCGGGACAGGGTGCCCCACTGGGCGGTGTGCACCTCGACGGTGACGTCGAGCAGGCCGATGCCGGGTTCGATGGTGACCTCGTCGAGGCCCTCCGCGGCGTGTTCGCCGCTGACCTCGACCCCGCCCATGCGCCAGCCGCCGACCAGGGCCCGCTCGGCGGCGATCATGGCGCCGGCCGAGAATCCCAGGTAGGGAATGCCGGCGGCCACCTGGCGACGGATCTCGCCCGCGATCGGGGCCACCGCCGCGAGGTACGCCGGGGTGAGCCCGCCGCCGACCAGGATGCCGTCGACCTCGGACACGGCCGTCAGGACCGCCGTGTCCCCATGCGCGAGCGTCGTGACCTTCGGTTCGAAGGCGCCGGCCGCGCCGACCGCCGCGACCAGGTTGCCGGCGTGCTCCGCCCCGTCACCGTCGCGCACGGCGATGATGGCGATGCGGGGCTCGGCCCGGCCGGCGGCCTCGGCCCGGCCGGCGGCCTCGGTCAGGAACGGGCCGAAGACGGCCCGGAAGGCGTCGGCGTTCCAGCCCCCGCCGACCAGGTGCACGCTCACGCGACGACCTTCTCGCCGGAGGTTGCGGCGACCGGGACGGCCACGGCGGGGAGCGCGGACCAGGGGAACACGATCCAGCGGTCCGTCTCGCACCAGGTGAAGTCCGGCACGAGCACCGTGCGCGGCTTCGTGTACAGGGTCGCGGTGCGCACCTCGCAGGCGGTTTCGCTGAGCAGGGCGACCACCATGGCGAGCGTGTGCCCGGAGTCGGAGACGTCGTCGACCAGCAGCACCCGGAGGCCGGTCAGCGACGGCGCGTCGAGCATGGGGCCGGAGAGGACGGGCACCGGGAGGTGCTCGTCCACCCCGGTGTAGAACTGCACGTTGATGCTGCCGCAGTTCTTGGTGCCGAGCGCGTACGACATCGCCCCGGCGAGCAGCAGCCCGCCGCGGGCGATGGCGATCACGACATCCGGTTGGAATCCGCTGGCCAGCACGTCCGTCGCCAGCTGGCGGGACGCGTCAGCGAACACGTCCCAGTCCAGGACCTCCCGCTCAGTTCCGGTGAGGTCTGCTGCTGCGTCGTCCGCGTCGAATGCCATTGTCCAATGCTAGGTCACGACAGGTGCCGCTCCTCGTGGCCGTTGTAGAGCGACAACGGCCGAATCAGCGCGTTGGCCGCGGCCTGCTCGATGATGTGGGCCGTCCAGCCGGTCAGGCGGGCCGCGACGAAGATCGGCGTGAAGGTGAGCGTGTCGAAGCCCATCAGGTGGTACGCCGGCCCCGACGGGTAGTCCAGGTTGGGCAGGATGCCGGTGCGCGCCGTCATCCCCGCGGCCAGGGACTCGTACAGTTCGAGCAGGTCGGGCCGCTGGTAGTGCTCGACCAGGGTGAGCAGCGCGGCCTGCATCGTCGGCACCCGGGAGTCACCGTGCTTGTACACGCGGTGGCCGAAGCCCATCACCTTGCGCTTGGCGGCGAGGGTCTCGTTCAACCAGGTCTCCGCGCGCTCCCCGGCCCCCGGGCCGAAACCGATCTCGTCGAAGATGTGCATGACGGCCTCGTTGGCGCCGCCGTGCAGCGGCCCCTTGAGCGCCCCGATCGCACCCGTGATCGCCGAGTGCAGGTCGGACATGGTCGAGGTGATCACCCGGGCCGTGAAGGTCGACGCGTTGAAGGAGTGCTCGGCGTACATGATCATCGACACGTCGAAGGCGTTCACGACCACGAGTTCCGCCACCTCGCCGAAGGTCATGAACAGGAAGTTGGCCGAGTAGCCCAGGTCGTCCCGGGGCTCGACCAGGTCCAGGCCGTGCCGGCGACGCTGATCGTAGGCCACGATCGCAGGCATCTGCGCCCAGAGGCGCAGCCCCTTCGCCCGGTTGGCCTCCGGTGACGCGTCCGCCGCATCCGGGTCGTTCGCGCCGATCAGGCTCACGGCGGTGCGCACCACGTCCATCGGGTGGGCGGTCATCGGGAGTTCGTCGATGACACGCTTCACCGCCGGCGCCAGGCGACGCAGCGACCGTTCCAGTTCCTCGAACTCGGCCAGCTGCTCCTCGGTCGGCAGCTCCCCGTGCCAGAGCAGGTACGCCACCTCCTCGAAGCTCTTCTGCGCCGCCAGTTCCTGCACCGGGTAGCCGCGGTACAGCAGGGAATTCGATTCGGGATTGACCTTGGACACTGCGGTCCGGTCCACCACGACGCCGGCCAGGCCCTTGAAGACCGTCGGTTCGTTCTGACTCATGTCGCTCCTTTGCGTTGACGAAACTGTGCGTCGCTAGGAGGCGACGTCGGGGTTGAGGGTGAAGTTGAAGACGCCGGAATCGAAGTGGCTGTAAGACTCGTAGTCCAGCAGCTCGTAGAGCCTGGCCCGGTGCTGCATCTCCGGCAGGAGGGAGGTCAGCGACCCCTCCGCCTCGATGGTGTCGAGTCCGCGCTCGGCGGCGCCCATGGCGAGTCTGAGCAGCGAGACCGGGAAGATCACGATGTTCATGCCGACATCCGCCAGCTGCGTCGTCGTGTACAGCTCACCCTTGCCGAACTCGGTCATGTTCGCCAGCACCGGCACGTCCACGGCCGCACGGATGGCCGCGAACTCGGCCAGGGACGCCATCGCCTCGGGGAAGATCGCGTCCGCACCGGCGTCGACGAGTTTCTTCGCCCGGTCGACCGCCGCGGCCAGGCCGTCGACGGCACGGATGTCGGTGCGCGCCATGATCAGGAAGTTCGGGTCCCGGCGTGCGTCCACGGCCGCGCGGATGCGCTTCGCGGCGGTGTCGTCGTCGACGACCTGCTTGCCGTCGAGGTGCCCGCACCGTTTCGGGTTGACCTGGTCCTCGATGTGCATGCCGGCCAGTCCGGCATCCTCGAGGGTCTGGATCGTGCGCGCCACGTTCATCGGCTCGCCGAACCCCGTGTCGGCGTCGACGATAGTGGGCAGGTCGCTCATCCGGGCGGTCTGCTGGCTGCGACCGGCCACCTCGGTCAGGGTGGTCAGGCCGATGTCCGGCAGGCCGAGGTCGGCCGAGAGCACCGCGCCGGAGATGTAGACGCCCTCGAACCCCTTGGCCGCGATCAGCCGGGCGGACAGCGGGTTGAAGGCTCCGGGGAAGCGCAGCAGCCGGCCGGTGGCCAGGGCTGCGCGGAACCCGGCACGCTTGTCGGCGGGAGTGAGCGTGGAGTACAGCATCAGAAGATTCCGTTCGGGGTGGGGATGGAGGCGAGTAGGCCGTTGCGGGCCACGATGGTGAGCTGGCCGAGTTCGCCGGCGCCGAGTTTCGGCAGTCGCTCGGCGGCGCTGAGGAAGCGCACGATCTCGCCCTCCTCGAGCACCTCCGACGCGAGGGTGCGGAACTTGTTGATGTATTCGGCGCGGCCGAAGGGCTTGGCGCCGAGCGGGTGGGCGTCGGCGACGGCGATCTCGTCGATCACGCGGGTGCCGTCGGTGAGCTCGATTTCCACCCGGCCGCCGAATGCCTTCTCGGCCGGGTCGAGGGAGTGGTACCGGCGGGTCCACTCCGGGTCTTCCGTGGTGGTCACCTTGTTCCACAGGGCCACCGTGTCGGCACGCTTGGCGCGTTCGGGCCGGTACGAGTCCACGTGGTGCCAGTTGCCGTCCTGGAGCGCGACGGTGAAGATGTACGGGATGGAGTGGTCGAGGGTCTCGCGGCTGGCGGTCGGGTCGTACTTCTGCGGGTCGTTCGCCCCCGAGCCGATCACGTAGTGGGTGTGGTGGCTGGTGTGGATGACCACGGAGGCGACGTTGGCCGGGTCGGCCAGCTCGGGGTGCTCGCGGTTGAGCTTCCGGGCCAGGTCGATCCAGGCCTGCGCCTGGTACTCGGCGGAGTGCTCCTTGGTGTAGCTGTCGAGGATCGCTCGCTTCACTTCGTTCGCTTCGGGCAGTGACACCTCGTAGGCGGCATCCGGGCCGTCGAGCAGCCAGGCGATCACGCCGTCCTCGCCCTCGTAGATCGGGGTGGGGCTGGTTTCGCCGCGCATGGCCCGGTCGACGGATTCGACGGCCATTTTCCCGGCGAAGGCCGGGGCGTGCGCCTTCCAGCTGGAGATCTCGCCCTTCCGTGACTGCCGGGTGGCCGTCGTGGTGTGCAGGGCCTGCCCCACCGCCTGGTAGATGGTCTCAGGGTCGAGCCCGAGCAGGGTGCCGATGCCGGCGGCGGCCGACGGGCCGAGGTGGGCGACGTGGTCGATCTTGTGCGCGTGCAGGCTGATGCCCTTGACCAGGTCGATCTGGATCTCGTAGCCCGTTGCGATACCGCGCACGAGATCGCGCCCGGTCAGGCCGCGGGCGGTGGCGAGGTGCTGGGCGACCGCCACGACCGGCGGGATGTTGTCGCCGGGGTGTGAGTACTCGGCGGCAAGGAACGTGTCGTGGTAGTCGAGCTCGCGCACGGCAACCCCGTTGGCCCAGGCCGCCCATTCCGGTGACACCCGACGGGAGCGCTGCTCCCCGAACACGGTCGCCCCGACGCCGTTGAACGAGCGCGGATGCGCCAGCGCCTGCGAGCGGGCCGACACCACCGGCCGCCGGGTCAACGACGCCGCGGCGACCGCGGCGTTGTCGATGACCCGGTTGACGATCATCTCGGTCACCTCGTCGGTCACCGCGACGGGGTCGGCGGCGCACTCGGCGATCTTCCAGGCCAGCTGGTCGGTGCGGGCGAGGTTCTCGTAGCTGTGGTGAACACGAACGTGGTGAAGCTGCACGGTGGATCCCTTCGATTAGTTCGGTTGGTTCGATTGGTTCGATTGGTTCGATTGAGGCGATCGGCTGGGCGATTGGGCCACAGACCCCGTGAGCGTCGCGAGAACACTGGTGAGGCTCTGATGAAGGTGCACATGTGTGGCGTGGGCGGCGAGCGATGAGTCGCCGGCCAGCACGGCGTCCACGATGAGCAGGTGCTCGGCGGCGGCATGTCTCAGCCGGTCCGGGTTATCCCGGGCCAGGCGACGGATGCGGGCGAGGTGCGTACGAACCCCGGCGAGCGCTCTTACAAGGAAGGGGTTCTCCACGGCCGCGTCGAGGGCCAGGTCGAACTCGTCGATCAGCTCGTAATAGCGGCGCAGTCCCGCTTCGCCGTGCTGGAGCAGCTCCGGGGCCGCGAGGAACTGCGCACGCAGTGCCTCGAAGACCTCCGGGTCGCGGCGCTCGGCGGCGATGCGCGCGGCGTGCTCCTCCAGGGCGCGGCGCACCTCGTAGAGCTCAACGATGGTGTCCACGCTCATCTCGGTCACCATAAAGCCTCTGCCGGGGCGGCCTGCCACCAGGCCGTCGGCGGTCAGTCGGGCGATCGCCGCGCGCAACGGGGTGCGTGAGACGCCGATCCGGGCCGACTGCTCGACTTCGAGCAACCCCGTGCCGGGTGCCAGCAGACCATCGAGAATCTCGCCGCGTAGCTGGCGGTAGGCGCGTTCACTCGCGCGAACCGGGGCCGTGATCCCCACCGTTGGGGTTTCTGTATACACAAACCACATGTTATTCCCTTTATGCGCGTTCTGTGCCAGACTTCACGAATTCTATGTATACATAGGAACTTCAACGGGGAGGTTCGAATGTCAGCGGAAACGACAGCGGGGTATCACGACCTGTGGCAACGCAGCGTCGATGCCGGCACGCGTTCGGCGTTCTGGCTGGAGGCCGCGCAGGCCGTCGACTGGGTCACGCCGCCGCAGGTGGCGCTCGAGGAGCGCTCCCCCGGAGCCTGGCGCTGGTCCCCCGACGGCGACCTGAACACCAGCTATAACGCCCTCGACCGCCATGTGCTCGCGGGCCGCGGCGACCAGACGGCCGTCATCTACGATTCGGCGATGTCCGGCACCCAGGTGCGCCTGAGCTACCGGGAGCTGCTCGGCCGCGTCGAGCGCTTCGCCGGGGTGCTCCGCGCCAGCGGCGTCGGCCAGGGCGACCGGGTGATCGTCTACCTGCCGATGATCCCGGAGGCCATCATTGCGATGCTGGCGTGTGCCCGCATCGGTGCCATCCACTCCGTCGTCTTCGGCGGTTTCGCCGCCAGCGAGCTCGCCGTGCGGATCGACGACGCACGACCCACCGTGATCGTGACGGCCTCCGGCGGCCTCGAACCCGGGCGTGCGGTCGAGTATCTGCCGCTCGTCGAGCGGGCGCTGACCCGCAGCAAGGGATCGGTGCGCGCTGTGATCGTGCGCGACCGCGAGATGATCCCCGGCTGCGCCGCGGACTACGCCGGCACCAGCGACGTGGCCTGGCTGGACTGGGCCCAGGAGGAGAACGAGGCAACCCCGGCGGCGCCGGTCAGCCTATGCTCCGATGACCCGCTCTACATCCTGTACACCTCCGGAACGACCGGCAACCCGAAAGGGATCGTGCGCGACAACGGCGGCCACGCCGTCGCGCTGGCCTGGTCGATGGCCAACATCTACAACGTGAACCCCGGCGACGTGTTCTGGGCGGCTTCCGACGTCGGCTGGGTGGTCGGCCACTCCTATATCGTCTACGCCCCGCTCCTGGTCGGTGCGACCACGGTCATCTTCGAGGGCAAGCCGGTCGGCACCCCGGATGCCGGGGCCTTCTGGCGCGTGGTGGAGGACTACCAGGTGTCGGTCCTGTTCACGGCGCCCACGGCCATCCGAGCGATCCGGCGGGTCGACCCTGATCTGCTCGAACTGGCCAAGCACGATATCTCCAGTCTGCACGGGCTGTTCCTGGCCGGCGAACGCCTTGACCCGGAAACCTACCACTGGGCCAACGACGGGTTGCACTGCCCGGTGGTCGACCACTGGTGGCAGACGGAGACCGGCTGGGCAATCTGCGCGAACCCGCGGGGCATGGCCGACATCCCCACGAAGCCGGGCTCGGCCACGTTCCCGGTGCCCGGATACGACATCGCCATCCTCGATTCGAAGGGCAAGCCGGTCACCCGGTCCGGAAAAGACGGCAACATCGCCATCCGTCTCCCGCTGCCGCCCGGCACCCTGCTCGGGGTCTGGGGAAGCGAGGACCGTTTCGCCAGCTCCTACCTGTCAGCCTTCCCGGGGTTCTACGCCACCGGGGACTCCGGCCACTTCGACGACGACGGCTATCTCTATGTGATGGGCCGGACCGACGACGTGATCAACGTCGCCGGGCACCGGTTGTCCACCGGCTCGCTCGAAGAGGTGCTGACCCTGCATCCCGCGGTGGCCGAGTGCGCGGTACTCGGCGTCCACGACCCGCTCAAGGGGCAGCGCGCGGCCGGTTTCGTCACGCTCAAGGCCGGGGCCACGATCGACCACGACACCCTGGCCGCGCAGCTCATTGCGCTGGTGCGAGAACATGTCGGGCCGGTGGCCGCGTTCCGCGACGTGACCATATTGGATCGACTGCCCAAGACCCGGTCAGGCAAGATCCTCCGCAAGACCATCCGGCAGATCGTCGACGGAGAGCCCTACACCGTGCCCCCCACGATCGAGGATCCCACGGTTCTCGACGCCCTGAAGCAGGCCGTGCACGGCGTCAGCCCGCACACCTGAACCACCACCTGCCCCCACAGATCACCCAGCACCATCCCACACAGTCACACCCTCACCGGAGCAAAGGAGCCCGCATGACGGAATCACTGAAAGACAAGCTTCCGGACGGAGTTGTCCCGTCCACGATCGACTACGTCGCGTATGAGAAGACGCCGAAGTTCATCCAGTTGAAGAAGCAGCGCCGCAGATTCGTTCTGCCGCTGGCCGCGTTCTTCTTCCTCTGGTACTTCGCCTTCGTGCTCGTCGCGGCGTACCTGCCCGATGTGATGGCGATTCCGGTCTTCGGACGCTTCAACCTCGGACTGGTGCTCGGACTGGGCCAGTTCGTCACCACCTTCGCCATCACCATGTGGTACGTGTCGTACTCGAACCGCCGTCTCGACCCTCTGGGTGCCGAGCTGCGTGCCGAGCTTGAGGGGATGGACAAGAAATGATCGCACCCAGCATTCTGCAGGCGCTGCCCGGGCAACTGGCCCAGGCCGTTGAAACCACGGAGAACAATCCCGTGTTGAACATCTCGATCTTCCTCGCCTTCGTGGCGGTGACCCTGATCGTCGTCATCCGGGCCGGACGCAACAACAAGACCGCGGCCGACTACTACACCGGCGGCCGGTCCTTCAC
>JACMQV010000170.1 GCA_014376815.1 Cryobacterium sp.
CGGGTCTCGGCGACTTCGCGCAGACGCTTGTCTTCTGCGGCGTGCTCTTCCCCCTCGCGCACCATGCGCTCGATGTCTTCCTTCGCGAGCGAGGAACCGCCCGTGATGGTCATCGACTGCTCGGTTCCGGTGCCCTTGTCCTTGGCGGACACGTGCACGATGCCGTTGGCGTCAATGTCGAAGGTGACCTCGACCTGCGGGATTCCGCGCGGCGCCGGCGCGATGCCGGTGAGCTCGAAGGTTCCGAGGTTCTTGTTGTCGCGGGTGAACTCGCGCTCGCCCTGGAACACCTGAATCGCAACGGACGGCTGGTTGTCGTCGGCCGTGGTGAAGGTTTCGCTGCGCTTGGTCGGGATGGCCGTGTTGCGCTCGATCAGGCGCGTCATGATGCCGCCCTTGGTCTCGATGCCGAGGCTCAGCGGGGTGACGTCGATGAGCAGGACGTCCTTGCGCTCGCCCTTCAGCACACCGGCCTGCAGCGCGGCGCCGACGGCGACGACCTCGTCCGGGTTGACGCCCTTGTTCGGGTCCTTGCCGCCGGTCTCGGCCTTGACGAGCTCGTACACGGCGGGCATACGGGTCGATCCGCCGACGAGAACGACGTGCGCGATGTCTTCCACCTTGACGCCGGCTTCACGGATGACGTCCTGGAACGGCTTCTTCGTGCGGTCGAGCAGGTCTTCGGTCATCTTCTCGAACTGAGCGCGGGTGAGCGTCTCGTCGAGGTTCGCCGGGCCGTTCTCGGTCAGCGACAGGTAGGGAAGCTGGATGCTCGTCGACATGCTGCTCGAGAGTTCCTTCTTGGCCTGCTCGGCGGCTTCCTTGAGGCGCTGCTTGGCGATCTTGTCCTTGGAGACGTCGACGCCGGTGGTTTCCTTGAACTTCTTGATCAGGTGGTCCACGATGCGCTGGTCCCAGTCGTCGCCGCCGAGGCGGTTGTCGCCCGCGGTGGACCGCACCTGGATCGTGGAGAAGTCGTCGTCCTTGCCCACCTCGAGGAGGGAGACGTCGAAGGTTCCGCCGCCGAGGTCGAAGACCAGGATGAGCTCGTCTTCCTTGCCGCGGTCGAGGCCGTAGGCGAGTGCGGCAGCGGTCGGCTCGTTGATGATGCGCAGCACGTTGAGGCCGGAGATCTCGCCGGCTTCCTTGGTGGCCTGGCGCTCGGCGTCGTTGAAGTACGCGGGGACGGTGATGACGGCGTCCGTCACCTTGTCGCCCAGGTACGCCTCGGCGTCACGCTTGAGCTTGGCCAGGATGCGGGCCGAGACTTCCTGCGGGGTGAACTTCTTGTCGTCGATGGCGACGTTCCAGTCGGTGCCCATGTGGCGCTTGACCGACGAGATGGTGCGGTCGACGTTGGTGACGGCCTGGCGCTTGGCGGTCTCGCCGACCAGCACCTCGCCGTCCTTGGTGAAGGCTACGACGGACGGCGTGGTCCTGAAGCCTTCGGCGTTTGCGATGACGGTGGGTTCTCCACCCTCGAGGACGGCTACCACCGAGTTGGTGGTTCCGAGGTCGATGCCTACTGCACGGGCCATGTGTGCGTTCTCCTTCAAAGTATGTGCTCAGCCTGATTTCTCAGAGTTGAGTGGTGCAGACTCAAGTGTGCCAGTGTCTCAAATCGAAAGTCAAGCCAGCCAGCTGAGAGTTGAGTGTATGTGACTCAACTTTGAAATCACGAACACAACGATGGTGCCGGTTACCGCGATCCACTAACCTCAGCGCATGACCGGGATTGCGGAGCAGGGTGGCGCGGATGCCCAGGTAGTGCCACACGAGACACGCAGGGGACGCGTGTTCGCCTGGGCCTTCTGGGACTGGGGATCTGCCGCGTTCAACGCGGTCGTCACGACCTTCGTCTTCACCGTGTACATCACGGGCACCGCATTCGGTGACAAGGACGTCATCTCCGCCCAGCTCGGCTGGGCCCTCGCGATCGCCGGCATCCTGGTGGCGGCGCTCGCCCCGATCACCGGCCAGCGCTCGGACACGGCCGGGCGGCGCAAGCTGTGGCTGGGGATCAACACCTTCGTCGTCGTGGCCCTCACCGCGGCCATGTTCTTTGTGCAGGCCTCACCGGACTTCCTGCTGCTCGGGCTGTTCCTGGTGGCGGCCGGGAACGTCTTCTTCGAGTTCGCCAGCGTCAACTACAACGCCATGCTCGCCCAGGTCTCGACCCCGCTGACCATCGGCAAGGTCAGCGGCTTCGGCTGGGGCATGGGGTACCTGGGCGGCATCGTTCTGCTGCTCATCGTGTACTTCGGCTTCATCAGCCCGGAGGTGGGCCTGTTCGGGGTGACCGGCGACAATGGCCTGTCGGTGCGGGTCGCGATGCTCATCGCGGCCGCCTGGTTCGGCCTGTTCGCCCTGCCGGTGCTTCTGTCGGTGCCCGAATTCCGCTCCCCTGCCGCAGCGCGCCGGCAGCGGGTGAGTTTCCTCCGCTCCTACGTCGTGCTCGGGCAGGACATCGCGCGGTTGTGGAGGACCAGCCGCCAGACGGTCTACTTCCTCATGGCCAGTGCGATCTTCCGGGACGGATTGGCCGGGGTGTTCACCTTCGGCGGCGTGCTCGCGGCATCCGTGTTCGGGTTCTCGCCCGGCGAGGTGATCATCTTCGCGATCGCGGCCAACGTCGTGGCCGGCATCGCCACCATCATCTCCGGCTCGCTCGACGACCGGCTGGGCGCGAAACCGATCATCGTGACCGCCCTGATCGGCCTGATCGTGTGCGGCAGCGTGGTGTTCCTGCTGCACGATGGCGGCCAGATCGTGTTCTGGACCGCGGGCCTGGCCCTCACCCTCTTCGTCGGGCCGGCCCAGTCGGCCAGCCGCACCTTCCTGGCCCGGCTGATCCCGGCCGGCCGGGAGGGGGAGGTATTCGGCCTGTACGCGACGACGGGCCGCGCGGTGAGCTTTCTCGCACCCACCATGTTCGCCCTGATGGTGACGATCTTCGGCGCCACCTACTGGGGAATCCTCGGCATCATGCTGGTTCTGCTCGTCGGGCTGCTGCTGCTCCTGCCGGTGAAGGCCGTGCAGGACCAGATCGGTTAGCGGATGCGGGTGGCCTCGTTGTGCTCGACCAGCAGCCAGGTGGTGCCCTCGTCGTTGGACACCCAGCCCTCCCAGGCGTACGCGTCGGCCGTGATCGAGACGAAATTCCAGCGGATCGGCCGACCGTCGGTGCCGGTGCCGTCCTGGCGCAAGCCTCGACGGTGCGGGGTCGCCACGAGGTGGCAGTATTCCCCGACTGCCGGCGCGAAGTAGCTGACCCGCCAGACCCCGGCATCCGGGTCGTAGACCCGCAGGGCCGTGGAGACGGTCTCGTAGCCGGTCGGATGCGAGCCGCTCGCGACGATCTCGACGTCCTGCACCGCGCGCCCGTCCAGCACGAAGTCGACGATCCAGGTGAATTCGCGCACGGTCCATTCACCGCTGACCTCGTCGAGGCGCGACCCCGTCGCCGCCCAGGCCCCGACGAGCTGGCCGAACCGGCGCATCCGTCCGGGGTACTCGGGCGTCGGTCCCGGTGCGACGAGCGCCTCGGCGAAACTGGGCACGGATGTGGTCATGCCCCGATTTTACCGGGCCTATGTTGCATCCGTATGAACCGGGGGTCCCGAAACCGGGCTATGCGCCCGCAGCGGGCCCCGCCTCGGTGCTCGGACCGTGGCCGGCCCGGACATCCGTGCGGTGGAAGTTCAGGAATGACCGCGAGGCGGTCGGCCCGCGCTGACCCTGGTACCGCGAGCTGTACTCGCTGGACCCGTACGGGCGCTCGGCGGGCGAACTCAGCCGGAAGAAGCACAGCTGCCCGATTTTCATGCCGGGCCAGAGCTTGATCGGCAGAGTCGCCACGTTGCTCAGTTCGAGCGTCACGTGGCCGGTGAAGCCGGGGTCGATGAAGCCGGCCGTGGAGTGCGTCAAGAGACCGAGCCGCCCGAGCGAGCTCTTGCCCTCCAACCGGGCGGCCACATCGTCGGGAAGGGTGACCTTCTCGTACGTCGCCCCGAGCACGAACTCACCCGGGTGCAGGATGAAGGGCTCGTCGGCGGCGGTCTCGATCAGGCGCGTCAGGTCGGGCTGGTCTTCGGCCGGGTCGATGTAGGGGTACTTGTGGTTGTCGAAGAGGCGGAAGAAGCCGTCCAGGCGCACATCGATGCTCGACGGTTGGATCATGTCGGCCCGATACGGCTCCAGACTGATTCGTCCCGCAGTGATTTCAGCCTTGATATCGCGATCCGAGAGCAGCACGGGTCCAGCCTAACGGCGCGGACTTGATATGCTGGCACGGTTCCGGTGTGGGCTTGCCCGCTGATCGGACGTGCGGATGTAGTTCAATGGTAGAACTTCAGCTTCCCAAGCTGATAGCGCGGGTTCGATTCCCGTCATCCGCTCCCAGAAAGACAGACGCCCATGCCGCACCACGCGATCGCCCGACGGGGGGACCGGTGACGCCGGGCAACGCCGGCCCGCTCGTCTCGGGCCGAAGTGCCTGGTCGAGGCTCGCCTGGGCCATCCCCCTCGCGATCGCCCTGCTGGCTGCGACCGTGCTCGCCGTCAAAGGCATTCGCGCCCAGCCGGCGGTGCAGTCCTTCCTGGCCGACTTTCCGGGAGCCTCTCCGCTGCCCGCGTGGGCACCCGTCGGCTTTCCGGCCTGGCTCGCCTGGCAGCACGGCCTGAACGTCTTCTTCATCCTCTTCATCGTGCGTTCGGGCTGGCAGATCCGCACCCAGGGACGACCGGCCGTGTTCTGGACCCGGCGGAACACGGGCCTCATCCGCACTGCGGGAGCCCCCACCCGGATGGGCATCAACGTCTGGGTGCACCTCACGGTCGACGCACTGTGGGTGCTGAACGGGCTCGCGTTCTACGTGCTGCTCTTCGCCACCGGCCAGTGGGTACGCATCGTCCCGGTCAGCTGGGACATCCTCCCCAACGCTGTCTCGGCAGCCATCCAGTACGCGTCGCTGGGCTGGCCGGTCGGTGACGGCTGGGTGAACTACAACGCCCTGCAGACCCTGAGCTACTTCACCGTCGTCTTCGTGGCCGCCCCGCTCGCCCTGGCCACCGGCATCCGTCTGTCGCCGATCTGGACGTCACGCAGGCCCAGCCGCCTGATCCCGCTCGGCCCGACCCGGGTCGCGCACGTGGGCGTCATGGTCTTCTTCCTGGTCTTCATCGTGATCCACGTCACCCTGGTCTTCGCAACCGGCGCTCTCCGCAACCTGAACCACATGTACGCGGTGCAGAGCGACGACGGCTGGACCGGGTTCTGGGTCTTCGCCGCATCGCTGGTCCTGATGCTCGTGGCCTGGGTCGCCGCCGGCCCCCGCCTGCTGCGCGCGGTCGCCTCGCTCGGAGGCACCGTCTCGACCCGCTGACCACCCGCGGCGGCATGGGGGCCACACCTCGTATGTTCGCACCCGGAGCTTTATACTGATCGCGAAAAGTCGGGGCACGCCACCGGGCGAAGGAGATCAGGGCCATGGATGAGCGCGAAGCAGAGGATGAGCCGGGTTCCGACTCATCGGACGTCGACCAGCCGCAGACCGTCGACCAGCCGGACGCATCCGGAGGGACCGCGGTCGTCGTCCGGGATGCCGTGGCCGATCCGGGGCTCCCCCCGCACCGGGAGCGCGTCACCGACCTCCACTCCGGGGCGGAGCGCCGGGCCGAGCGCACCGTCTACACACTCTTCTACCTGTCTCTCGTCGGCAGCATCTTCGCGATCATCGCGTACATGGCCTTCCCGATCATTCCGGAAGACCCGGGATCGGTGCGGCTGAACAACCTCTACATCGGCCTGGGCCTCACGCTGGCGCTGCTGGGGCTGGGCATCGGCGCCGTGCACTGGGGCAAGACCCTCATGCCCAACCGGGAGGGGATCGACGAGCGCCACCCGATCCGCGGCGCCGGCGAAACCCGCGAACGCGCGGTCGAGATCTTCCAGGAGGCCAACGAGGAATCGGGGATCGGCCGCCGGACGCTGATCCGGAACAGCCTCCTCGCCGCCCTGATCGCCTTCCCGCTCCCCGCCGTGGTGCTCTTCCGCGGCCTCGCCCCGATGGACACCGACCCGTCCGCGCTGCTGCGCCAGACCCTGTGGACCACGGGTACCCGCCTGGCCCGCGACCCGTCGGGAACCCCGATCAAGGCCGCCGATGTGACCCTGGGCTCCGCGTTCCAGGTCATCCCCGAGGGGTTGCAGGACCTCGAACGAGGCCGCCTCGAGGAGAAGGCCAAATCAGCCGTCCTGCTGATCCGCCTCGGGCCCGAAGAGATCAACGCGACGCCGGAGCGCAAGGACTGGTCCTACGACGGGATCGTGGCCTACTCGAAGATCTGCACGCACGTCGGTTGCCCGGTCGCGCTCTACGAGCAGCGAACGAAGCGTCTGCTCTGCCCGTGCCACCAGTCGCAGTTCGACGTGCCCAACCAGTGCGCGGTCGTCTTCGGCCCCGCCGCGCGGCCGCTCCCCCAGCTGCCCATCACGGTCGACGAGGAAGGCTTCCTGATCGCCCAGAGCGACTTCACGGAACCCATCGGCCCCAGCTTCTGGGAACGCGGTTAGAACCAATTCGACGGAGATATTGCCCGAGATGAGCTGAAACGGGCCGAAACCGTGTTCTTGCAGCGGAATCTCCGTCGAATTGGTTCAGGGCGCGGCGCGGTTCGGCGTCTACGCCACGCGCACGTCGATTTCACCGGGTTGCGCGGCTACGGCGCCGAAGACCAGGTGCCGATTGGCAATCTTCTCGGTGAAGAAACGGTCGTGGCTGACCACCACCACGGCCCCGGGGAAATGGAGCAGGGCCCGCTCCATCACCTGCGTACTGGACAGGTCCAGGTGGTTGGTGGGCTCGTCCAGCAGGAGCACCGAGGCGCCGGACAGCAGGCACTGAGCCATGGCCACGCGCGCCCGCTGGCCGCCGGACAGGTTCCCGATCCGCTGCTTGAGGTCGGCCTCGGAGAACTGGAACATCGAGAGGAACCTGTTCACCGACTTGCGCGTCGCCGTGAGGGCGAGACTGCCCGGCATCGCGTTGACGGCATGGGTGACGGTGTCGTTGTCGTCGAGTTCGGCGAGCACCTGGTTGTAGGACACCACGGCGGCGCCGGCGGCCCAGGCCACCTCGCCGGAATCCGCCCGCTCCTCGCCCGTCAGGACGCGCAGCAGCGTGGTCTTGCCGCTGCCGTTGGAGCCGAGGACCACGATCCTGTCCCTGCGACGGATCTCGAAGCTGAGGTCCGCGAACAGCACCTTCTCTCCGAAGGACTTGCTCAGCCCCTCGACCCGGCACAGCGCGTCCTTGACGTGCAGGCTGCCGTAGATCTCGGTGATGATCTGGTCGACGGGCCGCGGCGCGCGGGCCTTCTTGATCTTGGCGAGCTGGTTCCCCAGGTCCCGGCTGTCAGCCTTCGCCGCCTCGCGCCGGTCGGAGATGCCCTCGGCCTCGAAAGCCAGCAGCTCGGACTCGTGCACGAACTGCTGCTCGAGCGTCTTCAGGCGGAACTGCTTCTGCACCACGTATTCGCCGAAGTTGCCCGGGTACTCGTGCAGGTGGAAGTTCTCGACCTCGATGATCCGGGTGACGACGGCGTCCAGGAACCGCCGATCATGGGAGACGATGATCGCGGCGCCCCGGAAGGTGCGGAACCAGGCCTCGAGCCATTCGACGCCGGCCACGTCCAGGTAGTTGGTGGGCTCGTCGAGCAGCAGCACGTCCGGGCGCTCGAGCACGATCTTGGCCAGTGCGGCCCGGTTGCGCCAGCCGCCGGACAGCTCATCGATCGCGCAGACCCGGTGGGCCTGGTTGAAGCCCAGGGTGGTGAGCGCGGTGTCGATGCGCCGGCCGTAGTCCCAGCCGTCGAGACGGTCCATCTCCTCGAACAGTTCGGCCTGGCGGTGGATCAGGCGGTCGAGTTCGGCGCTGGCCGACGAGTCGGCGGCGATGGCCGCGTCAATCGACGCCAGTTCGGATTCGATGGCTTTGATCGGCGCGAACAGGCCGTCGAGCACCTCGATGATCGTGGCCTCGCCGTTCAGCTCGGAGAACTGCGAGAAGTACCCCACCCTGGTGCCCGGCTCCAGGGTGACGGTTCCGGTATCCGGGGTCACCTGCCCGAGGATCAGCTTGAGGATCGTCGTCTTCCCCGACCCGTTCCTGCCGATCATGCCGACCCGGTCGCCCGGTTCCAGGCGGAAGAATGCCTCGCGCAGGATCTGCGCGTTCTCGAACCGCACGTTGACGTCGTTCAGCCGGATCAGGCTCATTGCTGCTGTCCTCTCAAGGGGGTTTGGTGCCTGGGCAGGCCGGGCGATCTCATCCGAGCGTGACCCGTTTGGAGCCGGGCTTCCGGCTGCGCGGTGCTTTCGTTCTGCGGGCGTGGGCGCGCCTGGCCTGCCAGACTCGCGGATTCAGGCTCGGCCGCGGGATCCGGAGCGTGTAGCTCATCGGCAGCACCCAGCCGTAGCGCCGGGCGAGCAGCGACAGGGCCGCCGCGCTCAAGATCGCCACCCCGGTGCCCACCGCCACGTACCCGAGCTTGCTCAGCACCACCATCTCGGTGCTCGCGAGCACGGCACTCGTCGCGTAGAGGGTGTTGCCGCCGAAGATCGTGGGAACCCGGAGCAGCATGATGTCGCGCACCATCCCCCCGCCCACGGCCGTGATGATTCCGAGCAGGATGGCGGGCATCCAGCCCAGGCCACCGTCGAGCGCCTTCTGCGCGCCCACCGCCGACCAGCAGCCGACGGCGAGGACGTCGACGAAGATCAGGGCGCGGCGGGACCAGCGGCCGTTGAAGGTCACGAAGAACGCGATCACGCCGCCGATCACCGCGAACATGAGGTAGGCCGGATTCGTGAGCGCGATGGGCGGGCCCTGCTGCAGCAGGGTGTCCCGGATCATTCCGCCGCCGAGGCCCGACATGATGGCCAGCACCACGAAACCCACGAGGTCGAGCCGCGCGGTTCGGGCGGCAACCCCGCCGAGGATGGCGTTGGCGATGACGCCGGCAAGGTCGACGACGGTGATGATCTCGGTCAACGCGCCTGTTTCAAGTATCACTGGCCCCATTCTCGTCCACTTCGGGCCGGATCATGTCACTCCGCGGCGCGGGCCCACCGGGTCGACCGCACGCCTCGGTACAGTTCCGTCAGGATCGGGATGCCCGACATCAGCACGATCGCGATGATGAAGTACTCCGAGTACTTCGCGACGAACTCGATCTGTCCCAGTACGAATCCGACCAGGGTGAGCCCGACACCCCAGAGGAATGATCCCGCCAGGTTGTAGAGCACGAAGGTGCGGTACGGCATCTTGCCGACGCCCGCGGCCACCGGAACGAAGGCGCGGAAGACGGGCAGGAAGCGCGCGATGATCACGGACTTGCCCCCGTGCTTGGCGAAGAACGCGTTGGTGCGCTCCACGTTCCGTGGATTGAAGAACCGGTTCTGCTCCCGGCTGAAGACCGCCGGGCCCGCCTTACGGCCGATGTAATAGGCGAGCTGGTCGCCGGAGAACGCCGCCACGAAAATGACCAGGCACGTCACCCAGATGGGGAACGGCACGCCTCCGGTGGCCGTCAGCAGTCCCACCGTGAAGAGCAGGGAATCCCCGGGAAGGAACGAGAGCACGATGAATCCGGTCTCGACGAAGACAACCGCAGCGACCCCGAGCAGCACGAACGATCCGAACCAGCCGATCAGCCATTCAGAGTCGAGAAAAGCGATCCCGAAGAGGGTGGGGTGCATGACGATTCCTGTCGGTCGGCGTGGAACTCAAAGGGACAGACTAAGTCACCGAGCCTGCTGAACACCTCTGGACCGGCCCCGTGGATCCCGGAACAGTTCGCCCTGCGGCCCCCTATGCGCCGCGCCTCGGCGGGGGTTTCATGGGGTCATGACAGCCGGAACCGAGTCATCCACGCACTGGCCCACCATCCGAAAGGACGTCCACAACCTCCCGGTGACGCCCAACCTGCTCGACTACGAGCAGACCCGCGCCGGGTTCGCCTGGGATGAGGCTCGGCGCGGGCTGTCGGGACTGCCGGGCGGCCAGGGCCTCAACATCGCCTACGAGGCCGTCGACCGGCATGCCGCCGGCCCCCGCGCGCACAAGGACGCCCTCCGCTTCATCCGGCCTGACGGCACGAGCCATTCCCTCACCTACGCGGACCTCCTCGAACAGACCAGCCGCTTCGCCAGCGTGCTGCGCGGCCTGGGGATCGAGCGCGGTGACCGCGTCTTCCCCCTCACCGGCCGCATCCCGGAACTGTATGTCGCGGTGCTGGGCACGCTCCGGCATGCGGGCGTGTTCTGCCCGCCCTTCTCGGCGTTCGGCCCCGAGCCCGTGCGCCAGCGGCTGCAGCTGGGCGGAGGCCGGGCGCTGATCACCACCCGTGCGCTGTACCGCAAGAAGGTGGCGCCGATCCGGGCCCAGCTGCCGAACCTGCAGCACGTTCTCCTGGTCGACGCCGCCGGAGAACCGGAACCGGGCACGCTCGATCTGGCCGCGCTGATGCGCGCTGCGCCCCCCTACGGGGAGATCGCCGAGACGCACCCCCAGGACATGGCCCTGCTGCACTTCACGAGCGGCACCACCGGAACCCCAAAGGGAGCGATCCACGCGCACGACGCCGTGACCACCCACTTCGCAACCGGGCGCTTCGCCCTCGATCTGCATCCCGAGGACACCTATTGGTGCACCGCGGATCCCGGCTGGGTGACCGGCACGTCCTACGGGGTGATCGCCCCGCTCGTGCACGGCGTGACCTGCATCGTCGACGAGGAGGAAATGGATGCGGACCGGTGGTATCGCATCCTCGCCGAGCAGCGGGTCACCGTCTGGTACACGGCACCGACGGCTCTGCGGATGCTGATGAAGGCCGGCGCGGAGAGGGCCGCCGCCCATGACCTGTCGGCACTGCGATTCGTGGCCAGCGTGGGCGAGCCGCTGAACAACTTCAGCCTGTTGGCACTGGACCAGATCATGAACAACGCGGCGACCCTCCGGCACATGTCGGGCGGGCAGTTCAGCGTTCCGCTGGTGATCCGCATGACGACGGGCGCCGGACGCCAGTTGGCCGCGCAGCACTCGCACAGCCTCGAGGGCTGGTACGCCCACATCCCGGGGCTGCGCATCCTCACCCCGTCCACTCTGGCGGATGCCCGCGGGATGCTGTGGACCGCGCTGCAGGATCCCGACCCGGTGCTGATCTTCGAGCACGGTTCGCTCTACAACGTCGCCGGCGAGATCGACGACGACGCGATTCTCGCCACCGTCGCCCGCACTCATCTCGCCGTCATCGTCGACGAGGGATGGCGCAGCGGCAGCATTTCCTCCGAGTTGAGCGCGCGGATCACCGAGTCGGCGTTCTTCGACCTGGATGCGCCGGTCGGCCGGGTCTGCAGCGCCGAAGTGCCGCTGCCCTACGCCAAGCACCTCGAGCTGGCCGCGTTCCCGTCGCTCGAGCGCGTCGTCGCCGCGGCGCGGGAGGCGGTGGGAGCGCATGGGTGACTTCCTGATGCCGTCCCTGGGGGCGGACATGGATCAGGGCAAGCTGGTCGAGTGGCTGGTCAAGCCCGGCGACTACGTGCATCGCGGGGACATGGTCGCCGTGGTGGGCACGGAGAAAGCTGACATCGACGTGGAGGCTTTCGAGGAGGGGGTCGTCGCGGAACTGCTCGTCGAGGTGGGTACCACCGTGCCGGTGGGTGCAGCTCTGGCCCGCATCACGCAGACCCCCGCGGCCGGCGCCGAACCCCCGGCACCGCAAGCCTCGGCGCGTAAGGTTCCGGCGCGTGAGGTTCCGGCAGAGCCTGGCCCGGTGTCGCCGCCGGTTCGGCAGCTCGCCCACCAGCTCGGAGTCGACACCACGGGCCTGCACGGTACGGGCACGAACGGGGCGATCACCCGCGCGGATGTCGAGCGCGCCGCCGCCATCGGGGAACCCGCCCCAGCGCCGGCCCCCGTCCCTGCGCCCGCCTCGGCCCGGTGGCGCCGGC
>JACMQV010000171.1 GCA_014376815.1 Cryobacterium sp.
ATGAGGTCATCCGTTCGCGCACCGAGCCTCGGCCACCCACGGGCATCCGTACCCGTGCGCTAACTGCGGAGTTTTTCGCAACACGCCGTTCGCCCGGGCAGCAGATCGGGCGTGTCCCGAAAATCTCCGAGTCAACGTGCCGACGCATGCCCCGTGCCGCCCGCGCGCCCCGCGCTCCCCGTGTCGCCCGAGCCGCCCGTGGCGCCCGTGCGCCCCCACACGCGACCAGGCGCCAGCCCTCCGAACTGCCCCGAACCAATTCGGCGGAGATTCTTCCCTAGAAAGCCCTTGCGGCGCCTCCCGGGCCCACTTTCGGCAAAATCTCCGTCGAATTGGTTCTGCACGTGCCGCCAAGCAGGACTGGCCACGATCCCGTCCTCGGGAACCCGCGCCCGGGCATCCGTCGGCCCCCCGGCTGTAAACTCTCTGGCGGGCGTCGCGCATGGGTGGCGTCCAGCTCCGAGCCGCACCGCCGGCTGCGAGTCAGATAAAGGAACCGCACGCACATGACGACCCTTCCCCGCCTGGTGGCCTTCGATCTCGATGACACCCTCGCCGCGTCCAAGTCCCCGCTCGACCCGCGCATGGCGGCCCTCATGGTTCGCCTCCTCGGCGCCGTCGAGGTCTGCGTCATCTCCGGCGGCCAGATCGCGCAGTTCCACATGCAGCTGATCGACAACCTCGAGGCCGTCAGCGACGAAGCCCTCACCCGACTGCACCTCATGCCCACCTGCGGCACCCAGTACTTCCGCCACGTCGAGGGCTCCTGGACCCAGATCTACGCCGAATACCTGACCGACGCCGAGAAGACGGATGCCCTCAACGCCGTCGAGATCTCCGCGCGTTCCCTGGGCTACTGGGAGAGCGACACCTGGGGCCCGATCCTCGAAGACCGCGGCTCACAGATCACCTTCTCCGCCCTCGGCCAGGCGGCCCCGGTCGCCGCGAAGACCGCGTGGGACCCCACCGGAGAGAAGAAGAACACCCTGCGCGAAGCGGTGCAGGTGCTGCTGCCCGAGCTCGAGGTGCGGTCAGGCGGGTCCACCTCCGTGGACATCACCCGGCGCGGCATCGACAAGGCCTACGGCATGAACAAGCTCGCCATGCTCACCGGGGTGTCCCTCGACGAGATGCTGTTCGTCGGCGACCGCCTCGACGAGCACGGCAACGACTACCCAGTGAAGGCGCTCGGGGTGGAGTGCTTCGCGGTCGGCGGCTGGGAAGACACCGCCGCGTTCCTCGAAACCCTGATCCCGCAGCTGGAGGCGGTCTCCGCCTGACGGATGCCGCTCAGAGCCCCGCGGCGAACTCCTGCAGCCACGGCCGCAGGTCCGGCCCGAGGTCCTCGCGCTCCACGGCGAGCTGCACGATGGCCTTGATGTAGTCCAGGCGGTCGCCGGTGTCATACCGACGGCCGCGGAAGATCACCCCGAACACCCCGCCCGTCGCCTCCGGGGTCGCCGCCATCTCCTGCAGCGCATCCGTGAGTTGAATCTCGTTGCCGGCGCCCGGCAGGGTGTGCTCGAGCACGCCGAACACCTCGGGCCGCAGCACGTACCGGCCGATGATGGCCAGGTTCGACGGGGCATCCGCGGCGCTGGGCTTCTCCACCAGCCCGGTCACCCGCACCACGTCGGGGTCGTCGGTGGGTTCGACCGCGGCGCAGCCGTAGAGGCTGATGTGCGACGGATCGACCTCCATCAGCGCCACGATGCTGGCGTTGCGCGCGCCCTGCTCCACCAGCATCCGTGCCAGCAACGGGTCACGGATGTCGATCAGGTCATCACCCAGCAACACCGCGAACGGCTCGTCGCCGACGTGCATCTTCGCGCGGAGCACCGCATGCCCGAGCCCGAGCGGGTCGCCCTGCCGCAGGTAGTGGATGTCGGCCAGTCGGGTGGGATAGCACACCTTCGCCAGACGGTCGAGGTCGCCCTTCTTCTCGAGCAGTGACTCCAGCTCGGTCATGCGGTCGAAATGGTTCTCCAGCGCATTCTTGTGCCGGCCGGTCACCATCAGCACATCGGTCAGTCCGGCCGCGGCCGCCTCCTCGACCACGTACTGGATTGCCGGTTTGTCGACGACGGGCAGCATTTCCTTCGGCATGGCCTTGGTGGCCGGCAGAAACCGTGTGCCCAACCCAGCTGCGGGGATGACGGCCTTCGTGATCGCGGAGCTCATGACCCCAGACTAGGGGCGCAGTGTTGCCGCCGCATTACCCGCCGGAATCTTTCTCTCTCGGGCCCCGCTTTGTTTCCTAATCCGCCCATATCCTCTGGGGAAAGGCAGGGCTATGGTGTCGACACCGTTCGCTCGAGCGGCCACAGGAGGCAACCCGAATGCCGAACGGAACCAACGATTCACTGCGCCACGAAACTCCCGGCGCAGCCCACCAGGCCCCGCGCAAACGTCACCCCTGGCGTATCGCCCTGGGTGTGCTCGGCACGCTCGTGCTGGTCACGGTCGCCGCCGGCGGCATCTACGCGTTCGCCCTGACCCGCGCCTTCGACGACGGCACCGAGAAGCTCTCGAACCCTTTCCCGGCCGAGACCTCCCGTCCGCCGGCCGCGCAGGCCGCACCGGATACCGCCGCCCCGGGCGCCCCCGCCCCCCTCGACCCGTCCGCGGCCCTGGGCGCGGTGCCGTCCGGGCAGGCGCAGAACATCCTGCTGCTCGGATCGGACACCCGCGGCGCCACGGGGAAGGACCTCGCCGACATCCGTGGTGAGCGTTCGGACACCATGATGGTGGTTCACGTGCCGGCCGATCGCAAGAACCTCTACGTCATGTCGATTCTGCGCGACAGCTGGGTCGAGGTGCCCGGGCACGGGCAGGCGAAGATCAACGCGGCGCTGTCCTGGGGCGGCGTGCCGCTGGCCGTGCAGACCGTGGAGAACCTGCTCGGCACGCGCATCGATCACGTGGCCGTGGTCGACTTCTCCGGGTTCAAGGAGGCGACGGATGCCCTCGGCGGCGTCGACATCGACAACCCGATCGGCTTCGACTCGTACCACCTCAAGGGGCACCACTTCGCGGAGGGCAGGCAGCACCTGACCGGCACGGAGGCCATCGCGTTCGCGCGGGAGCGGTATGCGTTCCAGGACGGCGATTTTCAGCGGGTGCGCAACCAGCAGCTGATCATCAGCAGCCTGCTGACGGCCGCGATGCACAAGTCCGTGCTCGCCGATCCGGTCAAGACGTCGGGTCTGCTGGAGACGGTCACGCCCTTCATGGCCGTGGATGACGGCCTCAACTCCACCTACCTGACCTCGCTGGCCTGGGCGCTGCGCGACGTGCGGGAGCCGCAGGTGACCTTCTTCACGATGCCGACCGACGGAACCGGGACCTCCTCCGACGGCCAGTCGATCGTGTATGTGGACTGGGTCGGCCTCGCCGCCGTGCAGCAGGGCTTCCAGTCCGACACCCTCGCCGACTACCAGCCCGAGGTGCAGACGATGGGGTAGCAGCCCTTCGGCTCGGCTGCCCCAGCTGGCATAACTCCTGCAATTCGTGTCAGAAGGGCCGCTTTAGGCCGCATCCGGCCGGTCCCCGCAGAATTTGCAGGAGTTATGCACGACCCGCCGGGCCACGACCCGCCGGGCCACGACCCGCCGGCGACACCGGCCCGGGCGGGTGCCGCCAGTTCTGAGGGCACTCCCTTTGGGTGTGCGCGATCGGAATTTTGCCCTATCTGATCAGGAGTCGCGCCCAATAAGGTCAGAGCAGGGGGAGACCTCCGCATGGACGCGCCCCCGTAGTGGCCGCGCGACGTGCCGAATCGGTCGGGGATTCTCATGGGGAACACTCTGGGTCGTATCAGGAAGCGCGGCTTTGCCGCGGCCCTGACCATCACCGCGGTACTGGCGTTTGGCATGCTCGGCGCCACCTCGCCGGCCAGCGCTGTCGACGGCACGCCGTCTACGCCCGCTCCGGTCAGTGCCGAGACCGTTCCGGCGGCCACCGACGCACCCGCGGCTGCTCCGCTCACCGACCCTGCTCCGGCAGCGACCGGAACGAGCACCGCACCCGCAGACCCGGCACCCTCAGACCCGGTACCCATCGACCCGGCACCCGCAGACCCGGCCGCCGCAGACCCGGCACCCGCAGACCCGGCCGTCGCCGCACCGGCTCCCGTCGCGACTCCGACAGCAGCGCCTGAGGCAGCTGCTCCGGGGCAGGCTGACCCGCAGTTCGTCTGGAACGAGCCCCTGCCGCAGCCCGGCAGCTCAATCTCCGGGACCGTGAGCCAGCAGATCGGGTCCACCGTGGTTCCGGCCGGCCTCGCATTGGTGTCGTACTCCTCGGCCGGCGAACACGGCTTCGGCGGCAGCACGCGAGCGGATGCCGATGGTCACTACACGATCAACCGGCTGAGCCCGGGCGAGTACACGCTGCGCTTCAGCGCCGATGACCCGTTCTATTCCGGCGACCCGGTCCGTTCTGGTCTCAACGTCATCTCCGAGTACTACAACGACGCTGCGGACGCGGCCTCGGCGACCGTGGTCGCTGTGAGCGCATCCGCCTCGCCCACCGGCATCGACGCGACGCTGGCCCAGGCCAGCAAGATCTCCGGCACCGTGACCTACCTCGACGGAGGCACCCGCAAGCCCGCCGCCAAAGTGACCGTGGCGGCATACAGCACGATCAATGGCGGGTACGTCGGTGACGCGGCGACGGATGCCCAGGGTCACTACTCCATCGGATCGTTGCCTGCGGGCTCCTACACCGTCGACTTCAACGCCGACGACTCCGACGTCAGCCTGGTCGCCGCGTACTACGGTGGCGCCGGCTATGACACAGCGAAGCCCATCGTCGTCGCGGCCCACGCCACGGTGCCGGGTATCGATGCGACGCTCTCACGGGGCGGCACCATCACCGGGACGCTGCGCCAGAACGTCGGCGGCATCGTCTCGGCTGCAAACAACGGCTACGTCAACGTGTACTCAGCTGACACGGGCGACTACTCCGGGTCGGCCTCGACCGACTCATCGGGGCGCTACGCAGTCAAGTCCCTCGCGGCCGGCGAGTACAAATTGCAGTACTCCGGTTCCGTCTCTGACTCCGACAACGGCTTCGTCGGGCAACTCGCACCCGAGTACTACGGGGGCGCCATCGACCTCTCCTCAGCAACCGTGATCGCGGTGGGGGCCGCCCAGACCGTCTCCGGAATTGACGCCACCATGGTCCTGGGCAGCACGATCAGCGGAACGGTGAAGCAGTCGGCCGGCGGAGCCATCTCGAATCTGGACTTCGTCGCTGTCTACGTTTTCTCGGCAAGTTCCGGCGAGTTAGCCTCCGCAACGGTACCGGATGAGGACGGCAACTACGCGGTCCCGGGGCTGCACAAGGGCACCTACAAGGTTCTCTTCTACACCTACCGGTACGGCTCCGGGCCCGGCCTGGCCTTCCAGTACTACACCGGCGCCACCGATCTGGCCTCGGCGAAGTCCGTCACGGTTGGCGAGACCGAGACCGTTTCCGGGATCGACGCGGTCCTGACCGTCGGGAGCACCATATCGGGAACGGTGACCAAGCTCATCGACGGCAAGGTGACCCCCGCGGCAGGTGTGGGCGTGTTCGTCTATGCGACCGACGGAGGGGACTACCTGACGGGCGCGGACACTGACGCTGAGGGGAACTACGAGGTCGCGTCGCTGGCTGCGGGCAGTTACAAGGTCGGGTTTGAGAACTACGGCACGTCTTCCAGCCTGGCCAGTGAGTACTTCGGCGGCGGCGACGACCTGGCAGCGTCTGAGACTGTGACCGTCAAGGCGGGGTCCGGCGTGACCGGGATCGACGCCGAACTCGAACCCGTGGTCGTTTCGACGCCGACGCCGCCGACGCCGACGCCCGTGCCCAACCCTGTCCCCGGCCCCACCCCGACGACGGCCCCGACAACACCGACGCCTCCGACCACGGCACCGACGACGCCGACCACGGCACCGGCCGCGGCCGAGACCGTCTCGGTGACGGTGGATGGCGTGACGGTCACGGTTCCGGCCGCTCCGATAGCTCAGGGCGGCAAGATCGTCGTGGCGGCGGACGGCTTCGAGCCGTTCGAGGTCGTCGAGATCTGGCTGCACTCCACCCCGGTTCGGCTTGGAACGCTCACGGCCAATGCGCAGGGCGAGATCCGGGGCACGTTCTCGGTTCCGACGGGCACACCGGCCGGAACGCACCACATCGTGATGAAGGACGAGGCCGGCGTGGAGACGCAGTCGGCGGCCATCACGGTCGTGGCCAAGTCCGCGACGACTCCGGCGCTGGCCCACACCGGCACGGATGTCTCCGGCGGCTGGTTCGCACTCGTCTTCCTGCTCCTCGGCGGCCTCGCGGTGACCGTCGGAGCCCGCAACCGCAAGAAGCTCGCGCTGACGTAGTAGCACCTCAGCCACCGCACCTCAGCTACCGCGCCTCAGAAGTGGCG
>JACMQV010000172.1 GCA_014376815.1 Cryobacterium sp.
AACTACAGCATTGACCTCGCCGCAATTTGCAGCCCCATTGCACTCTTTGCTGGGGCGGCAATCGCTGTTCTTCTCGCAGATTTGCCATGGGTCCAAGTCAGACGAACGAGCCAATATGCCGTTGGCATCGTCACGTTTGTCGGCTCTTCGCAATCAAGAGTGTATTTTCGGTCTGAAGCCCCCGGCCTCGAGCAATGATCTCGCTATGTAATGCGTGAGGTTCCGGAACCCGAGGGCGGTGCCGCGGAGATGCTCGAGGCGCCCGTAGATCGCCTCGGTCGGTCCGTTCGAGGAACCGGGCCGGTCGAAGAACGCGAGGATGTCCGCCGCCCGCTGTTTCAGCGTTCGGCCGAGCCGCTCAATCTCGGTGAAAAGCTTCGGAACGCCCTGACTGGTGGACTCGATCACCGCCTCCATCGTCGCTTTCCCGGTCTTCTTGTCCGGGTGCCGGTAGGCGGCGATGATGCGCTGGTAAATGCCCCAGGTTGCCTCCACCTCGATGTGTTCGTCACTGGCGAAGAGGGCGGTGAGGCGGGTGCGTTGCTTGTCAGTGAGGAGATCGTCGCCGGTGTGGAGGGTGCGTCGGGAGGTGTAGAGCGGGTCGCCAGAATGACCCCGGTGACCGAGGGTGGCTTGTTGAACGCGTTGTCGGCAGCGGTCCAGCGCGTCGCCGGCCAGGCGCACGACGTGGAAGGGATCCATCACCGGGACCGCCTCCGGGAGCTCTTCCTTCGCCGCTGTTTTATAGCCGGTGAACCCGTCCATCGCGACGATCTGAATCTTCTCTTTCCACTCGGTGGGGCGGGCGGCGAGCCACTGCTTGAACACCTGCTTCGACCGTCCTTCCACCATGTCCAGTAGCCGTGCTGGCCCGGTTTTGTTGCGGTTCGGGGTGAGGTCGATGATGACGGTGACGAACTTGTCGCCCTTCCTGGTGTGTCGCCAAACGTGCTCGTCGACGCCGATCACCGTCACGTTCGCAAACCGTCCCGGGTCATCGATCAACACCCGCTTGCCCTCCGCCAGCACGGCACTGTTCGCGGTGTGCCAGGCGACCCCCAGGGCGGCTACGATGCGGCTTATCGAGAGGTGCCCGACCACAATCCCGGCCAACGCCCACTGCAAACCGCCGCGGGAGATCTTCGCCTTCGGCGGTGCCGCCTTCCCGGTGTCCTGCCGCCACGTCCGACCACAGCCGGTGCACTGGTAGCGGCGCACCCGAACCAGCAAAGTCGTCGCCCGCCATCCCATCGGCTCGTGCGCGAGGCGCCGCGTGACGGAGTCTCGAGGAACGCCGGCGCAGCCGCAGGCACGACACCAGTCGTCGCGCTCGAGGACCCGACACTCGAGCACGGCACGCCCGTGTTCGAGGTGCTGCCCAACAGCTTGAAGGCCGAGCTGATCCAAGCGGCAGAACGTGGTCAGATCGGGGCGCGCGAAAGTAGTCTGGGGCATGTCGAGGTCTTCCTGATGGTGAGCGTTAGAACTTCCATCTTGGGAAGGCCTCGACCTCGTTCACCCCAACGACGCG
>JACMQV010000173.1 GCA_014376815.1 Cryobacterium sp.
GCGATGGCGCTACCGAAGTCCTTCGTGGCGACATGGCGGTTCGCCTGGCTGCTCGGCTTTCTGGCCATCGACCGGTTCTACCTGGGCAAGGTCGGCACCGGCCTGCTCAAGCTCGTGACCGTCGGCGGCTTCGGGCTCTGGTGGCTGATCGACCTGATCCTCGTTCTCGCGGGCGCCCAGCGCGACAAGCAGGGCCGGCCGTGGGCCGGGGATGAGGAGAACAGGACCGTCGCCTGGGTCGTCACGGCCATCGCACTCGCGCTGTCCATGATCTCCTCGGGCCTGGCCTCAGTGCAGTGGCAGTCGTGCAGTGGCAGTAGTGCAGCGGCAGGGCGCGGCTCAGCGGCCAGACAGGCCGGGCAGGTCCTCGCTCGAGACGGAGCTGAGCTGCAGGCTGGCCCCGCTGTTCAGCACGCTCTCGTTCGAACGCTCCTGCCCCAGCAGCCGGTCGAAGTGGGCGAGGGTGTCCGTGCGCAACTCGGCGACCAGGTCCCAGCCGCCATTGGTGGAGTGCAGGGCCTCCACCTCGGGATAGCCGCGCAGGGCGTGGATGACCTGCGCGATCGCCCGGCCCTCCACCTCGATCAGGGTGATCGCCCGGATCGAATTGGGGTCCCGGTCTTCCCTGATCCTGACGCCGAAGCCCACGACCGTACCGGAGTCGGTCAGTCGTTTCAGGCGGCTGTTGATCGTCGACCTCGTGACGCCGAGGTCGCGGGCCAGGCTGGCGACCGGCTCGCGGCCGTTCACGCGCAGGGCCGACAGGAGGCGGCGGTCGAGGTCATCGACGGGATACATTAGCCAAAGTGTATACGTGCCCTGCACAGAGTGCGCGATCGGGTGGTCAGATTGCGGCGATAAAGCAATGGCGCCTGCACATCGACGGTGCATACGGTTGAATACTGATCGAGAGGAGCCGCACATGGTGCGATTTGTGGACGTGGGAAACATCAACCGGTGGGCAGTGGAGACCGGGGTGGAACGCATCCTCACGGACATGGTCGAGTACATCGAGCACGACTTCCGTCGCTGGCCGATCTTCGACAAGGCGCCGCGGGTGGCCAGCCATTCCCCGCTCGGCGTGATCGAGCTCATGCCCACCAGCGACGGCGTCACCTACGGCTTCAAATACGTCAACGGACATCCGTCGAACCCGTCGCGCGGCCTGCAGACCGTCACCGCCTTCGGCGTCCTCGCCGACGTGCAGAGCGGCTACCCCATCTTCTGGTCCGAGATGACCGTGCTCACGGCCTTCCGCACCGCCGCCACGTCGGCCATGGTGGCCCGCGCCCTGGCCCGGCCTGACTCGCAGACCATGGCGATGATCGGCACGGGCACCCAGTCGGAATTCCAGGCGCTCGCCTTCCGCGGCCTGCTGGACATCAACCGTCTGCGCGTCTGGGACACGGACCCCGACGCCGTCGCGAAGTTCGTGCGCAACCTGGCTCCGCTCGGATTCGAGATCGTCGTTGCGACGAGCGCCACGGATGCCGTGACCGGCGCCGACATCATCACCACCTGCACCGCCGACAAGGCGAACGCCACCGTGCTCACCGATGCGATGGTCGGCCCCGGCGTGCACATCAACGCGATCGGCGGGGACTGCCCGGGCAAGACCGAACTCGACTCCGGCATCCTGCACCGCGCCGACGTCTTCGTCGAATTCACCGCGCAGACCCGGATCGAAGGCGAAATCCAGCAGATGCACCCCGATTTCCCGGTCACCGAGATCTGGCAGGTCCTGCTGGGCCAGGCGACAGGGCGCACCTCCGTGGACCAGATCACCGTCTTCGACTCGGTCGGTTTCGCCATCGAGGACTTCTCGGCGCTCCGCTTCCTGCGGGATGCCGTCGACCAGACCCGGTTCTACACCGACATCGACCTCGTGGCCGACCCCGACGACCCGAAGGACCTGTTCGGACTCGTCACCGCGGGCGCCCCCGTTCTCGTCTGAGCCTGAGCCTGAGTACTCGATGTCCGTGCAGGCCCCGTCGGCCGTTCTGCTGATCCGCCCACATTTTTTCACCCCGAACCCGGAAACGGCGCACGACAACGCCTTCCAGTCCCTCGACGCCGGGCATGACGCGGCGTTGATCGCCGAGGCCGCGTACGCCGAGGTGACCCGAGTCGCCGAGACGCTGGAGTCGCAGGGCATCGCGGTGCACCTGTTCGACGACGACGGGCCGGGCCGGCCGGACAGCGTGTTCCCCAACAACTGGATCTCCACCCACGCGGGCGGGCACGTGGCGCTCTATCCGATGCACGCGCCGAATCGTCGCACCGAGCGCCGCGGCGACATCGTCGAGATGCTGAAGCAGCGCTACCGCGTGCAGGACGTGGTCGACTACTCCGGGCTCGAACTCGACGACGTCTTCCTCGAGGGCACCGGGGCGATGGTGCTCGACCACGCGGGCCGCATCGCCTATGTGGCCCGGTCTCGCCGCGCGGACCCGATCGCGCTCGAACGGTTCTGCACCAATTTCGGCTATGAGCCGATCGTCTTCGACGCGGCCGACGAGAACGGCACCCCGATCTATCACACCAACGTCATGATGTGCATCGCCACGGACTTCGCCCTGGTCGGCCTGGACCTGATCCAGTCGTCCACGCGCCGCGACCACGTCGTGGAACGCCTGACGGCGCAGGATCGTGTGGTGATCGACCTCGACCGGGAGCAGATTAGCAACTTCGCCGGCAACGCCATTGAACTGCATGGCCGGAACGGGCGGATGCTGGTGCTCTCGCGCCGCGCCCTCGCGTGCCTCACGGCCGCGCAGCGCAGTGAGATCGAGCGGAGCTGCACGATTCTGCCCCTCGACGTGCCCACGATCGAGCTGGCGGGCGGGTCCATCCGGTGCATGCTCGCGGGCATCCACCTCGATCGGCGCACGTCGATCGCCCCGCTGGCCGCCGTACCGAGCTGACGCTGCCCGCTGTACCGACGCTGTGCCCGCTCTGGGGAGCGAGTCCTGACCGTTGACGGCCGAGCCCGGTGTCCGAGGTGAACCAATTCGACGGAGATTTTCTCGTAGAAGAGGGTTTTCGGCAGGGTTTGGGGCCGATTTTGGCAGAATCTCCGTCGAATTGGTTCGGGCCGACTGGCAGGGGCTGCGCGCCGGCGCGTTCGATGCGTTCCGCCCTTGTAGCGGTCGCCGGTCTGAATCGCGGAGTCTCCTAGCCTCATGGAATAGGGAAGAAGAAGAAGAGTTCTCGTTCACGCCTGGTGCTCCTTGTGGTGGTCGCCGGCCTGCTGGGCTTCGTTGCGGTGCAGGGCACGGGGCCGCTCGCCTCGTTGGCGGACAGCTGGTCTCAGGGGTGGCGCAGCATCTCCGGCACCGGCACCGGCACCGGCTCCGGCAGCGCGGCGGCGCCGGCCGTGGCCGGCGAGGGGCACGTGTCCCCGGTCGTCATCCCGGGGCGACCGGACGGAGCGTGCGCCATGACCGTCGAGTATGTGGGTCACGGCCGACCGGGTTCCGACCGACCGGTATGGCCGCAGCCTGTTCTATCTCTGGACCGATGACGGGCGTTTCGTCAACTACGAGCTCGCCGCCGCCGGTGCGGCCGAGTCGCTCATGTTGAGGCGAGACGTCCCGGCAGTCGAACCGGAGTGAAACGCGGGGCCGGATCTCCCGGTCAGCGAGAGATCGAACGGTCGCGCCGGGGCGCGGGGAGTGCGCCGGACAGACCCGTTCAA
>JACMQV010000174.1 GCA_014376815.1 Cryobacterium sp.
ATCGCCGCCCGCGACGGGGGCTGCATCATCCCGGGGTGTCAGGTGAATGCGGCCTGGTGCGAGGTTCACCATGTGATCCCGTGGGTGCACCACGGCCCCACCGACCTCGACAACGGGGTGCTGCTCTGCTGGTTCCACCATCACAGCATCGAGACGTCGGGGTGGCTGATCCGGATGGTGCGGGGCAAACCCGAGGTGATGGCACCGGTCGGCTACGGCTCGGCGCGCATCTGGGTCCCGGGGCAAGACCACCGGGCCCACCGGGCCAGCGGTGCAGGACGAGGCCGCGGCCACCGCGAGCGAACCCGAACCCCCGCACGCGACCGTCCGCGTGCCACGGATTCAGCGCAATAGTCGTTCCAGGGGTGGTGAGATGGCCAGGGCTCAGGCCTGTGGCCGCGACCCGCAGCCGACGCTCCGCCCTGCAGGGTTCGGGCGGTTCAGCGATCGCAGCCGAGGCCGGTGCGCAGTTCCCGGCTGAGCGCTTTGACGACGGGCGGCAGGTCGCCGCCGTGCGCGTCGGCGACCCGGAGCTGGCGCTGATAGCTGGCGCCCTCGGAGATGATCCTGTTCAGTCCCCGCAGTTCGTCCAGGCAACCGAGGCGATCGGCGGTGGGGGAGAGGACCTCGATCAGGCGGCGTACATCGTCGACCACCGGGCAGTCCGTCCCGGTGGCATCCAGGATGACCCGGGCGTCCAGGCCGTAGCGGGCCGCCCGCCACTTGTTCTCGCGCACGAACCAGGGCTGCATCGCGGGCACATCCTCGCCGTTGTCGATCCGGGTGGACATCCACTCGACCAGGCACTGGATGAACGCGGCAATGGCGCCGAGTTCTTCGGCCGTGGAGACGCCGTCGCAGACGCGCACCTCCAGGGTTCCCCAGCGCGGCGACGGGCGGATGTCCCAGCGCACCTCGGTCACGTCCTCGATCACGCCGGCGACGGTCATGTCCTCCACATAGCGCTCCCAAGCCGCCCAGTCATCCAGGATCCAGGGCAGGCCGGCGGTGGGCAGTTGCTGGAACATCAGAGCGCGGTTGGAGGCGTACCCGGTGTCCGCCCCGGCCCAGTACGGGCTCGACGCGGAGAGGGCCTGCAGGTGCGGCAGATAGCCGAGCAGCCCGTTGAGAATGGGGATGACCTTGGCCTTGTCCTCGATCCCAACATGCACGTGGATGCCCCAGATCATCATGTTCCGGCCCCACCACTGGGTGCGGTCGATCAGGCGGTGGTAGCGGGACTTGTCGGTGACTTCCTGGTCGAACCACTGGCCGAACGGATGCGACCCGCTGCAGATCAGGTCGACGCCGCGCGGGTCCGTGATCGCGCGCACCTCGGCGACCTGCGCGGCCACATCCGCGACCGCGCCGCCCACCGTCGTGTGCACGCCGGACACCAGTTCGACGGTGTTCAGCAGCAATTCGCCGGTGATGTGCGGATGCGGCGCGCCGTCGGGTCCGCGGAGCGCGGTGAGCACCTCGTCGGCCACGCAGACGAGGTCTCCCGTCTCCCGGTCGACGAGGGCCAACTCCCATTCGATGCCGATTGTCGACCGCGGCGAGCGGGCAAATTCGATTCCCACGTGCGGTCCTCCCGTTGTGACGCACCCGTTTGGGTGTGATGTGACTCAATCCTGACAGCTATCGGGGCAGCGGTGCCACGGGCAGGCGGGGGCGCCGAGCGGCGGGGTTGGATTATCACAAAGGCGGTGATGTCTGACAGAATGGTTAGTCGAGTTCTCTTGCGTCCGACCCTCTACTCAGGCGCAGGAAGAAACCTTATTGAGCTTGTGCCGAGTGTGCCCCCACGCTCACGGCCGTCAGTTCGCCAAAAATCAAATACACAGGAGAATTGTGGCTGTCAAAATCCGTTTGAAGCGCATGGGCAAGATCCGTGCACCGTACTATCGCATCGTTGTCGCCGACTCGCGCACCAAGCGCGACGGTCGCGTCATCGAAGAGATCGGCATCTACCACCCCACGCAGGAGCCCTCCGTCATCGAGGTCAAGTCCGAGCGTGCACAGTACTGGCTGAGCGTTGGCGCACAGCCGACCGAGCAGGTTGAGGCTCTCCTCAAGCTGACCGGCGACTGGGGCATCTTCAAGGGTGACAAGGACGCCGTCAGCACCGTGAAGTTCAAGGAGCCGAAGGTTCCCTTCGTCGCCGACGAGAAGAAGAAGCCGGTTCTGAAGCCGAAGGCCGACAAGCCCGTGGCCAAGGAAGAAGCGCCCAAGGACACCGAGGCTGCCGCAGAGGCAACCGAAGAGGACAAGGCGTAATTTTGCTTGCTCCCGCGCTTGAGCACCTCGTCAAGGGAATCGTTGATCACCCGGACGACGTGCACGTGGCAGCCCAGACGTCCCCTCGCGGTGAGGTCCTCGAGGTTCGCGTGAACCCCGAAGACCTCGGTCGCGTGATCGGTCGCTCCGGGCGCACCGCCAAGGCACTGCGCACCCTCGTGGCCGCGCTGGCCGACGGCAAGCGCGTACGCGTTGACGTCGTCGACACCGATTTCTGAACTGGTGAATGAGTAGTTGGATATGAAGCGGTGAACGACAGCACGACTCCGCGCGGCCAGTTGAGGGTGGGGCGCCTGACGAAGGCGCACGGCCTCAAGGGCGCGATCAAGCTCGAGCTGTTCACGGATGACCCGGGACGTCGTTTCGTCCCGGGCGCCGTGTTCACCCTGCAGGTGCCCACGGGATCCCCCTGGCACGGTAAGAAGATCGAACTCGTCGAACTGCGCTGGTACAACCAGCACGCCGTCGGTTTCTTCAAGAACGTGCCCGACCGCGAAGCGGCCGAGGCCCTGGCCAAGGCCATCCTCTGGATCGATCAGGATGACGCGGAGCAGTCCGACGAAGAAGACGCGTGGTATGACCACCAGCTGATCGGCCTGGCCGTCGTGCGCGACGGAGTGCAGATCGGCACCATCGCCCGGCTCGAGCACCTTCCCGCCCAGGACCTCCTGATCGTGAAGACCCCGACCGGCGACGTCATGATCCCGTTCGTGAAGGCCATCGTGCCCTCCGTGGACGTCACACGGGGCATCGTCACCATCACCCCGCCCCCGGGACTTCTCGAGGAGCTCCCGGAGGAGCCCGACGAGGAACCCGACGAGGAACCCGCGGCGGACATCACCACCACAGACACCGACGGCGCATAGACGCGACTCGTCCACCCCCCAGGGGAGAGGCGCGCCGCGCCCGTCCGACTTCCCGGCTCGTTACGACGCGGCAGATCCGTTCTAGGAGTACCGCCGCATGTCGTACGTCAAACCCGACCAACTCATCGATGACATCATCCACTCGGGTGTCCTTAAATCGAACCTGACCATTAAACAGATGTTCATCCGTGGCACCCTCTCCGGGGCCATTCTCGGTGCGGCGACCACCGTTGCCCTGACCGCGGCGGCCCAGACGGGGCTCCCGATTGTGGGAGCCGTGCTCTTCCCCGTCGGCTTCGCCATTATTCTCCTGCTCGGCCTCGAACTCGTCACCGGAAGCTTCGCCCTTATTCCGCTCGCCGTCATGGAGGGGCGCACGACCCTGGCCAAGTGCGCCAGGAACTTCAGCGTCGTCATCCTCGCGCACCTCGTCGGAGCCGGGCTTTACGCCGCCCTCTACGCCTTCGCGATCACCTACGCGGGCACCGACACGAGCGACCCGATGGTGCAGGCGATCATCCACCTGGCCGAGCACAAGGTGCTGCCCTACGAAGCCGCCGGTCCGGCCGGCATCCTCGTCGTCATCATCAAGGCGATGCTCTGCAACTGGATGGTCGCCCTGGGAACGATTATGTTCTACACCTCGAAGTCCACGGGCGGGAAGATCCTGGCGATGTGGCTCCCGGTCACGATCTTCTTCAGCCTCGGCCTCGAGCACGCGATCGTGAACATGTTCGTCATCCCCGCCGGCATGCTGCTCGGCGCCGACATCAGCATGGGCGAGTGGTGGCTCTGGAACCAGGCCCCCGTGCTCGTGGGCAACCTCCTGGGCGCCATCGTCTTCACGGCGCTGCCGGTCTATTTCTCCCACCGCACCACGGTGAACCGGGCCGTGACCCTCGACGCCCTCGACGCCGCCGCATCCGCGTCGCCCGCGCTCGTACGCTCGTAGACTTCTCCCGTGCGCATCGACATCATCACGATCTTCCCCGAGTTCTTCTCCGTCCTGGACGTCTCCCTGGTCGGCAAGGCCCGGCTGTCCGGCCTGATCGACCTGCGGGTGCTCAACCTGCGGGACCACACCCACGACCGGCACCATACGGTCGACGACACCCCGTACGGCGGCGGCGCCGGAATGGTGATGAAGCCGGAGCCGTGGGGCGAGGCCATCGACGGGATCCTTGCGAACGTGAAAGTGAATCCGGACGTGGCCGTGGCCGCCGTCGCGGACGCGGAACGGCCCAGGGATGCCGGTCCGCTGCTGATCTTCCCGTCGCCGGCCGGTGAGCTCTTCACCCAGGCGATGGCCCGGGAGCTGGCCCAGGAGCCCAACCTGATCTTCGGCTGCGGCCGCTACGAAGGCATCGACCAGCGTGTGTTCGACCACTTCGCCCAAGCGGGCCGGGTGCGGCTGGTCAGCCTCGGCGACTACGTGCTCAACGGGGGAGAGGTGGCCGTCATGGCCATGATCGAGGCGGTGGGGCGCCTGATCCCCGGGGTGGTCGGCAACCCGGAGAGCCTCGTCGAGGAGTCCCACGAGGACGGCCTGCTCGAATACCCGAGTTACACCAAGCCGGCCGCCTGGCGTGGACTCGAGGTGCCTCCCGTGCTCCTGAGCGGCAACCACGGCGTCATCGCCACGTGGCGGCGCGGGCAGCAGCTCGAGCGCACGGCACGGGTGCGCCCGGACCTTCTGCCTCCAGCGAACTGAGAACATCCGCCCGAACCGCCCCGGTAGTCTGATTCCGTGTTCGTACGCAGGGTCTTCTTCTACTGGCAGTTCATCGCCGTCCTCGTGTTGCCGGCGTGGCTCCTGGTCGGCGCGTCGCTCTACGGGACGGGCGGCTGGGACGTCGTCGGCAGCTTCTTCAGCGGCCTCATCGTCGGCTTCGGCCTGCTGGTCGTGAGCTTGCTCTTCTTCGCCCGCAAAGAGGTGCGCACCACCCGAGCCGTGTCCTGGGCGGATGTCGGGTTCCTCACGCTCTGGCACGGCCTGATCGTTGCCATGGGGTTTTCGTACACCTGGGCCCCGGGGCTGGCCGCTCTGGTCATCCTGGTCGGACTCGGCGTCTTCTGGTTCGCCATCTGGGAGCTGGTCGTCGCCGCCCGGAAGAGCATGCAGGCCATGATGATCCTCGTCGACGAGACGGCCCGCGGGGGAGTCCTCCCCGCCGACCTGTCGCCCACGGAGGAACCGCCCGTGATCGTCGTGCGCGAGAAGCCCCGGAATCCTGACACCGGTTCGTGATCGCTCTTTTGCGGGCACGGGCCGTTTCGTGACATAATTATCCCTTGTGCCGTGGCAAGCCTCTGCCACAGGGGAGCTGCAACGTATCGGCACGAAACACACTCATTCAGTTGTGGTGCCGAACGCGTTCGCGTGGGGGCCGCATAAGCCGTAGTCGTCCTGTGGCGGATACAGAGAGCGAACCAATATGCATATTCTCGACCAGGTGGATGCACCATCCCTCCGCACGGACATCCCGGCGTTCCGCGCCGGCGACACCGTCAAGGTCCACGTCAACATCGTTGAGGGCGCCCGCTCTCGTGTGCAGGTCTTCCAGGGAGTCGTCATCGGCCGCTCCGGCGAAGGCGTGCGCGAAACGTTCTGCGTTCGCAAGGTCAGCTTCCAGGTCGGCGTCGAGCGTACCTTCCCGGTGCACTCCCCGGTGATCGACCACATCGAGGTCGTCACCCGTGGTGACGTGCGTCGCGCGAAGCTGTACTACCTGCGCGACCTGCGTGGCAAGAAGGCCAAGATCAAGGAGAAGCGCGACTAACGGTCACAGCCGACTCGCAGCTACTGCTGGATTTCCCCTGAGCTCCTCACCCGTACACTGGGTCAGGAGCTCAGGTGGTTTAATGACAGACAATTCTCTGCCCACGCGGTCTCATCGCCTGGATTCAGAAACGAAGCGCACGAAGCGCGGCGTCGCACTCTTTTTTCGGGACCTTCTGGTCATTTTCGTGGTGGCCCTGCTCATCTCGTTCCTGATCAAGACGTTCCTGGTCCGGTCGTTCTACATCCCCTCCGGGTCGATGGAGACCACCCTGCTGGTCAACGACCGCATCATCGTCAATCAGCTCGAGCCGAAGCTGATCCCGATCGAGCGCGGCGACGTCGTCGTCTTCCGGGATCCGGGCGGCTGGCTGCTGCCGCAGGCGCCGACCCCGCAGAATCCGATCGTGGCCGGGGTGGACTGGATCCTCTCCGTCGTCGGCCTGTCCGCGCCGGACAGCAACGACCACCTGATCAAGCGGGTGATCGGGCTGCCGGGCGACCACGTGGTCTGCTGCAACGCGCTGGGCCAGATGAGCGTCAACGACGTCCCCCTCGACGAAGCGTACGTGTCGCTGCCGGTCGGGGAGACGCGGGTGTCCAAGGACGACTTCGACATCGTCGTACCGGAAGGCTCGCTCTGGGTGATGGGCGACAATCGGTACAACTCCAAGGACTCGCGCTACAACGGAGACACGCCGGGCAAGGGATACGTCCCCGACGACAATGTCGTCGGTCGGGCCCTCGTGATCAGTTGGCCGCTGGCCCGCTGGTCCTGGCTCGACGACTACCCGGAGGTATTCCGAGGAATCCCCTCGGAGACGCCCTAGGTGGCCGTCGTGGACCCGACCCTCGACGTCGAGCTGGCGCTGCTGGCGGCCGGGGCGACCTGCGTGATCGGCTGTGACGAGGTGGGCCGGGGTGCTCTGGCCGGCCCGGTCGGCGTCGGCGTCGCCGTCGTCAATGCCGCCGCCGCGCCGTTCCCGGCCGGCCTGCGCGACTCCAAGATGCTGAGCGAGCCCAAGCGCGAGCTCCTCGCCCCTCTGGCCGTCGCCTGGGCGCTGCACTCCGCCATCGGGCTCGCCTCGGCGCAGGAAGTCGACGACCTGGGCATCATCGCCGCCCTCGGCCTGGCCGGCAAGCGGGCCCTTGCCGAGCTCCACGCGGCCGGGGTCGACATCACCGGCAGCGTGGTGCTCCTCGACGGCAACGACGACTGGCTGAACAAGGCGCTGGGCACACCGCTCAACGTCGTCACCCGCATCCGGGCCGACCAGGACTGCGCGTCGGTGGCGGCGGCATCCGTGATCGCCAAGGTGCACCGAGACGCTCTCATGATCGAAGCGGATGCCGTCATGCCCGGCTACGCCTGGGCCGGGAACAAGGGCTACGGCAGTGCGGCGCATATGGATGCGATCGCCCTGCTCGGCCCGACCGTCCTGCACCGCAAATCCTGGCTCAAAATCACAGCGTAAGATTGACACACCATGGAAGAAGAAGAGTTCGAGGACTACGACCGCGAGGTCGAGCTGGCCCTGTACCGAGAGTATCGAGACGTCGTTGGGCAGTTCCAATACGTGGTCGAGACCGAGCGACGCTTCTACCTCGCGAACGAGGTGGATCTTGTTCGCCGGGACACGGAACACGACTTCTACTTCGAACTGACCATGAAGGACGTCTGGGTCTGGGACGTGTACCGGTCTGACCGGTTCGTGAAGTCGGTGCGGGTACTCACGTTCAAGGACGTCAATGTGGAAGAACTCGCGTCCAAGGAGTTCGAGCTGCCCAAGGAACTCGCGCTCGACGAGTAGCACCGCTCAGCTGGACCTGTAAGCACGACCGCGAGAGGTTTCCCGTGGGGATTGTCCTCCGTTCGGCCACCGTCGGCCGGATGGGGGCTCAGGCTGCACCAGCCTGCACAACTCGGCGCAACGATGCGGCCGAGAGAGAAGGGTATTTCTTTTGCTTCAGGAATCGGATCTCGCACGCGCCACGTGGATCGACCGGGAGGCCCTCGCCGAAGCGATGATCCCCCTGATCGGTCGGCTGTACCGTGAAAACAACGTCGTCACCAGCGTCCACGGCCGCGGGCTGGTCAACCAGTCGGTCGTCGGGCTGCTGAAAGCGCACCGCTTCGCCCGCCACATCGACGATGTCGAGTTGCCGCTCGGGGAGACCCTGCCGCTGCTGCAGGCGCTGAGCACCCTGCGCCTGGGGGCAGCCTCGATCGACGTGGCCCGCCTCGCCCAGGCCTACAAGCTGGAGGGCGCGGGGCAGAGCCTCGATGAGTTCCTCCGCGAGCAGCTCGCAGACGTCGTTGAACGCCAGGGTATCGGCGAGAAGGACGGCACGGACGTCGTGCTCTACGGCTTCGGCCGGATCGGGCGCCTGCTGGCGCGCATCCTGATCTCGCACGCCGGCGGCGGCCAGGGGCTGCGACTGCGTGCCGTCGTGGTGCGTCGCGGCTCCGACAACGACCTGATCAAGCGGGCAAGCCTGCTGCGCCGCGACTCGGTGCACGGTCCGTTCGAAGGCACCATCACGGTGGACACGGACAACAATACGATCCTCGCCAACGGCACTCTCATCCAGGTGATCTACTCCAGCGACCCGGCCACCGTCGACTACACGAAGTACGGCATCCATGACGCCGTCGTGGTCGACAACACGGGCCGCTGGCGCGACGCCCCAGGCCTGTCCCAGCACCTGGCCTGCCCCGGCGTGTCCCGAGTGCTGCTCACCGCGCCGGGCAAGGGCGCGCTGAAGAACATCGTGCACGGCATCAACCACACCGACATCACCCCGGAGGACACCATCGTCACCGCGGCGTCCTGCACCACGAACGCGATCACGCCGGTGCTCAAGGCCGTGAACGACCGCTTCGGCATCGTGGACGGCCACGTCGAAACGGTGCACTCGTTCACGAACGACCAGAACCTGATCGACAACTTCCACTCCGGCGACCGTCGCGGGCGGAGCGCCGCCCTGAACATGGTGCTGACCGAGACCGGTGCGGCGAAGGCGGTGGCCAAGGCCCTGCCGGAGCTCGCCGGCAAGCTCACCGGCAACGCCATCCGTGTTCCCACGCCGGACGTGTCCATGGCGATCCTCAACCTCACCCTGGCCAACGGCACCACCCGGGACGAACTCAACACCTACCTGCGCACCATGTCGCTGCACTCCGGCCTGCACAAGCAGATCGACTACATCGACTCGCCCGAGGTCGTGTCCAGCGATTTCCTCGGCTCGCGCCGGGCCGGAATCGTCGACGGCCTCGCCACCATCTGCACGGAGAACAAGGCCGTGCTCTACGTCTGGTACGACAACGAGTTCGGCTACAGCTGCCAGGTCATCCGGGTGCTCGAGGAGATGGCCGGGGTTCACCCGCCGGTCTTCCCGAAGGTGCCGAACGCGGAGCCGGTCGCGGCGTTCTGACCCGGCGTTTCGGCGTCTAGCCCCGGTCAGCGCGGCCGGGGCTCGCAGATGACGACCGGGATGTCCCGCGACGTCTTCTGCTGGTAACCGTCGTAGCCCCGGTAGGCGGCGACGATCTGCGGCCACAGTTCGGCCTTTTCCTCGGGCGTGGCGGTGCGGGCGCGCAACTTCAGGGTGGTGCCGTGCACGGTCAGTTCCACGTCCGGGTTCGCGACGAGGTTGAGGTACCACTGCGGATGCCGGTCGTCGCCGCCCTTGGACGCGATCAGCACGAAACGCTGGCGCCCGTGCACGGGTGCCGTGAGCATGGTCGTGCGGCGTTTGCCGCTCGAACGCCCGATCGTGTGCAGCTCGACCGCGGGCATCGAGCCGATCGAGGAGAGGACGCGCCCGCCGGAGGCCCGCAGCACGGCCAGGTGCAGCGCGCTCATCGTCTTCATCTGCAGATCCACCAGCCGATTGCGTAGTCCCATGGTTCCAGCCTAGGAGGCGGTGGGCGTGTCCCGCACAGGCGGAGTGCTGTGTCCGGCGTCCGGCGTCAGGGGTCAGAGGTCAGGACGGCAGGGCGGCCTCGACGGCCAGCAGCACCGTGTGCAGGTTGATCCCCGCCAGCTCGAGCAGGGCGAACACGATGCCATAGCCGGCGTAGACGGTGACGGGGATGAGCAGGAGCCATTCCCGCAGCGATCCGGCGTTGCCCAGCAGGGGCAGGGCCAGGTAGCCGCCCGACGACCAGAGACTGTCGAGCAGCGGCACCCGGCGCCACCAGCTCGGCGGTTTCGGGATCCACGGCCAGAACAGTGGCAGGCCGCCGGTGGTGAGCAGGTCACCGAGCAGGTGAACCCCGTAACCGAGGGTGAAGCAGACAACGAACCAGGCCTGCTGCTCGGGCGCGAAGAGGGCGATGAAGGCCGCGACGGCGAACCCGATCAGCCAGGCCAGCCACCAGGAATCGCGGGCCAGGCCGAGGGCCTTCGCCGCGAAAGCGATCGCGGCGGCGCTCATCAGGGCCGGGCCGATGCTCACGGGCTGGTCCGCCCAGTCGGGCTGCCAGAGTACGAAGCCGATGCTGCTGGCGAGCAGCCAGGCGCAGAGCAGGGCGAGCAGGCTGTGCAGGCCGTGGCGGTGCCCGCCGGAGGCACGAGAGATCCCCGTGGTGACGAGCCGGCCGAGCAACGGCACCGACTGGGAGATCGTGGCCGAATTATGGTCAGCGTCGGCCAGGAGGGCGGCCCCGGCGCAGAGCAGTGCGCCGGCAATCGTGCCGACCGGAGTGACCGGGAAGAGGCCGAGGCCGTGCCCTGCGGTCGCAGTGACGGCGATCCAGGCGGCGGCGCCGGTCATGGCATGGTGTCCACCCATCATGGGAGTGCGTCCTAACTGGGTTGGTTCTGTTCTGCGGGCTGTGTTGCGGGCATCGCCGGGCCGCGGGCCGCGGGCGGGCGCCGTCACGGATGCCGGGGAGCGGAGGACAGGCTCCGGGCCGCTCCCACTGTACGTGCCGTCGGACCCTCGAACCGCGCCGCGGCCAGCCGATACCGTGGAGGCATGAGCACCGCAGACCCGACCATCGCACCCACCGCCGACTTCGAGGCGGCGGCGTCCGCGACATCCGTGGCGGTTTCAATCGTGGAGCGGGCGCTGGACCTGGCTCCACTGATCGACGGGCACAACGACTGGGCGTGGGAGTGCCGGCAGAACCGGGACTACTCGGTCGAGGGTCTCGAGGGCGGGCTGGCGACCGACACCGACATCGAGCGGTTGCGGGCGGGGCGGGTCGGGGGCCAGTTCTGGTCCGTCTACGTCAGCGACGACCACCTCGGCGCCGACGCCGTGCAGGGCACGCTCGAGCAGATCGACTGGGTCTACCGGCTCGCCGCCCGCTATCCGTCGGACTTCGGCATCGCGCGCAGCGCGGCCGAGGTGGAGGAGGCCCGCGCGGCCGGGCGCATCGCGTGCCTCCTCGGCGCCGAGGGCGCCCACAGCCTCAACGATTCCCCGGCCGTGCTGCGCATGTTCGCCCGGCTGGGCGTGCGCTACCTCACCCTCACTCACGTGCACAACTCCGAGTGGGCCGATTCGGGCACCGACGACCCCGTACACGGCGGCCTCAGCGCGCGGGGTGTCGAGTACATCCGGGAGCTGAACCGGCTCGGCATGCTGGTCGATCTCTCCCACGTGTCCCCGGCCACGGCGCACGCGGCGCTGGACGTGACCGACTCGCCCGTCATCTTCAGCCACAGTTCCTGCCGAGCGCTCAGCGACCACCCCCGCAACGTGCCCGATGACGTGCTCCGGCGCCTGGGCGGCAACGGCGGCGTGCTGATGCTGACCTTCGTGCCGCAGTTCCTGTCCGCGGACTACTCCATCTGGTTCGAGGGCGACCGGGCCGCACCGGCGCCCGCGGTGACGCTCACGGATGTCGCCGACCACGTCGAACACGCGCGACTAGTGGCGGGCGTTGCCCACATCGGGCTGGGCGGCGACTTCGACGGCACGGACGAGTTCCCCGCCGGCCTCGAGGGCGTGGACGGGTACCCGGCGTTGCTGGCCGAGCTCGCCCGGCGCGGCTGGCCGGCCGCCGACCTGGCCGCCCTGGCCGGAGCCAACGTCCTGCGGGTGCTGCGCGAGACGGATGCCGCGTTCGCGGCCGCCGGAGACGCGGCATCCGGTGCCTCGGTGCCCGTCCTCATACGCTGATGACCCCGATCACCGTCGGAAGACCAGGCCGCACGGGGCGCCGCTCCGAACGGCTGTCATGAGCACACGACGACGCACTTCCCTCTGGATCGCGGTCGGCCTGCTCTCGGTCGCGGCGGTCGTGGTCGCGGGTGCGCTCCTGAGCCGCGGCTTCGGGGATGCCGGTCCCGGCCCCACCGAGGGAGCGTCCGCTCGCGAAACCGTGGTGGCCTTCTACGGGGACTCGTACACCCGAGGCACGAAGGCGTCGGCGCCGGACAAGCGCTGGTCGAGCATCGTCTCGGCGAAACGCGGCTGGACCGAGTTCAACCCGAGCCTGAACGGCCTCGGTTTCGTCAACAACCGGGACTCGATGGGCGGGGCCGACCTGGTCGACCAGGTGATCGCCGCGCGTCCCGACATCGTGATCAGCACCATGGGCCTCAACGACAACTTCTCGATGCCGGAGCGCGCCGACGAGATCAAGGCCGCCATCACCCGCGACTTCACGACGTTGAAGGCCGCCCTGCCGGAGGCCCGCCTGGTCGTCGTGGAGCCCTTCTGGTACACGGACGAGCGGCCTGCATCCGTGGACCGGATCATCGGTTGGGTGGAGGACGCGGCGACCGGAATCGACGCGGACTACATCCCCGGCGCCTCACACTGGTTGGGCGGGCACCCGGAGTGGATGGCCGACGACGGCCTGCACCCCAATGACGAGGGCTACCGGGCGATCGCCGCCCGGATGGACGCCGCACTGGCCGCTCTCGGCCTGTAGACGCCGCCCCCGCCCACTCTCCCTGCCAACCGGCGCCCGCCGTCGAAACGACAAGTACGCCGGACGCGGTCGGGCGGCCCGGGCCGGTCCTCCCCAGGGGCAAGCGGGCCGCAGCCCGCACCGGGTGTCGACCGAACCGGCGTCGGCCGCACCCGGCCCGGCAGGCTGGCCGGCGGAGGGGCTTCGTGGCACGCAAAGACGACTTGGGCAGGCAGGGCGAGGAATGCGCCGCGGTCTTCCTCGCGGCTGCGGGGTACCGCGTGGTGGCCCGCAACTGGCGCTGCGATCAGGGCGAGGTCGACCTGATCGTGGAGAACGGGGGAGAGGTCGCCTTCGTCGAGGTGAAGACGCGCTCCGGAACCCGGTTCGGGCATCCATTCGAAGCCATCACGGTCGCCAAGCTCGCCCGCCTGCGACGCCTCGCAGCGGCCTGGTGCGACCAGTCGCCTCTCCGGCCACGCTGCATCCGCATCGACGCGGTCGCGGTGATCATCCGGCCCGGCGCCGCCCCGGTGATCGAGCATCTGCCGGGGGTGTTCTGATGGGGCTGGCCCGCACCCACGCGGTGGCCCTGATCGGGCTGAGCGGGGCGCTGGTCGAGGTCGAGGCCGACATCTCCGGGCAGCTGCCGGGCATCATCCTGATCGGGCTGCCCGACGCGGCGCTCTCGGAGGCGACCGAGCGGGTGCGGGCGGCCGCGAAGAACTCCGGCTGCCCGTTGACCCGCAACAAACTCACGATCAACCTCTCCCCGGCCTCGCTGCCCAAGCACGGATCGGGGTTCGACCTGGCCATCGCCCTCGCCTGCCTCGGGGCCGACCGGCTGGTCTCGGCCGACTCCGTCGGACGGGTGGTGCACATCGGTGAGCTGGCCCTCGACGGCCGGCTGCGGCCGACCCCCGGCATGCTGCCGGCGGTGATCGCCGCATCGCGGCTCGGCCACGACACGGTCATGGTACCCACCGGCAACGTCGGCGAGGCCTGCCTCGTGCCGGGCATGAGGGTGATCGGGGTCGCGTCCCTGCGGGACGCCGCGATCTGGCACGGGGCCGAGATCCAGCCGATCCCGGTCGCCCCCATCCTGCTGCCCGCCGACACCGGACCGGAGACCGC
>JACMQV010000175.1 GCA_014376815.1 Cryobacterium sp.
CGTGCGTCCCACCTGGCGCCCGGCACCCGGGCCGCATTGTGCGCGATCGACTGCCCGAAGCGGCGGGCGTCCTCGATCAGGCGGGCGACTCTGGCCTGGGCCCGGGCAACCTCGCTGTGCGCTTCCCTGATGGCATCGAAATGCCGGCTCAGGGCCTCTCGCTCTTCGATGATTGACGGCTTCATGGAAGAAACGTTACGGGCACCCACCGACAGTCACCCCGGCATCCAGCCGCCAGGCCCCGCGCTGTGGATAACCTGATCAAGCCCTCATTGTGGAGGGAACGGCCGGCCAGTTCAACGCGATCACCGGCCCGACCGAAAACCGAGCCGGAGCGACCGGTGTCGACCCCCCAAACCGCGGATGCCGCCCGGGGAATTCTCCCCGGACGGCATCCGCCCCCCATCTCGGTCAGACCGTCGGCCTGCCAGACAGTCCTGCTGGAGTTCAGCCGACGAGCACCGCCGACTGAGCCGCCTTTTCGCTTTCCCTGGCCGTCGCGGCCGCGGTCGGCACGCCGTGGTGGGCGATCATCGTGGTCTCGTCGAAGGGCTCGTGGCGGTCGAGCACCCGGTCGACCTGGGCCCGGTCGATCTCCTTGGTCCAGGAACCGATCAGCACGGTGGCGACGGCATTGCCGGTGAAGTTCGTGAGCGCACGCGCCTCGGACATGAACCGGTCGATTCCCACGATGAACCCGACGCCGTCGAGGAGCTGCGGGGCATGCGCCTGCAGACCGGCGGCGAGCGTCGCGATTCCGGCGCCCGAGACCCCGGCGGCACCCTTGGACGCGATGATCATGAAGACGAGGAGGCCGATCTGCTCCCCCAGGTCGAGCGGCTGGCCCATGGCGGTCGCAATGAAGAGCGACGCCATCGTGAGGTAGATGGCGGTGCCGTCCAGGTTGAAGGAGTAGCCGGTGGGCACCGTGACGCCGACGACGGGCTTGGACACGCCCAGGTGCTCCATCTTGGCGATCAGGCGCGGCAGCGCTGCTTCGGAGGAGGACGTCGAGAAGATCAGCAGGTACTCACGGCCGAGGTAGCGCATCAGCTTGAAGATATTGACGCCGGTCATGATCTTGAGCAGCCCGCCGAGGATGACCACGACGAACAAAGCGCAGGTCAGGTAGAACGCACCCATCAAACCGAAGAGGCTGATCACGGCCTGGATGCCCGTGGCACCGACGACGGCGGCGATGGCACCGAAGGCGCCGATCGGGGCGAGCCACATGACCATGATCAGGATGCGGAAGACCAGGGCCTGCACGTGCGCGATGCCCTCGAGGATCGGCTTGCCGGCCGCTCCCATCTTCTGCAGGGCGAAGCCCGCGATGAGCGCCACCAGGAGGGTCTGCAGGATGTTGCCGGCCGTCAGCGCCGAAAAGAGGGTCGTCGGGATGATGCCGAGGAAGAAGTTCGTTTCGACGGCTTCCGGCGGCACGAAGGTGGTGGAGGCGAGGTCCAGACCCGAACCCGGCTTGAGCAGGTTGCCCACGAAGAGGCCGATGCCCAGCGCGAAGGTCGACATGATCAGGAAGTAGCCGAGGGCCAGGCCACCGATCTTGCCGACCGTGGCCGCCTTGGCGATGGATCCGATGCCGAGGATGATCGTGCAGAAGATGATCGGCGAGATCATCATCTTGATCAGCGCAATGAAGATGTCACCGAGAGGCTTGAGCGAAACGGCGAAACCGTCTGCGCCACCGAAGAGAAGGCCCACGACCACGCCGAGGATGACGGCGACGATGACCGCCATGTAGAGGTAGTGGGATTTGTCGAACTTCTTCTTCGGCGGCTTTGCCGCACGGGTGGAGGGCAGCGATGCCATGTCAAGACTCCTTTGTCTGGTTACTAGGCTGGGGACAGGCGCCAGATGCGCCCGCAGCGAGCCGTGGTGCCCTTCACACTGGTCGATGGGGTCCGCTACGTCACTCTTGCGGTCATATTGGTCACGGATGCCCGCACGGGAACGGCTGCACACGGCGCGAGAGAAGGATGCGATGGGGCACGACTGGAGCATTGCGCGTCGTCTATTCCTGGCGAATGCGCTGGTCATCATCGCGCTGACCGTCTTCGTGGGCACCGCCGCCATCGTCGACGCCCGCGATCGTGGCTTCGAGGAGGCCAAGAACCGGATGTTGTCCGTCGCGACATCCATCGCCGACAGTCCCCTGGTGCTGGGGGCCGCCCGCTCGAACGATCCCAGCGGCATCCTGCAACCGTACGCGCTGCGGGTGTCTGAGGACGCCGGGCTCGACTTCATTACGATCATGGCTCCCGACCGCACCCGTTGGACCCATCCGACGGCCTCCGAAATCGGGCGACCCTACATCGGCACGGTTGGACCGGCCCTGGCCGGGGAGCCGTTCACCGAGGTCACGACCGGCACTCTCGGACCATCCGTGCGGGCGATCGTGCCCATCACCGACGAGACGGGTGAAGTGCTCGGCCTGGTCGCCGCCGGGGTGAAGACGAGCAACCTCTCCATCGCTCTGAGCGCACGACTGCCGGCCGTGCTGGCCGTGGCCCTGATCCTGCTGGGTGCCGGCACGATCGCGGCCTGGTTTCTCGGACGCTACCTGAGCCGGGTCACCCTCGGCTGGGGCCCGGAACAGCTCGCGCAGCTGTTCGTCTACTACGACTCCGTGCTGCACTCCGTGCGCGAGGGGCTGGTGCTGGTCGACCTCTCCGGCGAGGTCGTGCTCTACAACGACCAGGCGGCGCGGCTGCTCGGCGTGCCGCCCCGGTCGCCCGCGCTGCCGTCGTCGGGACCGGGTGGGCGGGCATCCGCCGCAGCCTCGCTGAGCCTCGACCGCCTCGACCTGCCCCCGGGACTCGGCGCTCTGCTGCGCAGCGGCCGGGCCGCGGTCGACGAGATCCACCTCACCGACACACGCGTACTGGTCGTCACGCAGCAGCCCGCCCTCCTGCCGGCCGTCGGCCGCACTCAGCCGGCGCCCATGGGCTGGGTCGCCACGATCCGCGACCACACCGACCTGCAGCACCTGGGCAGCGAGCTCCAGTCGATGACCACCCTGTCGGACGCCCTGCGCGCCCAGACCCACGAGCACGCCAACCGCCTGCACACCATCGTGTCGCTGATGGAGCTGGGGCGCGGGGACGAGGCCCTCGACTTCGCGACCAGGGATCTCGAGCTCAGCCAGCGGCTCACCGACGACATGATCGACTCGGTCGACGAACCGGTGCTCAGCGCCCTGCTGATGGGCAAGTTCGCCCAGGCCAGTGAACTCGGCGTACTGCTGACCGTCGAGGCGAACGGTTCGCTGTCCGACTCGGGCCTGTCCGCCCAGGACCTGGTCACCGTCGTCGGCAATCTGGTCGACAACGCACTCGATGCGGCGGCCGGCGGCGACGCGCCCCGCGCGGTGCACCTAAACGTGAGCGCGACCGCCGATGACGTGGCCATCGAGGTCGCCGACAGCGGCCCCGGGGTCGCGCCGGAGGCCGTGACCGACATCCTCCAGCGCGGGTACAGCACCAAGGAGCCGGGCACCTTCGGCCGCGGCCTGGGCCTGGCCCTCGTGCGCCAGACCGTCAAGCGGCTCGGCGGACACCTCACCATCACCCGGCGCGTGGGCGCGGTTTTCACGGTCACGCTCCCCCGCCAGCAGGTGCCGGCCCTTGCCGCGGTCACCGACCCGGCCCCCGCGGAACCGACGGAGGCAGAGCATGCCTGAGCGTGACATCCGGGTCCTGGTCGTCGAAGACGAAACCATCGCAGCCGAGGCCCATGCGGCTTACCTTGGCCGCCTGACCGGTTTCGTCCACGTCGGCACGGCCGGTGACGGCCACTCCGCCCTGCGCGCTCTCGCCGCGGCCTCGGCCGAGGGGCAACCGATCGACCTGGTCCTGATGGATATGACCCTGCCGGACCTGCACGGCCTGGACGTCAGCCGACGGATGCGCGCCGCCGGCCTGACCACCGACATCATCGCCATCACGGCCGTGCGCGAACTGCAGATCGTGCGCGGCGCGGTGGCGGCCGGGATAGTGCAGTACCTGATCAAGCCCTTCACGTATGCAACGTTCGCCCAGAAGCTCGCGCATTACCGGGACTTCCGCATCCACCTGGGTACCCGGGGCTCTGTGACGAGCCAGACCGACGTGGACCTCGCGTTCGCCAGCCTGCGCACGCCCACCGACCTGCCCCGGCCGAAGGGACTGTCCGAGGGCACCCTGGGCGCGGTGATCGAGTTCCTGAAGCTGCAGGCCGCACCCGTCTCCTCCAGCGAGGTGATGGAGCAGCTCGGAATCTCGCGGGTGACCGCCCGGCGCTACCTCGAGCACCTGTCCGACATCGGGGCGCTCGACCGGCAGCCCCGCTATGGGACCCCCGGGCGGCCAGAGAACGAATACGCCTGGAAGCGCCGCTAGCACGAAGGTCAGCCGGGCGTTACCGTCAGAGTCCGGCGCGCTCCGCCAGGCCGCGCACATAGGCCGCCTGGCCGGCATGCTGGAGATCGTCCGCGAGCACACTGATCAGCCGGACCGCGAGCGTGACCGGGGGCGTCCACCGGAGGTCGACGACTCGGGCGAAGTCAGTGGCGGCCAGGGTGGGCAGCCAGGCGACGGTGCGGGAATGGACGGCGTCGAAGTAGCCGCCCAGCTGGTCGGCGTCGGCGCGAACCTGCCCCACCTCGAGGGCGGTCTGCCCGTAGCCGGTGGCGTCGGTGCCGGAAGGCAGGGCGAATCGTTCCGCCCAGCCGCCCGAGGTCCAGACCTGCTCCTGGTGCATGATCTCGGACAGGTGGTCGTCCTGCACCCGGGTCAGGTGCCAGACCAGCCAGGCGATCGAGTTCGCCTGCGAATCGGGCCGGTATGCCAGCATCCCGGGGCCGGCATCCGCGAGCACGTTGTGCACTGCCCCGCGGATGCGGCCGTAGGCATCGATCAGAAGTTCGCTCGACAGCATCCGTGCTCCTTCGTCCGTATCGAGACAGAGTAGCCCCGCCGGAGAGAAATACCGGAAAGCGGCTACCCCTCCAGCAGCCTGATTAGTCGGGCAGGAACGCCGCCATGCACTGAATTGGCTTCGACGTCCCTGGTGACGACGCTGCCGGCGGCCACGATTGCCCCGTTGCCGATCGTGACTCCAGGGAGGATGGTGGCGAAGGCACCGATCCAGGCGCCGTCCCCCACATGGATCGGTTTGGTCACCAGCGGCCCGACGCGGAACTCGCTGGGTCCGATGTCGTGGGTGCTCGTGACGAATCGGACGCCCTGGGCAACGGCCGCGCAGCCGATCACCACGCGCTCATTCCCGTCGAAGTAGCAGCCCTCGTTCACGAAGGCCCCAGGCTTCAAGACGACCATTCCGGAGCCGAATGAAACCCCCTTCAGGACTCTGGAACCCCTGACATTCATTCCGGCAAGGTGGAGCAGTCGTGCCCGATGTGCTCCGTTGACGATGAGAGGTGAGGCCAGAAGCCAGTTGATTACGATGTCGTGCAGGATTCGAGCGGCGTGGGACCGGTCTTTGGTGGCCTGTGCAGTTCTGATTTTTTTCCGCCTGACCGTCAAGGTGCGTAGTGAATGGCTATCAGGCTACCGGGTACGAAAAAGGCCAGGGCCCAATTCGCTGCGGGGACCTGACCCTGTTTCTGTGGTGCACCCCCCCGGACTTGAACCGGGAACCCACTGATTAAGAGTCAGTTGCTCTGCCAATTGAGCTAGAGGTGCGAGTTTTCTTTTTTCCGATCCGAGCTACCCCGAACCGACTCGAAAGAGACTAACATCCTGACGCGATCCATGCGAATCGAGCCGCTGACCGGTGTGTCGCGCCGCAATAACTAGGCTGGGGAGCGTGACCGAGCCCCTGACTTTCTCCCTCGACGAGGACCTGGCCCTCGCGGCCGAACTCGCCGACCTGGCCGACGCGATTTCGCGCGACCGGTTCACCGCGATCGACCTCGTGGTGAGCACCAAACCCGACCGCACGCCGGTGACCGACGCCGACCAGGCGGTGGAGCGCGCCATCCGCACCCACCTCGCCGAGCGGCGTCCGACCGACGGCATCCTCGGCGAGGAATACGGCACCGAGGGCTCGACCATCCGTCAGTGGATCATCGACCCCATCGACGGGACGGCGGGCTTCATGCGCGGCATCCCGATCTGGGGCACGCTCATCTCCCTCGCCATCGACGGCGTCCCCCTGGTCGGCATGGTGAGCGCCCCCGCGCTCGGCAAACGCTGGTGGGCGCGCACCGGGGGCGGCGCCTGGATGACGGATGAACGCACGCCCGATGCCCCGCCCATGCGCCTGCGGGTCTCCGGCGTCGCGGCGCTGGCCGACGCCTCCCTCAGCTACAACAGCATCCAACAATGGGACGTGGCCGGTCACCTCGACACCCTGACAGCGCTGACCCGGCAGGTCTGGCGCACCCGTGCCTATGGCGACATGTGGTCCTACATGCTCCTCGCCGAGGGACTGATCGATATCGCCGCCGAATACGACCTTCAGCCCTACGACATGGCTGCGCTGGCGCCGATCGTGCAGGAAGCCGGGGGCCGGTTCACGTCGGGCGACGGCCGGCCGGGGCCATAGCACGGCCGGGGCCTGGGCCCCACCGGCCTCCCCCACCCGGGCCCC
>JACMQV010000176.1 GCA_014376815.1 Cryobacterium sp.
CCCCCGTGGATAGCGCTCGCGTCGCGGGGGTGAGCTCCTCCCTGTTGAACCGCGCCGGCGCAACATATCTGTGCGGCAGCGTTGAGGAGCTCAAGATCGCGGCGGCCGCCGGCGCTGGCGAGACGCCATGGACCCTGTCCGGGCTCAGCGGCATCAGAAGGCTGACCACCGACGCGGAGGGCCCCGAGGCCGGACCATACGTGGTCTACACCGGCGACCATCACCGCCTGCTTCGGCGGCTGGCCCACATGGCACCGTGCCGGCCGGAGGACGCCGACCTCATCGTCGTTCCGTACACCTCCGATTTGGACGTGGACGCCTTCGACGACGGAGGCATCCGCGTTGTCGCCCCGATCCAGACCCTGGTGGACGCATTCGGTATCGGCGGTGCGCTCGCAGACGAAGCCGAAACCATCGCACGGAGCTGGTGAACCATGACCGACACACCCGGCCGCTGGGCCCGAGGGTCCAACCAGTATCAGAAGCGTTCGAAACCGCAGCAGCCACGCCGTGACCTGCCGGGGAGTTCCCTCCCCCGCTCCGTCGTCGATCGGCAACGCGCGGCAACGGGAATCGTGTGGGACTCCGCAGCCATCCCCTGGGACCTGCTCCCCCAGTCGGCCACCGACCGCGCACGCGCCCGGTTCCGGGCCGCCCTCCCGGAATACATCTGGGATGCCGCGGCACTGGAAGGCAACCCGTACACCCTGCCCGAGGTGCAGACCCTGCTCGAAGGCGTCACGGTGAGCGGGCACCGGGTCTATGACCAGAACCAGATCCTCGCCCTCAACGAGGCATTCAACTACGTCGACACGCTCGTCGGCGGCGGCACGTTCGCCCTCACCAAAGACGTGAGCGACGAGGTGCACCGCCGCGTAGCCGTGCACGAGGCAATCGAGTCAGGCCATTTTCGAGGCGAGGGGAACGTCACCGGCGGAGGTCTTGTCGGTCTGGGCGACCTGGGAACCTACCAGGCGTCCCCGCCAGGGGAGAACGGGGAGACTCTGATTGACGAACACGACCGCCTGCTGCGATACCTCCGCACCCTGCCGGATCCGCGCGAACAAGCCATTGCGTACTTCTGCGCCGCCACCCGGGCCCAGTTCTACTTCGACGGCAACAAACGCACGTCCCGGTTGATGATGGCCGGCCACCTCATGGCGTCGGGCTTCGACGCCATCTCGGTCTCCGCGCGCCGCAGACTCGAATACAACGAACACCTCAGCACCCTCTTTGATACCGGGGATGCCACCGCGCTGATGGCTTTCATCATCGACTGCCGACCCGCGGCCTGAGGATTTCCCCCGGCCGGGCCTGGCCCGAACGTCCCCTCCGGCCGGGTCAGGCCTGGCTGGGACGTCGGCGGTTGTTGAGCACGCCGCCGCTTTCCTCGAGGTAGCACGACCCGCAGAGGGACTCGTAGGTGACCTGCTCGCCGTCGATCGCCACCTGGTCGCCGTCGAAGACGAAGACGCCGTCGATCTGGCGGCCGTTGAACACGGCCTTCCGGCCGCAGCGGCAGATCGTCTTGAGCTCCTCGAGGCTGTGCGCCACCTCGAGCAGCCGGCGGCTGCCGGGGAAGGCCACGGTCTGAAAATCGGTGCGGATGCCGTACGCCAGCACCGGGATGTTCTCGAGGATCGCGATCCGCAGCAGGTCGTCGACCTGCGACTCGGTCAGAAACTGGGCCTCGTCCACGAGCAGGCAGCTCACGTCGAGACCGGTGGCGGCGAGCACCCGGGCGCGGTGCTCTGCAAAGGCGGCGTAGGCATCCGTCTCGGGGGTGAGCAGATAGTCGACCCCCCGGGTGACGCCGAGGCGCGAGAGGATGCCGCGGTCGCCCTTGGTGTCGACCGACGGCTTGGCCAGCAGCACCTTGTGGCCGCGTTCCTCGTAGTTGTAGGCCGCCTGGAGCATGGAGGTGCTCTTGCCGCTGTTCATGGCTCCGTAGCGGAAATACAGTTTGGCCATGCGGTGGGTGCCCCTCGGCTGCTCGTGTGGCGGTGTGGTGCTGTCGTGCTCGGGTCGTGCTGCTCGTGTGCTGGAGTGGTGCTCCGGAAAACCTTCTTCAGCGTACTGGGCGGCGGCGGAGGAGGGTTCGCGGCGCCGGGCGGCGGTCGCCGAAGTCCAGCATGACCAGCGGCCGGCTGATCGTCACCCGCACCCGCGGGAACACCACCCGGAACACCGCGAGATAGGGGCGGAGCAGGGCGCGGGCCTGGCGGGCGGGCAGGTCGAGCCCGACCTGGATCGTGACGGTGTCCACGACGGTGGACGGCTCGGGCCGGGCCCCGTCGGCGACCTGCACCACGAGGCTGTGCGGGTCGAATCCGGGGGCGCGGCAGAACATGCCGATCAGGGCCGCGGTCGCGGCGCGCTGGTCGGGACCGAAGTGCAGGGCCCGGCGCTCGGGGTCGGCCACCACGAGGAGGGGGTCCAGCCCGCGGTCGGCCAGCTGGGCGCGTTCGCGGGCGACGACGGCGTCCAGCCAGGTCTGGTCGATGTCCCGCACGAGCGCCCGGCGCACGCCGCCGGCCAGCTCGTTGGCCCGGTGGATGTCGGCCTTGGTGACCTCGCCGCGTTCGAGCACGTCGCTGAAGAGGGGGAAGACGCCGGCCTCAAGGCCGGCGAGCTGCTGCTGGGTGACGGCACGCACGACCCGGCCGCGCGACTCCTCGGTGCGTTCGGCGAGGGCGCGGCGGGCATCCGTCTGCCAGGCCAGCAGCAGGCGCACCATGCGGCGGGAGTAGGCGGCGCCGGCGAGGCCGAGGGCCAGCACCGGGGTGACCGACACGATCGGGTAGACGGCCGTCGGCAGGTGCACGCTGAGGAAAGGGGCCTGGGGCACGGTCAGCGCGGCGACGATGACGGATGCCGCCACGGCCGACAGGGCGATCTCCCGCCACGGGCGGTAGGGGGCCAGGGCGAGCAGGAGCAGGCCGATGGCGACGGGTCCGAAGTCGTCCTGCACGAAAGCGTTGGCGCCCCAGCGGGACGCCTGGTCGAGCAGGTAGGCGCAGACGGCGAGGCCGACCATGACCAGGTGGGAGCCGAGCCGGAACGGCGGCTCGGACGGCCGGGTGCCGATGACGAGGGTCGCGGCGGCGCCCGCGATGGCCAGCAGGGCCAGCCCCGCCAGCGACGGATACCGCAGCTGGTCGGCCTGCCACGCCGTGGCCAGCACCGCGTAGGAGAAGACGAACGTGGCGATGACCGGCGCGAGCGGCCAGGTGGCGAGGGTTCCCAGCGGGTCGAGCCGCTGCTGGGTGAGGGTGCGCGGGGTGGGGGTGGCGTGGGTGAGCGGGGTGGGGGTCGTGATGGTGGCGATGGTGGCGGTTGGGGTGGCGGTGTCGGCTGGGCTTGGGGTGCCGGCCGGGTTTGGGGTGCCGGCCGGGTTTGGGGTGCTCATCGGGAGGCCTGCTCGCTGACCACGGGCACGCTCAGCAGCACCGACGTGCCGGCGCCCGGCCGGGTGAAGATGCTCGCCGAACCGCCCAGGCGTTCGATCCGGTGCCGCACGGCCTGGCGGAGGCCGAGGCGGTCGGCGCCGGTTTCGGACTCCGTGAAGCCGCGGCCGGCATCCGTGACCATCAGGGAGAGACTGTCGGGTTCGCTCTCGATGACCACCTCGGCGGTCACGATGCCCGAGTGCAGGATCACGTTGGTGAGGCACTGCTGCACGGCGAGGCCGAGCTCGCGGTCGCTGACCGGGTCGAGGCGGCCGAGGGCGGCGCGCTCCCCCGTGACTTCGACCACGAGGCCGCGGTCGCGACTGCGCTCGATGGCGGCGTAGACCTCGCTGGTGAGCCAGGCATCCGTGCCCGCGGACGGCGCGACGCTGCGCTGGTCGGCGTCGGTCAGCCAGTCGGTGCCGCGCAGGGTCTCAAGGGTGTCGCGGATGCTGCTTGCCAGGTTCGGGCTGAGCGGCCCCGCGTGCGCGCGGGCGAGCGCGACCAGCTGGTTCAGGGTGGTGTCCTGGGTGCGGGCGAGGGCGCGCTGGTCGAGGTCGTGGCGCAGCAGCCGGGACTGGTCGTCCAGGACGGCCCGGTGCAGGGCGGTCTGGGCGGCGACCTGGCGGCGGGCGAAGGCGGCGAAGAGCAGCACGCCGACGAGGAAGAGGTAAGTGGAGATGGTGAAGGCGTCCGGGCTGTAGGGCACCTGCGTCTGGAGGGCGGCGAGCACGGTGACGGATTCGGCCAGCACGAACCCGATGGTGCTCCACAGCACGCCGGCGAGGGCGCCGCTGCCGGCGCCGCCGACCATGACCAGGGCCAGCTTGGGCAGGGTCACGAGGAACATATTCGAGAACGGGAATGCGTCGGGGATGCCGAGGACGGTGATCGTGTAGAGGAAGGTGCAGGCGCCGCCGACGACCAGGTACGCGATGGTGAGGGTGACCGTGCGGCGCAGGGAGAGCGCGACCAGGAAGCCGGCCATGGCGAGGACCGCGAGGATGGTGAGCCATTGGGCGGGGGTTGTTGTTGCGGTGTCGGTCGTGGCTGCGTTTGTGGCTGCGCTTGTGCTCGTTGGGCCGGCCAGGTTCGCGAAGTTCAGGACCAGCAGGGCGAGCAGGGCGCCGGCCAGGCAGGTGAGTCCGAACCAGTGCGAGGCGCGCGCGAGGGCCTGACTGGGGGTTCTCGCCACCAGGTGGTCTGGCAAGCCAAGAGTCATTGCGGTCCTGTTCGGGTTGGTGCGTGTGTCCTGGTGCGGTGGTGCTGGTGCTGCTTCTGGTGCTGGTGCTGGTGCGTTTCGCCAGCTCGCTACGTGCGTGTGTCTCGATCGAGTATCCCATTCCGGGAGGGGTTCGCCGGGTCGGGGGCGCAAAGCTGCACCTCGTTCTGATCAATTCGACGGAGATTTTGCCGCAGAACCCTCCTATTCGCCTGTTGCGGACCTGACTTCGCCAGAATCTCCGTCGAATTCGCTCGGAGCTGGGGCATCCGTTCACGTCCTGGGTACCCAGGGTGGGAATCTGCAAAGTCGGAGATTTTGGCGACGCGCCGTCTGTGCCATCTGCTCCACCGGCGTGTTGCGAAAATCTCCGAGCTAACGTGCGGGGTTGGCGGCCCGTGGGCCACTCCGCCGCCCGGCGGGTGCCCGGGCCGTTCGGGCCAGGCGCCCGGGGCCGGTCGCGCCGAGCGCCGTGCCAGGCAACGGATGTGGCCAACTCAGGAGATCCGGGCCGCCGACCTGACCGGCGCCCCGGACCAGTGCCGCGGCCGCAGCGGCTCCGCACGGATCTCCTGAGTTGGCCACGGGCGCCCCGGCTGACCTTGGCTTTCGGTTGCGGCGTTTGCGGTTGTTGCTGGTTATCGGCGAGCCGCGGTTACGCGGTTAGAACAGGGTCGGGTTCAGCTCGGGTGGGAGCTCCTCGGCGATCAGCGCCCGCCGAACGCCGGGGTTCGTCGCACCGGTGCCCCGGCCAGAACCACCGGCACCGCTGAACCTGTCGGAATCGGCGCCGGCTCCGGAGCCACCACCGGAAGCAGCGTCAGCGGCGGCGGGCCGGCCGAGCGCCGTCGAACGCACTCCGCCGGTGGCCGGATCCTCCAGGCCGCGCTGGAGTCCGTGTGCCCTGATCAGGGGTTTGATGCGGGCTGCCAGCCAGATCCGGTAGTCCTTCGGGGCGTATGCGCCTGTGGCGTAGAGCTCGAGGTAGCGCGGCATCAGCTCCGGATGGTCGCGGGCCAGCCATTGCAGGTACCAGTCCCGCACGCCCGGGCGCAGATGGAGCGCGGTGTACATGATGCTGGACGCG
>JACMQV010000177.1 GCA_014376815.1 Cryobacterium sp.
ACTTCGGGGGACCCGGTGTCGCCTGGGTGGGTAGCGTACTTTTCGATGATCGCCTTCTTTGCATTAGCTTCGAGTGCCATAGATGGGATCCCCTTTCTCTCACTGCGCGGTGCCCGGGGCCGAATGCCTGGGCTCTCTTGATCCGCGGCCGTCAAACGGCAACTCCCCGAGTTTAGCAGAGTCGAGGATGCCCCGGCTCTACAGCACGGTGAACCCGGCCGGCAGGCTCCCCCGCCCGGTGGCCGCGAGCAGCAGGGCCCCGGCGAGCCCCCGCCGCAACGCCAGATCACCCAGCAGGTGCAGGCTGACGGATGCCGCGGCATCCGGAGCCTGCGCCGGCACGCCCAGGCTCGCCGCCAGGTCACAGGTGTGCACGGTGAGTTCGAAGATGCGGGTGGGCAGGTAGTCGGCCAGCCGCATGGCGCCGACCGGGGTGGCGGCGACGGCGTCCCCGGCGGCCGCATCGACGTGGCGCAGCACCCGGTCGGCGATGACCGACACCCGGTGTGCCGGGTCCTGCCCGAGTGCCGCGCCCGCGTCCCGGCCGCGCTTTGCGACCAGCGCCGGGTCGCCCACCGCGGCCAGGGCGAGCGGGTAGTAGTCGGCCGCCGACGCGACATCGACGTCGACCCCGGGCGAGGCCTGGCCCAGGTAGGCCTCCACCGTCAGGAGCGCCCGGCTCGTGTGGCCGACGAGGTCCCGCACGGTCCACTCCCCGAGTCCGGGCCGCCCCCAGTCGTCCACCGTCGCCGCCGTGTCGACGAACCAGCGGGCGGCCTGCCGGAAGGCCTCGCGGGTGGCGGGACAGGCGATCATCGAGGCGTCGTTCATCTGCTCACCCACGCACCTACCCGCCCGTCGCCGCGGGCCGCCGCCGGAAGGAGAACTTCTCCCGGCGGGTGGTCGACTCGTCCGGCCCGTCCCAGACCTTGATGACCGCCCAGCCCACGGCCACCAGGGGCACCGCGAGCACGGCCCCGGCGATGCCGCCGAGGATGGTACCGGCGGTGAGCGCGATCAGGATCACCAGCGGATGCAGCTTCAAAGCCCCGGCCATCACCACCGGGTTGAGCAGGTCCCCCTCGAGCTGGTTCACCACCACCACGATGGCCACGACGATCAGCGCGACGATCGGGCCGTTGGCGACGAGAGCCACCAGCGCGGCGAGGATGCCCGCGATCGTCGCCCCGATCAGGGGGATGAACGCGGTCAGGAACACGATCACGGCGAGGGGCAGGGCGAGCGGGACCTGCAGGATGGCCAGCCCCGCCCCGATCAAGACGGCGTCGAACAGGGCGATGACCGCGGTGCCGCGCACGTACTGGCCGAGGACCACGGGCGCGACCGCGCCGAACCGGCGCACGCGCTCGAGGCGGTCCCCGGTGAGGAAACGCAGGAAGAAGTCCCAGATCAGGCCGCCGTCCTTGAGGAAGAAGAACAGGATGATCACGACCAGCAGCAACCCGGTGACCAGTTCGACGGCCGCGGACACCCCGGCGAGCGCGCCGGTGCCGAATTCCGCGCTGGTGATGAACCCGACCAGGGTGTCGCGGACCGCCGTGAACTGGGCGGCGTCCAGGGCAAGCGGGCCCTCGACCAGGAGCCCCTGCAACTCGTCGAGCCCCTCGCTGGCGGCCAGGGACAGCGCGACCCACTGGTTGCGCACGGCGAAGACGATCAGCGTGACGATGCCGCCGAAGATGAGCACGCCCGACAGCAGGGTGATCCAGGTGGAGAGCATCCCCGGCACGCCTCTTCGGCGCAGCCAGCCGACCGCCGGTGCGAGCGCCGACGCCAGGATCAGCGCCACGAGCACCGGGATCACGACGAGCTTCACCTGCACCAGGGCGTAGACGATGCCGCCGGCGACCAGCACCACGAGGATGATCTGGCCGCTGCGGATGCCCCAGCGGCCCAGGCGGTCGGTCAGCAGGGGGCGCGGGGACCGCTCGGGAGCGTCGTCTGCGTGCATGCCGCCACCATAGGCACCCGGGCGGCGGCGGTAAAGGCCGCGGCCAGGCTGCGCCGCAGGCTATGGCAGGCGACGGATGCTGTCAGCCACCTGGTCGAGCACGGCCCCGGACCCGGCATAGACGCCGTCGCTGCGCGGCCAGTGGCTGATCACGTCGGTGAAGCCGAGGGCGGCGGCCCGGCCGACGGCATCCTCGAACGCTCCGATGCTCTGCAGGGAGTAGCTGCCGCCGCTGTCGAGGGACAGGTAGCGGTCGATGGTGGCCGGGTCGCGCCCCGCGGCGAGGGCAGTGTCGTCCAGCCGTGCCGACAGGGTCTCGACCGCCGCCCACCAGTCCTCCCCGACCGCGCCATCCGCCCCCGTCGTCACCCAGCCGGACCCGAACGCGGTGACCAGGCGCAGCCCCTTCGGCCCGTTGGCGGCGAGGACGAACGGCACCCGCGGCGACTGCGCGGGGGCGCCGACCATGCGCGCGCCCACCGCGCTCGCCCAGTCACCGCTGAAGCTGAAACCGCCACTGCCCGGTTCCTCGTGGCGCAGCAGAAGGTCGAGGTTCTCGACGAACTCGGCGAAGCGCTCGTGCCGCTGGCGGGGCGTGTATGCGGGCTGGCCGAGCACGGACGCGTCGAAGCCCGTGCCGCCGGAGCCGACACCGAGCAGGAACCGTCCGGCGGCGATGTCGTCGAGGGTGGCGATCTCCTTGGCGAAGGTCACCGGATGCCGGAAGTTCGGTGACGAGACGAAGGTGCCCAGCCGGATACGGGAGGTGACGACCGCCGCCGCGGTCAGAGTCGGGATGGTCGCGTGCCAGGGCTGATCGGCCAGCGACCGCCACGACAGGTGGTCGTAGGTCCAGGCGTGGTCGAAGCCGAGCGCCTCCGCGCCCTGCCACTTGCGGCGCGCCTCCGGCCACGCGTCCTGCGGGAGAATGACGATTCCAAAGCGCATGCTGAGAGTCTACGGAGGACGACCCCCGGCACCTTCTCGGGCGGCGTTCCCGGTGCTATTAATGGTTTAGCTCGCGGTGCCGCCGCCCCCCACGTTACGGTCGGCGCCGCGAGTCCGGGCGCGAATCTGTTCGGGCGGGTCCGCGCCCGCCTCCCCCGGAATACCCGCACGGCGTTGGATGCGCTCATTCGCTGGCCAGTGTCACCGTCTGGTGCCACACTCGACCCATGACCGGATCACCGCACGCCCACACCCGTTGCGCGATCGTGCCCCCGTATCTGCTGGTGCGGCTGGCCCGGCTGGACGATCCGAGATTCGCGGCCGCAGCCGAGGCGGCGCGGCAGTCGCTGATGCGGGACGCACCGATCCGGGACCTGCGCGCGGCGGCGCATCCGTCGCAACGTCCCTCGCTGCGCCCGGGTTCGTCCGGCGCCCCCGCGCGCGGGATCATCGCACCCGACGTGCGTGGGCGGATCGACCGCACCATCTCGGATGCGGCGGGCCTCGAACGTCTGCCAGGCCGGCCCGTGCGCAGCGAGCGACAGGGGCCGGTGGCCGACCCGGCGGTCCAGGAGGGCTGGGGCGGGCTTGGCAGCACCCACGCCCTGTTCTGGGCTCTGTTCGAGCGCGATTCCATCGACGACCGCGGACTGCCGTTGG
>JACMQV010000178.1 GCA_014376815.1 Cryobacterium sp.
AGGCTTTCAATGGGGGTGGTCACAAACACCAGAATACGCTCAATCGAACGCATAAGCGAGATTGACTCAGGTTGTGGAGAACTTTTTTAGAAGATAAATCTGTCCTCGGTGAGGGCGTGTTCGCGATGGAGCCGAACCAATTCGACGGAGATTTTTCTCCAGAAACCCGTTCCAGGCCCGTTCGGGGCCAGTTTCGGCAGAATCTCCGTCGAATTCGTTCGGGACACGGGGCGGAACGCCGAGCCGACGCCCCGACACTGGCGCAGCACCGGGCGCGGGGCCACACTGGCCGCATGCTGGGTAAACTGAATGAGCCTGAGATCGAGTCTGTGCTGCGCGAGGCGATCGTCGGCCGAATCGGCTGCCACACCGAGGGCCGCACCTACATCGTGCCGATTTCGTATGCCTACGAGGACGGCGCCGTCTACGGCCACAGCGCATCCGGAAGCAAGGTGCGGATGATGCGTGCGAACCCGTCGGTCTGCTTCGAGGTGGAGCAGGTCGACGATCTCGCGAACTGGCGCAGCGTGATCGGCTGGGGAACCTTCGAGGAGCTGACCGGGGATCAAGCGGCGGCCGGGATGCGCGTGCTGCTCGCGCGGTTCGCGCCTCTGGTGACCAGCGTCACCGCCGCACCGCGCCTGGGACCGGACGGCACCGTGATGCCGGAACCGGCGCCGGCGCCGAGATCGGTGCCCAAGCCGGGACCAGGGCCCCGGCCGAAAACGGATCCCCGGACATCCGTGCTGCCCCCGGACCATGCCGCCGGCGCGTCAACGCAGCACGCCGTGCTGTATCGGATCAGGCTCGGCGAGAAGACCGGCCGTTTCGAGAAGAACTGATCCCGAACGGGCCGCGGACCGAGGCCCGAGGCCCGAGGCCCGTTCGGCGCCGCGGCGCCTACGCGGCGGCCGAGCCGAGGATGTCGACGACGAACACGATCGTGTCGGTGCCCGTGATCCCGGCCTGGCTCTGTCCGCCGGAGCCGTAGCCGAGTTCCGGCGGGATGACGACGACGACCTGCGAGCCGACCGTCTGGCCGACCAGGCCCTGCGCGAACCCGGGGACGACGCCGCTGAGGGAGATCTGAGTCGGACCGCTCTTGCCCCAGGTCTGGTCGAACACCTTGCCGCTGGACCAGACGACGCCCGCGTACTGCATGGTGACGGTGTCCCCTTCGGCGACCTTGGCGCCGTCGCCCTTCTTGAGCACCTCGGTCTTCAGCTCCGTCGGAGCGTCAGCCTTCGGGATCGTCATGGTCGGGGTGCCGTCCTTGGCCAGTGCGACGGTCGGGAAGCCGTCCTGCGGCTTCTGGTCCTTGCCGCTCGCGCGGGTCGGGATCTGGCCCTTCACGTCGATGACGAAGAGGATGTTGTCCTTGGCGCCGACCTTGAGGTCCTTGTTCCCGGCCTCGCCGAAGGCGTCGGCCGGGGCCGAAACGACCGCGACCCGCGCTCCGTAGTTGGAGCAGGCGACGCCCTTGAGAATGGCCGGGAAGACGCCCGAGTCCTTGGCGAGGGTGATGGAGGCGCCCGCGGCGTCACCGTAGCCCCCGGCATTCATCTTCTCGCCCGTGGTCGCGTTGTACACCGCGAAGGCCAGTTCGACGACGTCACCGGTCTGCACGGCGTCGCCCTTGCCTTCCGTGATGACGCTACCTTCGGTGGTCTTCGTGTTCAACGGCTTCGAGAATTTCACGGCGGGTTCGGCGTTGGCCTTCCCGGTGACCTTGACGGAATCCGAAACCTTGCCGGAATCCGTGCAGGTGAGCGACGACGCTCCGGACGCCTTGTCGGCAGAGGGAGAGGCGCCGCAACCCGCGAGCGCGAGAACGGCGACCGTGGCAACGGAGATGAGGGCAGGAAGTTTACGCACGCTGATCTTTCTATTCGGCAATGCCCGGATCGGCAATGCTGTTTCGACAATGGACTGATTCGGCACGGACTGATTCGGCACGGGGCCGTTTCAAAGCCGCTTCAACGTTGGACCATCGTCAGTATGCCGGAACGACATCCGTGACCGCTGAGTCCTGGCTGGCACCCGCATCAGTATCGGCTGAGATCCCGCTGGGTCAGAGGCCCTCAGCGATCGCCGCGGTGGCGAGGAGCCAGGCCTCCCTGGTGCGGGGGGCGAGGGCATCGATGTTGAGGGATCCGCCGGCGACGAGGGCCGTGTCGTAGGGAACATCCACGACGGCGCGGGTCAGCTGGCTGAAGTGGTCGTGCAGCCGGCTGGACAGGTGCCGGTCGGCCGTCTTGGCCGGCGACGCGAGGATGGTGACGGCCTGGGCGACCTTGTCGGCATGCCCCTTCTGCCGCAGCCCATCCAGCAAGGAGGCCGCCCCGTACGCGGTGTCCTCGCGGATGGTGGAGACGACCACGAGCTGGTCGGCCGTCTCGACGGCCGCTTCCCAGTTGGACGCCCGCATGTTGTTGCCGGTGTCGATGATGAGCACGCGGTAGAACCGGCTCAGTGCGGCGTGCAGTTTGCCGAAGGCGACATCGTCGATGCTGGCCGCGCCGGCCGGATCGAGGTCGGAGGCGAGGGCGTCGAACCGGGCTTCGCCCTGGTTGCGAACGTAATTGTCGAGGTCGCCGACACGGGCGGAACTCGAGTAGGCGAAGTTATCCAGGTCGCGGAGAAGGTCGACCGCGGTGTTCGTGTGCGCCGCGGTCTGAGCGCGCACGCCGAGCGTGCCCATGGTCTCGTTGTTGTCCCAGGCAAGCGTGTAACCGCCGCGATGGATGCCGAAGGTCGCCGCGATCAGGAGGGTGGCCGTCGTCTTGTGCGCGCCGCCCTTGGGGTTGAGCACGACGATCGTGCGCGGCCCGATCAGGCTGCGCTGCACCGCAGACACGGCGGCACGGTGCGACATCTCTCCGTTTCCCGGGGCCGGGGAGACGAGCCCCCCAGTGACGCGGCGGACCGTTCCCTGCCAGCCCAGAACGGCCGGGCCGGCGACCAGCGGCGGACGGGAGTTCATGAAATCGGCGAGATTGGGCCCTGCGCCGTCGCCGGGTGCGACGCCGAGTACGGGGGCCGGGGAGGCCGGGACCAGCCCGATGAAGGGCGAGGCAGACCGGGGAACGGCGTGCGCCTCGTTCTCGGAGCCGAGGTCAAGGTCAGAGTCCTCGAGATCAGAGTCGTCGAGGTCGGAGTCGAGGCCGGTCGACGGGTCGAACATGAGGTTCTCGAAGGGCCGCAGCGCGGCGGTTGCGAGGGGATCTGCCGACCGGGCCGGCACGAAACCGGTGTGGGGTGCTCCCAGCACGGCGGCATCGAGCGGAGCCGCCCCCCGGCCGGTCGCGTCGAGGTCCGCCCCGTCGGAGTCCGTATCCACGTCGACGCCGGGCCGGGCATCCGCGAGGGTGGCGTCATACGGCTCCGGAGAGGCAACCACGTCGATCGCCAGGGTCTCGGTCGCCTCGGCCGCCGGAGCGGTCGTCTGGGTGACGCCGAACGAGCGGGCCGTGGCGCTGCCGCCGGCGGGAGTCGGGATGAAGGCCCCGTCGGATTCCACGTCCCCGTCGGGGTGCACGATCAGCGGCGACTGGCCCTGCTCGTCCTCGGCGGTCAGGCGCACCGGGCGACCGATCTCGCGGGCAGCATCCGCGACCCGGTTGATGATCTCTTCGCGAACGCCGGCCTCGTCGGCGGCGACGATGCGCTGGCTCACGCCGTCGATGGTGAGGTCACCCGTGCCGTCACTTCGGATCATCGCACGGATGCGAGGGAGTTCGGATACGTTCTGCTTCATTTCGGCCTTATTCCCGTCGAGCTCAGCTCATCAGCGTGAGCACGTCGAAAAAAATCCATCGAGCGTGCCAACCCCAGCCTAACCGCGCAAGCGTCCCACCCCTCGTTTGCGCGCCAGCGCGGTCGGAGCCTGGGGGCGATTCCGGAAAAAAAGAGAGTTGTGCCCCGAACGGTTGCATGACCTCCCGGTCGAGGTTCACTCTTTAACACTGAAAGACAGTGACCGGGTTTTGACCGCTTGTTGCCGGGAGTGCGGAGTCTCCGGCACCGTCGCCATCCGCGCTGATCACAACTTCGTCTGGCCGGGCATCGTGCACGAGACCGATTGCGGGCTGGCCAAGCACGGGGACCTCAAAGAAATGCACTCCTGGTCCCCGAACGCCCGTCCCTCCGAGGAGGCAGCCTCGGGCCTGCTGGCCTGAGCGGCTCAGACGGCCCGCAGAGCCTGACCGGCATAGCCGAGCCAGCGGATGGCTCGCAGGCCGGCCCGGGTGGCGTGCGTGTCGTCGTGGCCGTTCTGGCGCCGGCACTCGACCAGGTCCTTCGCCGGGGTGATGTGCGGGTCCCGGCACGAGTTCGCGTAGCTGGTGTAGTCGGTTTCGAGAAGTAGTTCATCGTCGGTCATGGCTCTGTTCTCTGGTTCTGCCGCTGCGTGCGCGCCTGTGTGGTTCTGGTGGATCACCCGGTGTCACAGCGGGCCAGTCGTCACTCCGCGCTGGCGGTCCTGCAGGGTGCGCAAGTCCGTACGAGGCTGGTTGGTTGTGTGACAGCGTACGGGTACGGGCAGCAAATGGCACCATAAAGTCGAGTATTGGTCATCTCTGTTACCGAACTGGTGACCCCGGGGGCGGGCCACCGTGCGGCGGAGGCGGGGATGCCGGGGCTCGGCTCGGACGCACGGCGGCACCGTCGAGACCTGCGGCCGCACGTCACATCCGTCGCCAGCGGCCCTACTCCACCGGCTCGACGTGCAGGTCGCGCAGCATCATCTTCATGACCTTGCCCGTGGCCGTGCGGGGCAGCGTCTCGACGAAGTGCACGTCGTCGGGCACCTTGAAGCTCGCGATCAGGTAGCGGGTGTGGGTGAGCAGGTCGACGGCCGTGACGGCGTGGTCGGGCCGGAGCACCACATAGGCTTTCGGACGCTCTCCCCACTTCTCGTGCGGGATGCCCACCACGGCCACGTCCAGCACGGTCGGGTGCGAGAGCATCGCGTTCTCCACCTCGATCGAGGAGATGTTCTCACCGCCGGAGATGATGATGTCCTTGGCCCGGTCCCGCAGTTCGAGGTAGCCGTCGGGGTGCATCACGCCCAGGTCTCCGGTGTGGAACCAACCGCCCCGGAACGCCTCAGCGGTCGCCTGCGGGTCCCGGTAGTAGCCGAGCATGACGTTGTTGCCGCGCAGCACGATCTCGCCGATCGTGACACCGTCCTGGGGCACGTCGACCATGAACTCGTCGACCACCCTCGCGCTCTCGGCCTGCAGCATCCCGACGCCCTGGCGGGAGATCCTGCGGGCGCGCTCGGCGGCGGGCAGGTCGTCCCACTCCGGCTGGTACTCGCAGATCGTGTACGGCCCGTAGACCTCGGTCAGCCCGTACACGTGCACGACCTTCACGCCCAGCTTCTCCAGCTGCTCGATCACGCTGGGCGCGGGCGGGGCGCCGGCCGTGGTGATGCTGAGCGGCCGCTTCACCCGGTGCGCCTGGGGCGCGTTCGCGATCAGGCTGCAGACCGTGGGGGCGCCGCAGAGATTGGTGATGCCGAGCGTGTCGATGGCGTCCCACACGGCATCCGGGCGCACCGCGCGCAGGCACACGTGGGTCGCCCCGGCCGCAGTGACCGCCCAGGGCGTGCACCAGCCGTTGCAGTGGAACATCGGCAGGGTCCACAGATAGACGGATGCGCTCGTGAACGAGTTGTGGAAGACCTCGCCGAACGAGTTGAGATAGGCGCCCCGGTGCGAGTAGACGACGCCCTTGGGCTTGCCGGTCGTGCCGGACGTGTAGTTGATGGTGAGGGGCGACCGCTCGTCGTCGACGTCCCAGCGCAGCGGCCGGGCATCCGTCAGGGCGGCGGCGTCACCCTCGGCCAGGAAGGAGTCGAGCGTCTGCTGGCCGAAGTCCAGCCCGCTCGCGGCGAGGCCGAATTCGGCGTCGGCGATCTCGATCACGCCGGTGAGGAACTTCGAGGCCGGCCGGGCGTCGCCGACGGTGGCGACGAGCTCGGCGTCGACGAACAGCAGCGACGCCTCGGAGTGCGCGAGCACGTACTCGATTTCGGGCCGGGCCAGCCGGGAGTTCAGGGCCACCAGGATGCCGCCGGCCAGGGGCACGGCGAAGTGCGCGATCAGCATCTCCGGCACGTTCGGGGCCAGGAAGACCACCCGGTCGCCCGGTGTGATGCGGGCACGGATGGCCCGGGCCATCCGCTCGGCCGCCGCCTTGAACTCGGTGTAGCTGTAACGGCGGCTGCCGTAGAGGATGGCGTCCTTGTTCGGGTAGACCTCCGCGGACCGCTGCAGGAATCGCAGCGGGGTGAGCGGGGAATCGTTGGGCAGCCCGGGTGCGGGCTCGAGCGGCGTCAGCTGTTCAAACATGGGGACTCCCTTGTCCTTCGTCTGGTGCGAGTGTCGTGCGGAAGAGTGGTGCCGGCGGGGCCGGGTCAGCGGAAGGCGCTGATCCCGGTCAGGTCGCGCCCGATCAGGAGCGACTGCACACTCTCGGTGCCCTCATAGGTGTGGATGGACTCGATGTCGGCCAGGTGCCGGATGACGTGGTTCTCCAGCAGGATGCCGTTGCCGCCGAGCATGTCCCGGGCGATCGCCGCGATCTCCCGGGCGGCGCGGGTGTTGTGGTACTTCGCCAGCGACGCCTGGATCGGCCGCAGGGTGCCCGCGGCGTCGAGTTCGGCCAGGCGCAGGCAGTGCAGCTGCATCGACGTGAGCTGGGACAGCATGATGGTCAGGCGCTCCTGCACCAGCTGGAAGCCCGCGAGCGGCTTGCCGAACTGGATGCGCTTCGTCGAGTAGTTCAGGGCGGCCTCGAAGACGGCGGTCGCGTGGCCGAGAGCGGACCAGGCCACCCCGAGCCGCGTGGCGAACAGCACCGCGGACGCATCCTTGAACGTGCGGGAGCCGGGCAGAACGGCGTCGAGCGGTACCCGGACGTCGTCGAACCTGATCCGGGCCTGGTGGATCGCGCGGAGCGATCCCTTGCCGGTGATCGTCTCGGCGTGGTAGCCGGGGGTGTCCTGCTCGACCAGGAACCCGCGCACATTGCCGTCGTCGTCCCTGGCCCAGACGACCGTCACGTCGCCGACCGAGCCGTTGCCGATCCACTTCTTCTCACCGTTGATGACCCACTCGTCGCCCTCGCGGTGCGCGGTGGTCTCCAGGCCGACCGAATCGGAGCCGTGGTCCGGCTCGGTCAGGGCGAACGCCCCGAGCTTCTCGGCCCTGGCCAGCGGCACCAGCCACTGTTCCTTCTGCTCGGCGCTGCCGAACAGGGCGATGCTGCGCAGGGCCAGCCCGCCCTGCACCGCGACCACGGTGCCCATCGAGCCGTCCCCGCGGGAGATCTCCATATTGACGAGGCCGGCGGCCAGCGGCGACATCTCGGTCAGCCCCGGGCCCTCGACCCCGTCGGTGAGCAGATCGAGTTCGCCGAGCCTTCGTGCCAGGTGGATCGGATACTCGGCCTTGTCCCAGGCCTCGGTCAGCTCGTCCAGCGTCTCCGTGGCGAAGGTGCGGGCGCGGTCCCAGAAGGCCCGGTCGGCGGCGGGAACATCGGCGAACACACCGTAGTAGTCGGTGTCGAGGGGCATGGAGACGTCGTAGTCGGGCACGGTTTCCCTTTCGTGGAAGACGGGTGAGGCGTTCAACGGGCAGCCACGGTGGCAACCCCGGCGGGGTGGAAGAGGGTGCCGTGCGCGGACATCGAGGCCCCCGAACGGTCGAGCAGCGGGGTCAGCCCGCCGGTGTGGTGCGGGTAGTTGGCCCCGAGGATCATGCAGGCGTCGATGTCCGCGGCGGTCCGCACGGTGCCCTCGGCGAGCATCCGCCCGGCTTCGTCGGCCAGTCCGTGCAGAAGGTGGCGGCGCACTGTCGCCTGGGTCTCCGGCACGGCCGGGCGCGCGCCGACCGGCGGCAGGGCCTCCGCGACGGCCGCGGCAGCCGCCGCCGTGAGCCTGCCGTCGGTGTCGACATAGCTGGGCAGCGAGAGCTGCACGATCCGGCGCAGGCTCGGGCTGACCGTGAACCGGTCGGCGAAGCCCCGCTCCATCGTGTCCAGGATGTGCAGCTGCACGGCGGGGCCGATGTGACGGATGAGGGTGAGCGGCGTCATCGGGAAGCCGTCGCCGACGAGGGCGGTGTCCACCAGCTGCGCGTCCGCGCCGGCATCGATCAGGGCCAGGGCGTCGCTGAACCACCGGGTGATCAGGCGGTTGACCACGAACCCGGACGAGTCGGCCACGAGCACGGCGGTCTTTCCCAGCCGGCCGGCGAGGGTGAAGGCCGCCTCGACGGTCTCCGGGCTGGTGCCCGGCGCCCGCACGATCTCGACGAGGGGCAACACGGCCACCGGGTTGAAGAAGTGGAACCCGACCAGGCGTTCCGGGTGCAGCAGGTGTGCGCCCTGGTCGGCGATCGAGAGTGACGAGGTGTTGGTGAGCAGCAGCGCGCCGGGCTTCACGACCGCCTCGACCGACGCCCAGACCTCCCGCTTGACCGTGAGGTCTTCGAAGACCGCCTCGATCACGATGTCGCACCCGGACAGGTCGGCGACGTCGGTCGTGCCGCTGACCAGGGCGGAGACGCGGGCGCTTGTATCGGCCGTCATCGTCCCCCGGACCACGGCCCGTTCGAGCTGGTCGGCGACGCAGTCGATGGCCTGGCTGACCCGGTCGGGGGTGAGGTCGGTGATCAGGACGGGAACGTCGAGGCGCTCGGCGAAGACGAGCGCGAGCTGGGTGGCCATCCGCCCGCCACCGACGACGCCGACGGCGGCGACCGGCTGGCCGGCCCCGCCGTGGCGGCTGCGCTTGCGGGCCGCCTGCAGGGCGTAGAAGGCGTAGATGCTGGCGCGGCACTCGTCGCTGTAGAGCAGCGTGCCGAAGGCCGTGATGGTCTCGGCCTCGACCGGGTCGCCGCCGCGGGCGAGCCGCGCTGCCGTGCGGGAGGCCGGGCCGGCGTTCGCGGCGGTGCCGGCCCGGGCGTCTGCCCGGGCCTGCCAGGTCATCAGAAGGCTGAGTGCCGCGTCGACGGCCGGGATGTCCCCGGGGATCCGCTTGGCCACGGCTGCGCGCACGTCGGCCGGGTCCCACCGGGCGGGGCGCGATCCGGGCCGTGCCACGGATGCCGCCGCGACCGCGGACGCCGACGGGGAGACGCTCCGTGTTCCGGCCAGAACCTCCGCCGCCCAGGCGAGGGAGTCCGCGACGAAGTCCTCGTCGCCGTGGACCACATCGACCAGGCCTCGCCGCAGGGCCTCCCCGGCGGAGAGGTGCCGGCCCGACAGCGACCGGGTGACGGCGATGTCGGCTGCATCGGCGACCCCGATGAGCTCGCTCAGTGAGGAGAGCCCGCCCCAGCCGGGCACGAGCCCCAGCCGCACCTCGGGCAGGCCGATGCTGCGGGCGGAGCGGGCGACCGTGCGGTAGTCGGCGCGAAGGGCGAGCTCGAGGGCGCCGCCCAGGGCGGTGCCGTTGATGAAGGCGAAGGTCGGCAGGTCGAGCCGGCTGATCCGGTCCAGCACCGAGTAGCCCTCACGGGCGATGCGTTCGCCGTCTGCCCGGGAGGTGGCGAACCGGAACGGGCCGAGGTCGGCACCGGCCCCGAAGATGGCCCCTTCGCCGGTGAAGGCGACGGCGTCCACCTCGCCGGTATCGAGCGAGTCCACCGCTTCACCCAGGGCAGTGAGCGCATCCCAGGTCCAGGAGAGGAGCGCGCCGGGAGGAGGGCTGAAGGCCACCAGGGCGAATCGTCGGCCACCGACCGTTCGGTTGGTGACGTCGACTTGTGTGCTCAGCCCATTGTGCACGGTGCCCCCTTGCGCCGGTCATGAAATGCGTAAGTACAAGTTCTACCTGACACTGAGTCTCAGGTCAAGTGGTACTGAGTCTCAGCTTGAGGGCGGGCCGGGTACGGAACGGAGGCGGGCCTCGATGGCGCGCGCCACGTCGCCGGGCGGTGTGGCCGCCGGGAAGACGGCGACGACCACGGCATCCGTCGGAGGCGCCCCGCGGCCGCTCGCGACGCTGTCCGGTTGGACGCTGTCCGGGTGGAAGAGGCGCCGAACCTCCTGCAGTTCCGCGCCCAGCGTGTCGGGTCCGACGACATCCGTGCCGCGGATCAGGCGGCGCAGGACGAAGTTATGCGTGGCCGTGACCGCGGCCGCGAACCGGATGGCCGTCAGGGCGGGGACGTCGGGGACGGCGGCGCGAAGATAGCTGGCGAAGATCCGTTCGTACCGGATCGCCATGATGGTCTCCCGGTCACGCAGCACGGGGGTCTGCCGCACCACCTGGTCCCGGATGCGCACGATCTCCAGGCGTTCCCGGAACCGCTCGAAGACCATGGTGGCCGCCTCGGTGACGGCCCGCCAGGGATCCTCGTGCGGGGCCGTGAAGTAGGCGCCGATCAGCGCGACCAGTTCATCGTGGTCGGCGAAGATCACGTCGTCTTTCGAGCGGAACTGCCGGAAGAACGTGCTGCGCGAGACCCCCGCCGCCTCGGCGATGTCCACGGTGCTCGTTGCCTCATAGCCCTGCTCGCGGAACAGGCGAACCGCGATGTCGGCGACGTCCACGCGGGAGAGCGGTCGCTGCGGCCGGGACGCGTCGGCGGGACGGGAGGATCCCTCGGGAAGCACTGACATGGTCTGGCGAAATTAGCACGGAACGATCCGGCCCCGCTGCGCCTATCCCGGGCGTGACCATCCGGGCATTCTGAGACCGACGACGGGAGCACCATGTCCACATCAGGTCGAGGCGTCCACCCGTCGGCCCACCGCGCACCGGTCGAGGGCCGCCGCCTGGTGCGCTCCGCCTGGATCTGCGTGGCGGTACTGCCGGTCTCCTTCGTCGCGGCCATGGTCCTGGGCGAGGCCCTGCTCGGCCTCCAGGGCCACGACAGCGGCAGCGAGTCGCCGATCCCGATCGGCGTCGTACTGCTGGCCGGCATTCCCGCCGTGCTGGTCCTGGTCGCGCCGACCGTCCCGGCGATCTGGTTCGGCTTCCGGGCGCGGCTCCTCGGCGCGCCCTCCGGCCTCGTCCCGGCCGCGATCGGGGCGACGGTCCTGGGGTTCGGGCTGCTCATGAACACGCTTCCCGTTCTCTTCGGCCGGTGACCAGCCGGGTGCGGCAGGCGTCCCGGAAACCCGCTCTGGTCTCGGATGCAGTTCCGGAGTAACGTTTCGGTCACGCCCGTGAATGCCCTCGTCGCCCGGCACGCGACATCAGGGACCGTCTTCGTCTGAGAGCGCTCCCCCACCGGTTCACCGTGCCCCTTACCCGCGTGACCCCGCCTCAAAGGAGAAATCGGCCATGGACTTCAGTCCCCCCTGCATGCAGCAGGCGTGCGCAGGTCGGATGCGCACGTGCGCGCCGGCCATCGACACGCTGGCGGATGAGGAGCTCTGGTTCCAGTGCGAGGAATGCGGCACCGAGAAGCACTCGACGAATCTCGGCGACCGGGGCGCTCGCTAGGAGCGCCAGCCGGGGCATCCTCTGCCGTAGCGTGGGTCTCGCCGCCGGCCACTGACCGCGGGCCAGTGTCCCCGACCCGGAAACGAGCACCCACCATGGCAGACGGATCCCCCGCCGGAGCACCGGCCGCCACCGGGCCGGAACCCTCCGGCCCCCCTCGCCGAGCCGGACGTCCGCACGAGAACGTGCTGTCCAGGAAGCTCATCACCGAGGCGGCGCTGAAGGCCATCGCGGTCGAGGGCTACAGCGCCTTCACGATGTCGAGCCTGGCCCGGCGCCTGAGCGTGGCCCCCTCGGCCCTGTACAACCACGTCGCCTCCAAGCAGGAGGTGCTGCGATGGCTGCAGGACCACGTGATGACCCAGGTGGACGTCAGCGGGTTCACCACGGAGCCCTGGGATGCCGCGGTGCGCCGTTGGGCCTGGTCCTATCGTGACGTCTTCGCCGGCCACGCTCCCCTGATCCCCATCGTCGCCGTGCTGCCCGTCGCCGGGGCCCCCGAGACGCTGAAGATGTATGAGAAGGTCGCCAGCGGCCTCGCCGCCGCCGGAGTCCCGGCCGCCCTGATCGTGCCGGGCATCGTTGCCCTGGAGTCCTTCATTTTCGGCTCCGCCCTCGACGCCACGGCCCCCGCCGACATCTTCGACACCGGGGAGCTGGCCGAGACCAGCCCGACCTTCACCGCCGCCGTCGGCGCACAGGACCGGGAGGCAGGTGCACCGGCAGACAACGCGTTCCGCTTCGGCCTGGACGCACTGTTGGCGCAGCTGCAATCCACCCAGGCCACCGGCTCCGCCGACTGACCCTCCCGCGGGCAGCTTCTGGCATCATTTTCTGGTTTTGCTTGCAATCGGGCAAGTCCACCCCCAAACTAAACGAACTCAATTCATTTATTGGTCCCCACACCCGTCCCTACCGACGCATCGTCAGTGCTGACGCTCGCGCCTGCTTCCCGAAAGGTCATCATGACCGAAGTCTCCACCGCGGCGGCTCCAGCCGTCGGCGCTCACATTCACAGCGATCAGCTCCACGACGCCGCGGGCACCCGCCACGGCATCACGGGCAAGGGACTCAAGGGTGGCCAGCTCGGCCTGCTGGCCGTCGTCGTCATGGGCGTGTCCTCGGTCGCCCCGGCCTACAGCCTGACCAGCTCGCTCGGCGCGACCGTGAACGAGGTCGGATTCCAGGTTCCGGCGATCTTCATCGTCGCCTTCATCCCGATGATCCTGGTGGCCCTGGCCTACCGTGAACTCAATGCCGACTCCCCGGACAGCGGAACGTCCTTCACCTGGACCACCAAGGCGTTCGGTCCGTTCGTCGGCTGGATGGGCGGCTGGGGGATGCTTGCCGCCAACATCATCGTGCTCTCCAGCCTGGCCGGCGTCGCGGTCAGCTTCTTCTACGTGTTCCTCGGCGAGGTCTTCGGCAATCCCGCCCTCGCCGCCCTCTCCGACAACACGGCCGTGAACATCGTCACCTGCCTGGCCTTCGTCGCCCTCGCCGTCTGGGTCAGCTACCGCGGCCTGCACGCCACGAAGCTCGTGCAGTACAGCCTCGTCGGGTTCCAGCTGATCGTGCTGGGCGTCTTCACCGTCTCGGCGTTGATCGGCGCCGGCTCCACCGCCTCTAAGACGGCCATCCCCTTCAGCTGGACGTGGTTCGACCCCACCCAGGTGCAGAGCTTCAGCCAGTTCGCCGCCGGGATCTCGCTGGCGATCTTCGTGTACTGGGGTTGGGATGTCTGCCTCACCATGAATGAGGAGACCAAGGGCGGCCAGAGCACGGCCGGCAAGGCCGGCACCCTGACCGCCCTCGTCGTGCTCGGCCTCTACCTGGCCCTGATCGTGGCGACCATGATGGTCTCCGGCGTCGGCATCGACGGCATCGGCCTGAGCAACCCCGACAACCAGGGAAACATCTTCGCGGCCATCGCGTCTCCCATCATGGGCCCGCTCGCCGTCCTGATGTCCCTCGCCGTGCTCGCGAGCTCGGCCTCCTCCCTGCAGTCCACGATGACCTCCCCCGCCCGGACGCTGCTTGCCATGGCCCACTACAACGCGCTCCCGCCGAAGTTCGCCAGCATCAGCAAGCGGTTCGGCTCGCCCGGCTACGCCACCATCGCCGCCGGCGCCATCGCGGGCGCGTTCTACGCGGTCATGACCATCATCAGCGTCAACGTTCTCAACGACACCATCATGTCCCTCGGCCTGATGATCTGCTTCTACTACGCTCTGACGTCGTTCGCCTGCGTCTGGTACTTCCGGCAGAGCCTGTTCAGCAGCATCCGTAATTTCTTCATGCGCCTGCTCGTTCCGGGGCTCGGCGGGCTGATGCTCACCGTCGTCTTCGTGCAGACCGCGGTGAGCAGCTGGAGCCCCGACTTCGGGAGCGGCTCTGAGCTCTTCGGGATCGGACTCGTCTTCGTGATCGGCGTCGGACTGCTGCTGCTCGGCGGCGCGGTGATGGGCCTCACGTACTGGCGGCAGCCGAGCTTCTTCCGCGGCGAAACCCTGCGCAAGGACACGCCAGCGCTGGTGGTCCCGGAGTAGGGCGAGCCGGCGTCGCGGCGGGGGCGGAGCGCGCTCTGGCGTAGCGTGGGTGCAGCAATGACCGCACCCCGCTCCGCTCCCCCGGCATCCGGGCTGCCCCACGCCTGGACGGGGCACTCCCGCGGCAGCCGCGACTACCGACGGCTGCTGGCGGCCCTGTTCTTCGCCGGCATCGCGACCTTCGCCCAGCTCTATTCGCCCCAGGCGACGCTGCCCCAGATCGCCGCAGACCTGCACGTGGGCGCGGCGTCGGCCGCCCTCGTGGTCTCGGCCTCGACCGTGGGCCTGGCGATCGGCGTCATCCCGTGGTCCGCGGTCGCCGACCACGTCGGACGCGTGCGCGCGATGACCTTCGCCGTCTCTGCGGCGACCGTGTTCGGGCTGGTGGTGCCCTTCGCGTCCACCTTCCCACTGCTCCTCACCGGACGACTGTTGGAGGGCCTGATGATCGGGGGCGTGCCCGCCATCGCCATCGCCTACCTGAGCGAGGAGATCACGGCCGGCCACGCCGCGCGCGCGGCCGGGACCTACGTCGCGGGCACCTCCATCGGCGGCCTGCTCGGCCGCCTCGTCGCCGGGCCCGTCGCCGAGCTGTCGAACTGGCGCATCGGGGTCTTCTCCGTGGCCGTCCTCTGCGCGATCGCGGCGGCGCTGTTCGTGGCCCTCGCCCCGAAACCGCGCGGCTTCATCCCGCGGCGGGCACGTGCGCGCGACCCCGCGGAGACCCTCCATCGCCTGCTGGCCGTCAATCTGCGCTCACCGCGGCAACTGGCCCTGTACGCGCAGGGGTTCCTCCTCATGGGCGGCTTCGTCGCGCTCTACAACTACCTGGGCTTCCGGCTGAACGAGCCGCCGTTCGACCTGCCGCAGACCCTGATCAGCCTCGTCTTCGTCGCGTACCTGGCCGGCACCTGGTCCTCGGCGCAGGCCGGCATCCTCGCCTCCCGGTTCGGCCGCCGCACCGTGCTCCTCGTGTCGATCGCGGTCATGATCGCGGGGGTGCTTCTGACCCTGACGACCGCGGTTCTCCCCGTGCTGATCGGTCTGGTCGTGGCCACCGCGGGTTTCTTCGCCGCGCACGCGATCGCATCCGGCTGGACCGGGAGCGACGCGACCGTCGGACGCGCGCAGGCGTCGTCGCTCTACAACTTCTTCTACTACGCCGGTTCGAGCCTGTTCGGCTGGCTGGGCGGGGTCTTCTTCGTGAGCCTGGGCTGGGTCGGCACCGCCGGCATGGTCGCGGGGCTCGCGGCCCTGGCCGGAGCGCTCGCGCTAATGCTGCTCCCCGGCAGGTCCGGCGCCGGAATTGCACTGGCTGAGCGGGTGCCGTAACTTCTGAATCGGCGTCGCTCGTGCGGTGCCGGACCGAACAGGGAGTGCACCACCATGACCGATGTCGAGCTGCTCGTCTACGCCGACCGCCTGGGTGGCACCATCCACGACCTGCAGGCGCTGCTTGACGGGCCGCTGCGCGCATTCGGGAGCGTTCACGTGCTGCCGTTCTATGTTCCCTTCGACGGCGCGGACGCCGGCTTCGACCCGATCGACCATGCCGCGGTGGACCCGCGCCTGGGGACCTGGGACGACATGCGCAGCCTCGCCGGCACGCGGGGGCTCACGGCGGACCTGATCGTCAACCACGTCTCCTCCTCGTCGGTCGAATTCGTCGACTGGCTCGCCCGCGGCGGCGCATCCGACTACGACGGCATGTTCCTCACCTTCGACACCGTCTTCCCCAACGGTGGCACGGAGAAGGACATCACCGCGTTCTACCGGCCACGGCCCGGCCTCCCGTTTTCGGCCTACCAGGGCGCCGACGGCAGCCGCCACCTGGTTTGGACGACCTTCATGCCCACCCAGGTCGACCTGGACGTGCACCACCCCGCCGCCCTCGCCTATCTGACCCGCGTCCTGAAAACGCTCGCCGACGGCGGTGTCACGACCGTGCGCCTGGATGCCGTCGGCTACGCCGTGAAGACACCGGGCACCGACAGCTTCATGACGGAACAGACCCTCGAGTTCGCCCGCACGGTTGTCACGCTGGCGCACGAGGAGAAGCTGGAGGTGCTGGTCGAGGTGCACGCGCACTACAGCCAGCAGCTCGCGATCGCCCCGATCGTCGACCGCGTCTACGACTTCGCGCTCGCACCGCTGCTGTTGCACTCGCTCGGCACCGGAACGGTGGACCGGCTCGCACGCTGGTTCGAGATCCGGCCGGAGAACGCGATCACCGTGCTCGACACGCATGACGGCATCGGCATCATCGACGCGGGCCCGATCGGAACGAAGACGGGCCTGCTCACCCACTCCGAGATGGTCGACATCTTCGCTCGCGCACACACGGCCACGGCCGGCCACTCCACGATCGCATCCGTGGTGCCCGAGTGGTTCACTCTGCCACACCAGATCAACGCGACGTTCTACAGTGTGCTCGGCGGCGAGGACCTGCCCTATTTCCTGGCCCGCGCCGTGCAGCACTTCCTGCCCGGGCGCCCGCAGGTCTACTACGTCGGGCTCCTCGGCGGGCTCGACGACTCCGCGCTGTTCGCAAGAACCGGGAGCGGGCGCGACGTGAACCGCCACGTCTACACGGCGGAGGAGATCGAGGAGGCCCTGACGACCGACATCACCCGGGCACAGCTCGGACTGGCCCGCCTGCGGTCGACGCATCCCGCGTTCGAGGGGGATTTCGCCTGGAACATCCGGGGCGAGGACGCCCTCGAACTGCGCTGGTCGCTCGGTGACGCCGCGGCGACACTCACCGTGACCACCACGGTGGGCGCACCCACCGTGCGCATCGAACTGACGGATGCCGGGCACACGCAGGTGCTCGACACCCTGGCGTCCGTCGCCGAGTGGGCCCTCGCGATTCGCTGATCTCGGCGCGCCCGGAGCGCGAGACCAGACGATCGCGCTTGACTGAACTGTGCGCACCCGAACCCGCTGTTACCGCGACGGAATCCTCGTCGACGAGGATTTCCCCCTGGCCGACGTCTCAGAGCATCTCGCTCTGCCCGGCAGCGTCGTCTGGGTCGACCTGTCCGACCCCGCCGAGAGCGACCTCGCCCTCCTGGCCGAGGAACTCGATCTGCACGAACTGGCGGTCGAAGACGCCCTCACCCTGCGACAGCGGCCCAAGCTCGACCGCTACCCCGACCATCTGTTCCTGTCCGCGTACTCCATCGGCATCGAGAAGGACACAGCGCGGGTCAGCACGAACGAGATCGCCGCCTTCATCACCGACCGGGCCCTGGTGACCGTGCACAAGAACGGCAGATTCGACCTGGAGGCGGTCGTGAACCGCTGGGATTCCACTCCTGACCTGGCCACGAACGGCGTCGCCTACCTCCTGCACGGTCTGCTCGACTACCTCGTAGACGGTTACTTCGAGGCGGTCGAAGCGCTGGACGACGAGATCGAGGACCTCGAGGACCAACTGTTCCTGCCCAACAGCAACCAGGAAGTGGTGCAGCGACGTTCCTTCGAACTGCGCAAGAGCCTCGTGACGCTGCGGCGGATCATCCTCCCGATGCGCGAGGTCGTGAACACGCTGCTGCGCCGCGACCTGCACCTGCTCCAGGATGAGATGGGTCCCTATTTCCAGGACGTGTACGATCACGTGCTGCGGGCGATGGAGTGGACGGAGAGCCTGCGGGACCTGGCCACCAGCATCCTCGAGGCCAATCTTGCCATTCAGGGGAACCGGCTCAACGTGATCACCAAGAAGGTCACCGGGTACGCGGCCATCATCGCGGTGCCAACGGCCATCACCGGGTTCTACGGCCAGAACGTCCCCTACCCCGGATTCGCCGAGCCGCTCGGCTACTACAGCTCCGGCGCATTGATCGTGGGCCTCTCGGCCCTGCTGTACTTCCTGTTCAAACGCAACGACTGGATCTGATCCAACGGCCGGATCCAGCCGTCACGGCACCCAGTAGCCGGTCTTGCCGAGCAGCCGGGTTTCGAGGTCGGCCTGCGGTGACACGTCCACCTCCGCCCCGAACACGCCCATCGTGCGCCAGGCATCCACCTGAGGAACGATCTGCTCCCACAGGTTCTGGACCAGGGGCGAGGGCAAGGAGTAGTCGAGGCCGGTCAGCCGGGCGATCGACCAGGCCTGGAAGGCACGGTAGATGCTCACGTGCTGCAGGTACTCGGCGAGCGGGAAGTCACCGTAGCTGAGGTGGACGATCGAGTCGGGATCGAGGTCACGATTGACCGCGGCGGTGGCGAGGTCATTCAACCGGTCATAGGCCCCGATCGGATCCTGGCCCAGCAAATCACCGGCATAGGTGTCGCCGACCTCCTCGATTGTGCGCCCGGACAGAACGTCAGGCACCCAGGCCTCGTCGCGCGCGTGCTCGGCGACGATGTCGCGCAGCGTCGGATCCGGCGAGCGCGTCCAGTCGACCGGAGCCGGCAGTCGGAGTTGTTCCGGAGTGAGCCGGTCGAGCACGGAGCGCAAGGCGGCATCCGCCTGGAGGAACATCTCTTTCTGCTTCATCCCCGCAAGCTAGCACGGAGGGAGGACACAGGAGGGGGCCGCGTTTCGCCCCTGTCGTTCGCGGCCCCCGGTCGTGCGGCGGCCCGGTTACCCGAGCGCCTGTCCTGAGGTGACGATTCAGTGTTTGAAAGCGTCCTTGATGTTCTCGCCGGCCTTCTTCATACTGGCCGAGGCCTGCTGGGCCTTGCCCTCGGCGACCTGGGAATCATCATTGGTGGCCTTGCCGACGGCCTCAGTGGCCTTGCCCTTGAGATCCTCGGCGGCGTTCTCGATCTTGTCGGATGCGCTCACGGCGTCTTCCCTTTCCGTTGGTGTTTCGTGGGAGCAGCATGCGTTCCTGGCTGCCGGATTCGGTCACTCATAAGACGTGGCTTGTGGCATATTTGTCACACGGATTTGTCAAATGTCTTCTGGACACGGCGGGTGAGGAGGCGAAGAGGCGATGCCAACGACCTCGACCCGGCAGCCGCTGGCGTCTCCGCTCGAATCCTTCCCCGACCGGACCCTGGCCGGCCGGGCGGCTGACGGCGACGTGCGGGCGTTCGAGGTGCTCGTGCGGCGCCACGGCCCGCTGATGCGGGTGTACGCCAGCCGGGTTCTCGGATCGAACGACGAAATGGACGACGTCGTGCAGGAGTCCTTCATCACCGCGTGGCAGCAGCTTCCGAACCTCGATAACGGCGGGGCCGTCAAGAGCTGGCTGATGCGGATCGTCAGCCGCAAGAGCATCGACCGGGTGCGTGCCCGGCGGCGGCACGTTGATATCGACCTCACGGATCCGCCGGCTCCGGAACGTGAGTCCCCGCATAGACTCGTGGAAGCGGAGTCACAGACGGAAGCCCTGACGCGTGTACTCGCCGAACTGCCTGAAGACCAGCGACGGTGCTGGATGCTCCGGGAGCTGGGCGAGTGCAGTTACGGCGACATCGCCGATGAGCTGGAACTGCCCGTCTCAACTGTTCGCGGGCTCCTGGCACGAGCTCGCAACACCCTGCTCCATGAGATGGAGGAATGGCGATGACCTCATCGGATGAGCCCTCCGCAGCGTCCGTCGCGAACCAGACCGCCGCTCGCGAACTCGCCCAGTACGCCGGGCACACTCTGGAGGAGCTGAGCGACTATCTCGACCGGGACCGCACCCCCGCGGACCCGAGTACCGACGGCTCCCCGGAGTGCCAGATCGCCCTGCAGGGGATGCAGCGGCTTCGGCGAACGCAGCGCACCCTGCTGCGGGAGGATGTTCGGCGCGAGGTCGAGCGCGGCGACGGCTGGGTGACATCGATCCTGGCGCACATCAGCCTCGAGGCGCGTTCCGGGCGCGACATCCCGATCGAGCACCCGTCTCCGAGTGCGCGTCTGGTGGTGACCGAGGGGGCCGTGCGCGGCATCCTTCGGGCCGCCGGTGACAGTCTCCCGAACATCATCGTGGGCCGGTGCCGTCTCGACGGCGACGTGACCGTGCCGGGCACCCCCATCACCGTGCGCGTCGACGCCTCGGTCCGGGAAGGGGAGAACATTCCGGCCACGGCCGGCGCCCTCCGGCGGGTGCTCTACGCTGCGCTGCGCCAGCACACGGATCTCAACGTCGCCGCCGTCGACATCACGATCCGCGACCTCTATGCCGCGATCCCGGCTGCCGAAGTCCCCTCTCCAACGGAAGCGAGCAGCGATGAGTGACGTCCTCCCCTCCGCCGGGCTGCTCGACGACCTGGTCCGGGCCGTCCCCGGCGTGGACACGCTGTACTCGGCCGCGCCTTTCGTGGCCACCGTGATCGCCGCCGCCGTTGACGCGGTGACCGGTCGGTCGTCCTCCGCCAACTCCGTGGTGATCGTGCAGCGCAAGTCCGGCCTGTGCGTTTCGGTCAAGATCGGCATTGTCGAGTCATTCGCCGCCACCGAGGTGTGCCGCCGCGTGCACGACGCCATCGCGGAGCAGCTCGACCGCACCGGCGAAGGGCCGGTGGCCGAGATCGCGGTCACGGTCGCCCGCATCGGCTGAGGCGTCCACGAAATCCCCCGCGCTGTAGATGATCGGCCGGTTGCGGTTAACCTCGACGGCCCGCACGATGTGGGGGGAATGATCGCGCCGGTCAGACCGCCACGCCCCCGCCGCCCCCGCCGCCCCCCGAACCAATTCGACGGAGATTCTTCTCAAAAAGCGGGAATCAGGCCGAAAAAACCGGTCCCTGGCGAACATCTCCGTCGAATTGGTTCGGGGCGCGGGTGGCTCGGCGGGGGTGGTCGGCGACGAATCGGAACCTGGTCCCGCGCGGCCGGTAGCCCCAGGTCGGTGGCGAGTGCTAAATAGTGGTTAGCGCCGCACTCAGACCGCTATCGCTCGGAGAGGAACACCGTCATGACCGTCGATTTCATCCCCAACCGCTTCCAGGGCCAGACCGTGATCGTGACCGGAGCCGGGTCCGGAATCGGTCGCGCCACGGCCATCCGTTTCGCCCACGAGGGAGCCAGGGTCATCGCAGGCGACGTCTCGACCGAACGGCTGAGCCAGTTGACCGAGGACTTCCCGGACCTCGACATCACGACCCTCGCCGGCGATGTGGCCCTGGAAGAGACTGCTCAGGCGCTCCTGGCAGCCGCCGGCGGCCCGGTCGACGTGCTCGCCAATGTGGCCGGCATCATGGATGCGTTCCTGCCGCTGGCCGAGATCGACGACGCCACCTGGGAGCGTGTCTTCGCGGTGAACCTCACCTCGGTCATGCGACTGACCCGCGCGGTGCTGCCGGGCATGATCGAGGCCGGACACGGCGCGATCGTGAATGTGTCCTCGGAGGCCAGCCTGCGGGCATCCGCCTCGGGCGTCGCCTACTCCGCTTCCAAGCACGCCCTCAACGGGCTGACCAAGAGCGTCGCAGTCGTCTACGGACCGAAGGGCATCCGGGCGAACGCCGTGGCCGCGGGCGCCGTGAAGACCAACATCGAGGCGCCGTTCAAGTCCGCCTGGGCGCAGGAGCGCCTCGGGCCGCTCATGGCGGTCATCCCCACGTTCTCGGAGGCCGAGGAGCTTGCAGCCTCGATCACGTGGCCCGCGAGCAGCGACGCCAGCAACGTCAACGGGGCGATCCTGCCCGTCGATGGCGGCTGGTCCGCCATCTAGGACCGAACGGCTGCCGGTACCCGCCCCACGGCCGCCGTCACGGGCCAGCCGGCCAGCGGGTCGAATACCGCACTCGGCCGGCCCAGCAGGTAGCCCTGCGCCAGCACGCATCCGCTGGCGCGCAGAATATCGAGCTGGTCACGAGTCTCCACGCCCTCGGCGACCACCTCGACGCCGAGTTTCGATGCCAGCGCGAGGATTCCCTGCACGAGCGGCACGGAGGCGGCGTCGGGCAGATTCATGATGAAGCTGCGGTCGATCTTGATCTGGTCGACCGGCAGGGCGTTGAGCCAGGCGAGCGTCGAGAAACCGGTCCCGAAGTCGTCGAGCGAGATATGGATGCCCAGGCGACGCAGTTCCACGAGCCGTTCGACGATGCCGGGGAGGTCGATGAGAGCACTGCTCTCCACCACTTCCAGAATGAGCCGCTCCGGCGCGAGGGCATGTCGGTTGAGGGCGGCGCGAACGGTCGGAACGAGTCTCCGGTCGAGCAGCGTGGCGGCGTCGAGGTTGACCGCGACGCCGAAGGGGCGCCCCGCCGGCTGCGGCCATTCAGCGACCGCGGCACACGCGGCTCCGACCACCCACAGGTCCAGTTCGGTGATCAGTCCCGTCTCCTGGGCCAGCGGCAGGAACGCGGCCGGGGCCAGCACACCCAGCCGGGGGTGAGCCCAGCGGATGAGGGCCTCCGCGCCGACCACGCGCTCCTCCCCCGCACGGGAGATGTCGAAGACCGGCTGGAAGTACAGCCTCATCTGGTCCGCGTCCAGGGCGCTCGCCAGTTCCAGGGAGAGCGATGTTCCGGCATCCCCGCGCTCCTCGTGGCCGGCGACGGCGATCTGGTTGCGTCCGGTTCGCTTGGCCGCGTACATGGCACCGTCGGCCTGGTCGAGGAGGCGCTCGCCGCGGCCGCCCTGACCCGTGTGCACGGCGACGCCCACACTGGCCGAGATCCGCAGGTCCTGGCCGGCCAGGTGGAACGGATGGTTCAGGCAGTCGACTGCCCGACGGGCCAGGTCGATGGCCGCCGCCTCGCCCTCCAGATCGGTGACCAGCACCGCGAACTCATCGCCGCCGAGCCGCCCGATCACGTCCCCGCTCCGCATTTCCGCACGCAATCTCGCCGCGACCTGCCGCAGCAACTCGTCGCCCGCCCGGTGTCCCAGGCGGTCGTTGACGCGTTTGAAGTTGTCGAGGTCGCAGAACAGCACCGCCGTGGCGGTCTGGTCCCGGCATTCCGACAGGGCAGTGTCCAGTTGCAGGGCGAACAGGACCCGGTTGGGCAGGCCGGTCAGGGCGTCGTGCTGCGACTGGTGGCGAACCGTGGTGAGCAGCCGGGCCTTCTGCATGGCCGTGGCCGCCTGGTGGCTGACGCCCTCCATCCGGGCGGTGGCCTCAGCCAGGACCGCCTCGCCCACGGCTCCGCGCCAACTGACCGTGGCGACGCCCATCAGCACATCCCCGGCCAGGAGCGGCACCGCCACAACGTTGAACACACCGACCGCGCGGAGTATGTCCGACAGTGCCGGGCTTGCCCCGTCTGCGGTGATCAGAAGGCGTTTTTGCCGGGTGAGAAGACCGATCAGTTCCGGCGTCTGGTCGATCGAGATCGTCGTACGCAGTAGCTGCTCGCTTTGGGCGGCCCCGAGGCCGGTGGATGCGACGGGGCGGAGTTCACCGAGATCGGCGTCCCAGAGCAGGACCCCTGCGGAGTGGCTGCCGACGATCGTCGGCAGCGCCGACGCGACGACCTCCGCGATCGCCTCGACGCTGTCGCTGGTCGCCAGCTCGTGGGCGAGGCCGAGAAGCGCGGCCGTGCGCAGTCCTTCCCTGCGCGACTCCTCGAGTGCCGTAAAGAGGTCGAGGGCGGCGGCCGCGTGTCCGGCGTAGGCCTCGAGCAGTGCCCGGTCTCCGCCCATCGCGGCGTGTCCCTCGGAGAAGAGGGCCGCGAGGTGTCCGTGGATCCGCCGGTTAGACGCGATGTCGACGACCAGCGCGCGCTCCCCCAACTGCTCGCCGCGCAGCATCCGTTCGACGAGCGCCCCGGCCCGTTCGTCGGTCATTCCTCGGTGGCGCACCAGCGGCGCCCCGCCTCCCTCGGGCTCGACGATGAGGAGGTAGCCGGGCGCGAGCACCGCCGAGGTGGCGCGGTCGACGATTCGGGCGAGCACGTCGTCGACGTCGTCGCTGCTGACGAGGTCCGCGGCGGCCAACTGCACCTCGCGAACTTTGTCGCGCAGAACGGACAGTGAGTCGTCCACCCATCGATTCCTGGTCCGGCGTGACCACCAGTGCACCCGCATGGACCAGGTCACCAGGTATTCGCACTCCGGGTAGCCATCCGACTGGCACCGCGGGTGGCTGACCCGTGCGGGAGCGAGGCCGAAGACGGCCGGAACGGCCGAAAACAGGCCCTGGGCGTACTGGCAGTCCAGGCGGGAGGGGTGATAGCCGTCGTGGAGGCGGTAGCGGAGGGTCGCCGTGGTCCGGCCGACCTCGACGACGTCCATCGTGGACGTGGTGGTGAACTTGGGCACCATGCGCGGCAGCTGGCGGTAGATCGCAGCCGGCGAGGCGAACACGGTCAGCAGCTGCACGAGCACAGGCTGGATCTCGCCGCGGACCGACCCCGCGCCCACGGTGAACATGGTCGCCGGGTCACCGAGCACGGCCGTTGCCGCCTCGAACAGCCGGATCCGGGTGTCATACCCGACCCACGTCGAGGCACTTTGGAGAACGGCCGCATCCTGCGCCACGCCCGCCCGGGCGAGCACCTCGGCAACCGCCTCATCCCCGCCCTGCTGGCGCACGTGGCGCAGGAGCAGGCTGATCGTCGTGCTCGCGGTCTCGCGCGGCTCTGCATCCATCGTCTTCCATCCCACCAGTTCATTATCGGCGGGTTCACGCGCCCGGTTAGGGGGACACGCAACAACAATCGCCGGTCAGCGGATTCGGTGCAGTGAACGGCGATTGTTCTCAGTCGCCGCCGGTCAGCCGTTGATCACCTGGGGCACCCCGAGCGCTTTGAGGCCGTATCCAGCGGATGCCGGCCTCGTTTGTTCCAGCGCGCAGTGCGGTTGTTGTCTGGCGCAGGACCGGCATCCGCTTGCCGTGCGCCTCCAGTCGTGCCACCATGGCCAGCACCCTGGGCCCTGCCGAGAACTGTCACGCGCGATTGGAGACGCGATGAGCGAGCGCTACCCCGTGATTTACGTTCGCGGTTTTGCCGGCGGCCAGAACGCCATGGACGTTGCAGCGGATGACCCGTTCTACGGGTTCAATGAGGGCTCGACCCATGTGCGGGTGGGGGCCGGCGGCCAGCCGCGGTTCTATCAGTACGAGGGTCCACTGCTGCGGCTGGTCAGGGACCAGCAGTACCGGATCGAAGTCGGCGGCAGCCAGCAGAACATCCTGATCAATGCCGCTGCGGGCTCACTGGAGCCGAACTCCGTCTGGATCTACCGGTTCTACGACGCCTCGTCTGGCACATTCGGTGTTGAGCCGCAACCGTACGATATCGGCCGCGCAGCGAGGGGGCTGGTGGATTTCATCGACCTGGTGCGCAGCAAGACCCGCGGAGGACCCCCGGTCTACCTCGTGGCCCACTCCATGGGCGGGCTGATCTGCCGCGCCGCGCTGCAGCGCGAACTCGTTGACCCCGCCGGGGCCGTGTCGAAGCTCTGCACGATCGGCACGCCGCACGGCGGCATCTCCCCCGAACTCGGCGGGCCGATCGGCGGCTGGATCATGGACCGGTTCGGGCCGCTGGGCAGCGACATCTTCGCGCCCCGGCGCATGCAGGAATACCTGTTGCCGGCAGGCCACGACCCTGACCGGGAGACCGACCCGAAGACAGGCCGGTGGGACCCGAGACGACTGGTGGGCACCTTCCCGGCCTCCCGCGTCCTGAGCATCGTCGGCACGAATTCGCGGGACTACGCCGTCGCGGCCGGGCTGTCGTCCGCGGTCATGGGAATGCAGAGCGATGGCCTGGTCGCCATCCGCAACGCGTACGTTTACGGGGCCGCGCGCGCCTACATCCATCGCTCCCACTCAGGCCGGTACGGCCTGGTCAATTCCGAGGAAACGTACCAGAACCTGTCCCGCTTCCTGTTCGGTGGGTTGCGGGTGGAGGTCGGCCTGCACGGGGTGGAGCTCGATCGCAAGGACCGCATCTGGCAGGGCGAGGCGAGGCTGGCCATCCGCGGCGTGCCCGTGCTGATCCATGAACAGACGGCCGATCACTACTGCCCGATCGATCTGAACGCAGCCGCCCAGGGTATCGCCGGGCCGCTGTCACCGGTGCCGTTGATGACGATCTTCCTGCAGCCGAAGAACGTGCGGAAATGCCGTTACGCCCTCGACCTCAAGGTGAGCTCGCTCAAGGAGACGGGCGGCATCCTCGGTTTCGGGGACCATCTGGAGCAGATTGCGGACTGGCAGGACACCCTCATCGTCGACGTCGAGGTGAACGACACCGGCGTGGCCAGAAGCGTGACCTGGGAATGGAACAGCGCCCTCGCCGGTCGCATCGCCGAGCAGGCGCAGTTGCCCCACCAGCTCGACTGGGCACCGGGAAAATCCGCCGGCGGACAGTGGCAGCTGCCGGTCCCGATCGCCCCGATGGGGCAGGCGGTGCTCGGTACCGACGCTCGCTTGCAGCTCGACATCAGCCTCTGGGCCTGATCGGCGGGGCCGAGCCCGGGCCGCTAGGCTTCCCCGCATGGGAACCCACGCACACCGGACTGTGGGTATCGAGCGCAGCAGCCTGCTCACCCGACGGCTGCTCGCGCCCAACCCCGGCCCCATGACCCTCGACGGCACCAACAGCTACCTCATCGCCGCACCCCACTCCGAATCGCTGGTGGTGGTCGATCCGGGACCGACCGACGACGCCCACCTGGCAGTGTTGGCCGAGGCCGGTTCGATCGATCTGGTCCTGATCACGCATCACCACGCGGACCACAGCGCGGCGAGTGAAGGGTTCGCTCGGCTCACCGGCGCGCGGGTGCGGGCGTTCGACCCGGCGTTCTGCGTCGATGCCGCGCCCCTGACCGACGGGGAGCAGATCGAGGCCGGAGGAACGCGCATCCGTGTCATCGCCACGCCGGGGCACACCGCGGATTCCGTGTGTTTCCAGCTGCCCGCTGACGGGCCGAAGGGGTCTGTGCTCACCGGCGACACGATTCTGGGGCGCGGAACGACGATCATCGCCCACCCGGACGGAACGCTCGACGGCTACCTGCGCTCGCTCTCCACCCTGCGGGCGCTCGGGCCCGCCACGGTTCTCCCCGCCCACGGCCCTGTGCTTCCCGACCTCAGGGCGGTGTGCGACGCATACCTCGCCCACCGCCACGAGCGCCTCGACCAGGTGCGCCGCGCTCTGGCCGCCCTGGGGCCGGACGCGACGGTCGAACAGGTCACCGACCGCGTCTATGCCCACCCGGATGCCGCCGTCCGGTTCGCCGCGGAGGCGTCGGTCCGCGCGCAGCTGGCCTACCTGCGCGGCACCCTCCGATGACGGTACCAGTTCAGGCCCGGACCGAGGCGGCGTCGTCGCGTTCGCCTGAGACTCCGGGCGTGGTTGCCCGACGTGTCTTACGCAGAATGAGAGTGGTGCCGAGGGTGGCGACCCACAGCCCCCAGCTGGCGCTTCCGATCAGGCCGGCGATGTCGATGATGGGGAAGCCGGGAATGGCGGTCGCAAGGATGTCACCCTGGTTGAGGAGGTAGATGCTGCTCGAGACCACCCCGAACCAACCGAGCCAGCGCGGCAGGATTGCGGTGCGCAGGACGATGATGCTGAGCGTGATCGACCAGGCGATGGCACCGAGCTGGCCGAGGTGCTCACCGAGGAGCGCTCCGCCGAACTGGTGCTGGGCAAGCCACGCGGCCTCGGTGGCAGCGCGGGTCACCGCGTCTCCTGATTCCCACGAGCTTGCGAGGGCGGGGACGACGAAGACCCAGCGAAGGAAGCCGATGAGGGATAAGGCGACGGAGGCCGCTCCGACCGCCGTCGCGACCCGTAACGCCGGATCGTCGGCGCGACCGAGCACGCGGGGCAGAAGCAGCAACGGTACGACGAGGATCGCGTAGGTCCACGCCGTGGCGAACCAGGTCCAAATCAGGGCCGGACCGCCCTCGAGAAAGGCCGGGAGGACGAGATCGGCGTCCTCGCGCAGGATATCGGGCCAGTCGAAGGTGGCGGAGAGGACGCTGGCGGCGGTCCCGAAGGCCAGCGCGCCGACGAGGAATAGGAATCCGGTCGTGCGCCGCAAGGCCACGGAATCGGCCGCAGCCGGGAGTGTCGTATTCATTTCTTCTGCTCCAATCGGTTAGTGTACGGTGTACGCAGAAGATAACGTACAGCGTAAACAAATCGAGAGTCAAGGGATGTCAGAAGAAAAAGCCACCGATCAGCGTCGAGTGCGTCGGGTGCGCAGTTCCGTCACGGCCGACGAGATACTGCAGGCGGCCGAGCATGTCGCGCGCGACGGCTTCGAGGCCCTGACAATGCGGGCGGTCGCCATGCGGATGGGCTCTTCCCCGATGGCGCTGTACCGCTACTTCGCCACGAAGGACGAACTCGTGGACGCGATGCTCGACCGCGTGCTCGGCCGGATAGAGCTCCCCGCGCCCACCGACGACTGGTTGGCCGACCTGGCGGGATTCGCGACGGCGCACCGGGCGGTCCTGGCCGAACATCCGTGGGCGATCGTGCCACTCTTCACGCACTCGAACCCCGGCATCAACGCCACCGTCATCGGCGAGGCCGCTCTCGGGATACTGCACCGCGGCGGCATCACGGGAGGCGAGGCCGTCGCAACCTTCTGCGGCGTTCTCGCCCTCAATTACGGCTGGTTCGCTTTCACCACGGCCCGGAATGCCATCCGAGCGGGCACCGAGCCGGAGCTCATTCTCGCCGGCGCCCTGTCGGCGCTTCCCGCCAAACGCTTCCCTCTGACCGTGTCGGTGGCAGACCAGTTGAGCAGCTACGGGAGCGACTCGCACTACGCCTTCGCGCTGCGCGCGCTGATCGCGGGGGTCGGATCGACAGCAGGAACGGTGTGACCGGGGCGGGGTCCCGGATTCTCCTGCCACTGTTGTCCTAACGCCTCAGGTTCAGCGTGCCGCCCTGTGCGGTGACACCGGGCACGGTTTCGCTGCCGAGTTACTTCGGGGCGAGCACGCCGTACACCAGGACGTCGACATGCGAGCGCAAGGTCGCCGTCAGGGTCTGGGGGTCCTCGCGCCCGATGCTGACACGGATCAGCTCCATGTGCAGCGTCGAAAAGATGGTTCGCGCCGCGCCGCGGAGGTCGACCCCGTGCCTGACCCGGTGGGTGCTCGTGAATCTTCCCAGGATGTCCCCGATCGCTTCCTCGAGTTCGGAGATCCGCGCGAGCGCCTCGGTACGGTATTGCCCGTGCTCGGCGCCGAAGAGAATCTCCCGCTGGTAGACCGCGGTGTTCTCCGGGAACGCCAGCGGCAGGTGAATCTGGGGTGCCAGCAGCGCCATGATCGCCTCGGTCGGCGAGGTGCCGGAAGCGGCGGCGGCGATGCCCTCCCTGGTGTCGAGCCGCATCTGCTCGTTCATGACCATCATCAGCAGTTCCGCCTTGGAGCTGGCGTAACGGAACAGCGTGCCCGTTCCGACGTCCGCCCGGTCCGCGACCATCTGCGTCGTCACGGCCGAGTAGCCCCGGCTGGCGAACAGTTCCGAGGCGGCCAGATAGATGCGCTGCTGCTTGTCTGCCTTGTTGCGGGCCCGCAGGCCAACTGTGGACAGCATTCTCGGTGCCTGCGTTGACGTCACGGGTAACGCTCCTTCCAAACGGGTGGTCAGGATCACGGCCGGACGTTTCCTGACCGATTTGCATCAGACCCAGCATGCGGATTACGCTCCGAAATGAGCACAGTCCGATTCTAGCTGAGGCAGCCGAACGAGAGGAACGATCTTGAGCATCGACCCGAAACAGGCCCATTTATGGATCGTGGGTGGGGGCATCGCCGGCATGGCGACCGCAGCCTTTGCCATCCGCGATGCCGGCGTACCCGGCGAGAACATCCACATCCTCGAGGAGCTGGGGCACGTCGGCGGCGCAATGGATGCCGTGGACTCTCCCGCAATCCGTGGCGCCATGGTGACACGCGGGGCCCGGATGTTCTGCGAGGAGGTGTACCAGACCACCTGGGACCTCTTCTCCACGATTCCCTCCCTGGAAGACCCCGAAGTCACCGTCCGGCAGGAAATGCTGGACTGGAACGACAGGCACGAGACCCATGGCAAGACACGCTTGGCGGATGCGCGGCACCGCATCCTGGACGCCACCGAGTACGGCCTGACCGCGCGCGACCGGTTTGAGATCACGCGCATGCTCGCCCTGGGCGAGAAGGCACTCGGGGCTCGCCGCATCGAGGACCTCTTCAGTGCGCACTTCCTGCAGACCAACTTCTGGCACATGTGGCGCACCACGTTCGCTTTCCAGAAGTGGAACTCCGCAGCCGAGCTTCGCCGCTATTTCCTGCGTTTCATCCAGGAGTTCGACAACCTCGACACACTCTCCGGGGTCCGGCGGACCAAGTACAACCAGAACGACTCGATGATCGTGCCGCTCCAGCGCTGGCTCGTGGACCAGGGCGTCGACGTGCGCTTCGGCACGCGCGTCACCGATGTCGACTTCACGAGCTCCCCGAAGCGGCGGCGCGCAACACGCCTGCACGTGCAGGACTCGGCCGGCAGCAGGGCGATCGACCTCGGCCAGAACGACCTCGCCTTCATCACCATCGGCTCCATCGTCGCCGACACCACCTACGGCGGCAACGACACGGTGCCGCCCCTGGTCCGGGACCGGGTGGACGGCAGTTGGTCGTTGTGGGAGGAGCTGGCCAAGAAGGCCCCGGACTTCGGGCGCCCCAACACCTTCTGCGGCAACGTCGACGAGAGCAAGTGGGAGTCGTTCACCCTGACGATGCACAGCGACACTCTAATCAAGCGCTGGGTCGAGTACACCGGCAACGAACTCGGCACCGGTGCCATGACGACGTTGATCGACTCGGGCTGGTACATGTCTGCGGTCGTGGTGGCTCAGCCACACTTCGCCAATCAGCCCGAGGGTACCTACACGATGTGGGGCTGGGGGCTGGAGATCGACAACGAGGGCGACTATGTCAAGAAGCGGATGTCGCAGGCGACCGGCACCGAGATCCTCACCGAGCTCATCCACCAGTTCGGTTTCGAGGACATCCTCGACGAGGTGCTCGCCACGACCGACGTCACGACCTCGATGATGCCGTACGCCTCCGCGCTGTTCGCCCGCCGCGTCCCGGGGGACCGCCCCAAGGTCATCCCGGACGATGCGCAGAACTTCGCGTTCCTCGGCCAGTTCACCGAGCTTCCCGGCGACGTCGTGTTCACCGTGGAGTACTCGATCCACGGCGCGATGCACGCGGTGTACGAGTTCCTCGGGGTCGACCGGCCCATCCCGCCGATCTACCGGGGGCTGCATGGCCCCAAGGTCAGCCTGAAGGCGCTCCAGGCCGCGTTCAAATGAGCTGACGATGACGACGCCGGTCAACCGGCACGGGCTGGAGACTGACCGGCACCAACTCCGCATACGACGAATGGCCTCCGAATCCTCGGAGGCCATTCGTTTTGGAGCGAGTTCCAGGAACAGAATCAACCAGTTCGAAGGACAACCCCATCAGCGCTGTGACGCCGGCCCTCGGGCGGACCCAAGTCGTGGGGCTGATTCTAAGGAAACAGATAAATACTCAGGTAGCTGGCAGCCGGGAGTGAAGTTCACCAGAAGCCGATCCGTTGCCTGGCGCCTCCACTTATCGAATCAGACGGCGGCTCGAAATCCGGCCTTCTCCCCCCCCCCTCCATCTCCTCGACTGACCACGAACAAGAACCATCGAATCCGTCCGGTTTCGGGCGTGATCCGCAGAAATGGCGATCCACGCAATGACTATGAAACAGCCCAGCAGGAAGAAACGCCGTCGAGCGCGTCGCCGGTTCGTCGTCCTCACCACGATCAGTGTCATCCTGGGCATCGTTGCGGCGACGACGATCGCCTTCGTCGTGAACCTGCCCGACGCACTGGTGATCAGCCAGCTCTCCCAAAAAAGCAACGTGTACGCCACCCGGAGCGACGGGTCCCCCGAACTGCTCGCCTCGTTCTACGACCAGAACCGGGTCGAGGTCACCTCGGATGCGATCAGCCAGTTCGTCAAGGACGCCGCCACGTCCGGCGAGGATCCGGGTTTCTACCAGCACGGCGGCGTCGACGTCATGGGCACGCTCACCGGCCTCGTCGCAACCCTCGTCACGGGCTCGACCCGGGGCGGATCCTCGATCACGCAGCAATACGTCAAGAACGTGCTCGTGCAGAAGTGCGAGTCTCTCGGCGACCCGACGAAGCGCACCACCTGCTACGACGCCGCGACTGCGACCACGCCGGACCGCAAACTCAAGGAGATGAGCCTCGCGATCGGGTTGGAGAAGGAGTATTCCAAGGAAGACATCCTGCGCCAGTATCTCAACATCACCGGTTTCGGCGGCTCGGTGTACGGGATTGAGGCGGCCGCGAGCTACTACTTCAACACGACCGCGGCGACGCTGACCCTGCCGCAGGCTGCGAGCCTCGTAGCGATCGTGAACAACCCACTCAAGTTCCAGCTCGACGACCCGCAGAGCACGACGAACGGCGACGCCAACGGGTACGCGGCGAACAAGGAGCGCCGCGACTACATCCTCGACCAGATGCTCCAATACACAAAGATCACCCAGAAAGACCACGACGCCGCGATCAAGGCACCGATCCAGCCGACCATCACCGAGCCGAGCACCGGCTGCCAAACCGCCGGCGGCAGCGCCTACTTCTGCGATCTGGTGCTCAACACGCTGCGAAACGATCCGACCTTCGGCGCGGACGACACCACCAGGCTGGCGAACTTCCGGCGCGGTGGGTACAACGTGTACACGACGCTGGACCCCGACCTGCAGGCCGCTGCGGAGAAGACGATGAAGGAGAACGTGCCGGCCACCTACCCCGGCTGGGATGTCGCCGGCGTGATCACGAGTGTGCAGGTCGGCACCGGGCGGGTACTCGGCATGAGCCAGAACAAGGACTACAGCCAGGACCCGGCCGTGCAGTCCACCGGGGCGAATTACACCGGCGTCAACTACAACACCGACATCGGCCAGGGCGGCTCCAGCGGCTTCCAACCAGGGTCGACCTACAAGGTCTTCACCCTCGCCGAATGGCTCAAGGAAGGTCACGCCCTCAACGAACGGGTCGATTCGCGGCAGACGTCGAATTGGGGCACGTTCCAGGACAGCTGTAAGGGACCTCAGAACTACGGCACGAGCTTCAATCCCAAGAACGATTTAAGTAATGAAACCGGGACGAATTACAGCGCCCTCGAGTCGACGGTCGAATCGCATAACACGGGGTACTTCGGCCTGGCCAAGAAACTGGACCTGTGCGCCATCCGCAAAACGGCTGAATCTTTTGGTGTGCACCGTGCCGACGGGGGCGCGTTGCAACAGGGTGCCTCGTCCGTGATCGGCACCAACGAGATCTCTCCCCTCACCCTGGCGGCCGCGTACGCGGGGATCGCGAACAACGGTGTCACGTGCAGCCCCGTCGTGATCGACAAGATCACCGGTCCCAGCGGGCCGATCGCCGTCCCGAAATCAACCTGCACCCAATCCGTCGACCCGTCCGTGGACGCCGGGATGACGCACGCCCTGCAAAAAGTCCTGACGAGTGGCACTGCCACCGACTCGTATAGAAATACCTCGCCCAAGGTGCCGATGATCGGGAAGACCGGGACCACCGACGGAAACAAGGACACCTGGATGAGCGGGGCGAGCACCAAAGTCGCCACCGTCGTCGGGGTCCTGAGCGTCAGCGGCTACATCGACCAGCGAACCACCTACTTTGCCAGCGGTCAGGCCGCGACGGCGCGCCACCGGATGTGGCCCGCCGTCATGTCCGTCGCGAACGCAAAATACGGCGGAGACCCCTTCGCCGAGGCATCGACCATGGTCATCCAGGGGGTTCAGGTGCCGATTCCCGACTTACGCGGCAAGACGATGGATGACGCCAAGTCGGCGCTCGAGGCCGACGGCTTCAGCTTCGCCGACGGAGGGTCGACGAGTTCCACGAGGCCGGTCGGCACAGTTGCCCGCACCGATCCGGCCGGAGGCACATCAGCGAGCCGCGGAGCAGTGGTCACGGTGTACTCCAGCAGCGGCCCCCCGGCAACCGCGCCGGCGGAACCCCCCAAGGGCTCCGATAAACCGACGCCAACAGAAGCACCCCGAGGAGTCGACACACCAACACCAACGCCAACACCAGTGCCCCCTGGGGTGGACAAAAAAACGCCAACGCCAGTACCCGGCGCCGTCGGTCCCCCGCAATCGTGAACTACTGGGTGTCACCCTCGAGTAGGATCGCGAGCTCGTCGAGTTCGACGTCCCAGCCCTCTCGGTTCTGCTCAAGACGTTCGCGACGGTAGAGGGTGCCGCCGGGGAGTTTGTCGAAGCCCGATTCGATCACCGTGACATCCGTCCCGGTACCAGCCTCGGCGATAATGAAGCGCACGTGCGTCGAGTACTCGTCGAGCGCTTCGGCTGGGATTCCCGACCAACGGAAGCCGAACGAGCCGTCGGGCACCACCTCGGTGATTTCGATCGGGAAGCTGCCGTAGTCATCCCAGTCGATGCTGCCTAAAGCACCGGGCTCGAGCGCGGCGAACCCCACACCGTCTCCGAACCACTTGACCATCACCTCGGGGTCGGTCAGCGCCTTCCAGACGCTCGCGCGCGAGGCCTCGATGTGCACGGTGCGGGTCACGGTGTGGCCCTTGATTCTTGCGTGATCAGACACGGTGTTTCCTTCACGTTCGAGCTGGGCGCGACGGGACATTGCCCGCCGAGCGACGCGTGAACTCGTTCCGCAAACGCGCCTCATCGAGCGTACCCATGATTGCGTATCTGTTCACCGGCGGGAGAACTCCGTGAACGCGAGTGGCAACGTATCAGAGGTCGGTCTAAGTTCCTCACTGACCGTGCCACGCAGGCAACGCAAGGCAACCCGACTCCCCCAACGGGTATGGGGCCCGTACGGTCAACGACTCGACGTCGGGACCGCGATGGCCACTCCAACTACAAGGCCAACTGGCCACTCAAGGTGCTACCCGGCGCCCCGGACGGCGCGGAGATCGACCCGCCGCTCAGAACATAACCGCGCGCTGCAACCGGCCATTCATCACTCCACCGCACGACCAGGACAATTCGCAGCGCCGAAAAGCGGCCGTTCGAGCATCCCTGGCCGTGCATTGTCATTTAATCCGCAGCCGCCAGCCCGCGTGAGTGGAAGATCACGCGTCACCCACGCCGGAAACGACAAATAGCCTCCGAAACCTCGGAGGCCATTCATTTTGAGACGAGTTCTTGGAACTTCGCAGACTCTCACGCGCGATTCGATAGCCGACGCGCTCGACCGCCCAAACGTGGTGCGGTACGCCGCGATCATGCGCGACAAGGATCCAGGTGTGCGCAAGCATGGGCACGTCGTGTTTGCATTAAGCCTCAATCCACCGATCGGGATCGGGATCTAGCGGCGCGTTAAACAGAGAATGCCCGTCTTATCAGGGAAAATTGTACTTACCACAGTCACAATTCGCTGAGCCAGAGGGGCATCTCGTAGATACAAGTTTCGCACACCACCGCAGCCGTGTCCGCGTCATTTGACGACTCGAACCTCGTGTCTTCTGCGGGGTTGGTGCCCGCGATGAAACTGGCCGAGAAAGCCGGCCTGCGCCGTCTGGCCGACCGGCGGTTGAGCGTGGCCACGGACAAGGGTGCCAACGCCGGGCTGAAGGTCGTCTCGCTGGTGGCCGGGATGCTTGCCGGTGCGGGCTCCATCGATGACATGGCCGTGCTCCGACACGGTGGGATGCGGAAAATCTTCGCTCACCTCTACGCCCCGTCGACGCTCGGGTCGTTCTTGCGTGCGTTCACGTTCGGCCATGTGCGTCAGCTGGACGCGATCGCGTCCCGGTTCCTGATCAGCCTCGCCGCACTGAGCCCGCCGGTCCCAGAACCCGACGGCGACTACGTGTTTCTGGACGTGGACGACACCATCATCGAGGTCCACGGGCACCAGAAACAAGGCGCCAGCTTCGGCTACTCCAAGGTGCGGGGGCTGAACGCGATCCTCGCAACGCGGAAAACGGTCACCGGCGCGCCGATCATCCTCGCCCAACGCCTCCGCCGGGGCGCCTGCTCGTCCCCGCACGGCGCGACCCGGCTGATCCGGGATGCTCTCGCCGCCCTCCGCCGCCTGCCCGGGATGGCCGCCGCCCGGATCTTGTTCCGCGCCGATTCCACGTTCTACACGTTCGCGGCCATCCACGCAGCACTGGCCGGCGGCGCGGACGTCTCCGTCACCGCCCGCCTGGACTCCGCCGTCAGGAAGCGCATCGCGGCCATCCCGGCGACCGAGTGGACGCCGATCAAGTACACCCATGCG
>JACMQV010000179.1 GCA_014376815.1 Cryobacterium sp.
CATCTCACCGAGTCTAGAAGGCGTCGGGGTTGTCAGCAGGGTGCGTGATCAGACACGGATGTTGCGCCTCCCCCGCCCCGTAGCGCGCCGTTCGAGGACTCGCAGTGTCCTGACGCCCACGCGTCGGGTCGGCGCCTCCGCACATGTCCGCGCTCGCCTCTCGCCCGATGACCACGATCTGAGATAATTGGAACCATCATGAAGACTCTCCTCAACGTGATCTGGCTCGTGCTCTCGGGCTTCTGGCTGTTCCTCGGCTTCATCACGATCATCGGCATCCCGCTCGGGATCGCCAACTTCAAGCTGATCCCCGTCGCGCTGATGCCGCTCGGCAAGCAGATCGTCGACATCCCGTAAGCGAGGCGAAACGGATGCGGCCGCCGGGCTACCCCCGCCCGGACCGATTCTGGGCGTCGACCAGCACGGCCACCGTGCGGGCGGGAACGGTGACGGTTCCCGTGGCCGCGACCCACGTCGTGGTCTTGACTACCGCATCCTTGCCCCTCGCCTGCGTGGGGCTCAGCGTGAAGCCGTGCCCGGCGAGGTCGGCCAGGCGCAGGGTCTGCGGTTGCGGGCTCGCGTTGAGTACGACGAGCACGCCGTCGAGCTTGCGGTCGACATCGACCCCGACCGTGTCGTCGATCCGCATCGCGATGACGCCGGGGATCGCCGTGGGCCCGCTGGCCGGGAAGGACAGCTTCTGCTTGATCAGCTTCGCGTCGCCCAGCCGGAACAGCTCGGTCGATTGCTTGAGCCGAAGCAGGTCCTCAGCCTGGCTTGACGCGGCCGCGATATCAGTCGGAGCCGGCACGAGCGCCGGGTTCTCAAGCAGGGGACGCTGAATCGACCACTTATCCGCGTTCGCGGCGGCCGCGGGCAGGCCGACGCCGAAGTTGTTCGTCTGGCCGGTCCAGTCGATGCGGTTGAACCAGTCCCCCGCGTTGTAACTGTCCCGGTCGAGAGACTTGGATCGCAGCAGGTCCGTGCCCGCGTGCCACAGCGACGGCGCCTGCGACAGGGTCGCGGTGGCCAGGGACAGGGTGTTCATCCGCACACGGTCGGTCATCGCGGTTCCCACCGGCAGCTTGAGGGCGAGCAGGTCGAAGAGCGTCTCGTTGTCGTGCGCGTCGACGTAGTTGATCACCTCGGCCGGCTGATCCGCGTAGCCGGCCGGCGACCCGTTGTAGTCGATGCCGTCGCCCCGCTTCACGGTTCCGTCGCTCGTCAGGAAGCTGAACGACCGCAGGTTCGCAGCGAGGCCGAGCCGCACGAGGTCGCTCGCCTGGCCCAGCTTGGCCAGCGCCTCCGTGGTGCTGGCGTTGATCGGCGCACCGTTCGGGTCGGTGCCGAGACCGGTGCCGAAGCCCTGCTGCTGCACGGTGCCGCCGTCGACGGGGCTGCCGCCGTGGACGGCGTCGCGCAGCCGGTCGTTGAAGGTGCCGATGCCGGTCCCGCCGAGCTGACCCTGCGTCGCCTGCTGGAACAGCGCGTTGTTGGCGACCTCGCCGAAGTTCCAGCCTTCGCCGTAGAGGTAGATCGCCCGGCCGTCCACACCGTCCTTCTTGGTCGTGAGCTTGTCGAGTGCACTGCGCACGGCCAGCAGGTTCTGCTTGGAGTGATGGCCCATCAGGTCGAACCGGAAGCCGTCGACCCGGTACTGCCTGGCCCAGAGCACGACGGAGTCGACCATGAGCTTTTCGGCCAGACGGTGTTCGGTCGCGATGTTCTGGCAACACGTCGATGTCTCCACCGCTCCCAGCGGGTTGAGCCGGTGGTAGTACCCCGGCACGACCCGGTCGAGCACGGACCGGGGGTCCTGCCCGCTCGCCGCGGTGTGGTTGAACACCTCGTCCAGCACGACCTGCAGGCCGTCCTGGTGCAGGGCGCCGACCATGGTGCGGAACTCGGCCACCCGGGTTCCGCCGCGCGGATTGACCGCGTACGACCCCTCGGGTGCCTGGAAGTGCAGTGGGTCGTAGCCCCAGTTGAAGCCGTCGGCGTCGGCCGTCGCCTGGACGCACGCCTGCTGCTCCGTCGAGGCCGGCCCGAACGAAGCGAGGTCGCACTCCGGCACCTTCTGCTTGCTGCGGTCTTCTTCGATGGTGGCGATGTCGAAGGTCGGGAGCAGGTGCACCGTGTTGAGGCCGGCATTCGCGAGCTCCTTCAGGTGCCGGGTGCCCGCGCCGTCCACGGCGAACGCGCCGTACGTGCCGCGGAGTGCCGCGGGAACCGTCTTGTCGGAGATCGAGAAGTCACGTACATGCAGTTCGTAGATCGACCGGTCGACGGGGTTTCCGATGGTGGGCGACTCGGTCTTCTCCCAGGCCTTCGGCCGGTACTTCCCGTCGGCGAGGTCGACGAACACCGACCGGGTCGAGTTGGTCGTGAGGGCCACCGAGGACGGGTCCGTGACCGGGTTGACCTCGATCTTGCCGGTCGCGGGGGAGAAGACGGTGACCTCCACGAGGAAGGATGCGTCGGCCCAGCCCGTCGCGCCGGTCACCGTCCACGATCCGTCGCTCTGGCGCGTCATCGAGATCCGCTCGGGGTCGGCGGTATCGCCGTGCGTCCAGGCCAGCAGATCCATCTTCTGGGCGGTCGGCGCCCACACTGCGATGGTGGGCTTCTTTTTCGACCAGGTGACCCCCAGGTTCCGGGCGACGGCGGCGTCACTGTAGAGGTCGTCGAGCACGCCGGGCAGTTGCACGCCGGTGAGTGCGGTCAACGCGCCATCGGGGCCGGCCTGGCTGACCTCGAGCTGGGTGGTCAGCAACCGCTCGATCCGGGCCCGGTCGACTCCGACCGGGCGCAGCACGGCGGCAGTCGCGTACGCCGGGAACGCGGTCTTCTGCGCATCTGAGAGCCCGGCCTTGTCGTACCGGAGCGCCACGGTCTCCCCGCCGGCGACTTTTCCGTCGACGAGCTTCAGGGTCGCGTCCGCCGAGGAATGCAGGGCGTAGCCGAGATCAGCCGGGTCGGCGTTGACGGGAAGCAGGTCGCGCGGCCACGCCAGCGTGTCCTGGCCGAGCCAGATGGCACGCTGTTGCCCGGTTCCGGCCAGGGGCGGGTCCGTTGCTTCGATGGTGAGCACATGGGTGGCCAGAGTGTAGCGGAACGTCGTCAGCTTTCCGGACGTGGCGGTGAAGCCGATGTTGGCGCCGTTCGGCGCGCCGTTCGCCCCGTAGTTCTCGGTCCAGCCGAGCCCGTGCGCGGCCTTGCCCTCATAACTCCCGGTGGGCAGGGTGCTCGTGCTCCAGGTCAGGATGCCGTCGCCGTCGATATCCTGCAGCCACGTCGCGAGGCAGCCCGGCTTCCAGTCGCCGGGGCACCCCGCTTCCTCCTGGAACGAACCGGCCGCGACCACGATGGGGCCCTGGGCCGTGTTCTGGAAGAAGTGGTTGCGCGGATCGAAGTAGAACGTCACGGGTCCGCCCGGGGCGGTGAAGGCCACGTTGGCGCCGTCGGGCACCCCGCCGGCACCGTAGTTGACGTCCCAGGAACCGTTGATCGCGATCTTGTACTCGTAGGCGCCGGCCGGGAGGTCGAACGTACCGGCGTAGACCCCGTCGGCCCGCTTGGTGAGCTTCGCGGCCTCGCAGCTGGGCTGCCAGTCCGCCGTGCAGCCCATCTCGGAGTCGACGTTGCCCGCGACCGTGACCAGGTCGACGGCGGGAGCGGGCGTTCCGGTAGCGGCGAGGGTCACCGTGTTGCCGACCGAGGCGAAGCTGGAGGCGGCGGCTCGCTGACCGGCGGCATCCGTGGACACCGCGCGGTACTCGACCAGGGTGCCTTTCGCGAGTCCGGCCGTGTCATGGAAGACCCGCGGGCTGGTGTCTTCTGCGGTGCCGAGTTCGGTCCAGTCCGGGGAGCCGACGACGCGCCAAGCGAAACCGGTCTCCCGCCAGGTGGCCTGGTCGACGGTGGCGGACACCGGTGACACGCCGGATACGCCCGCACCGGCGAGGGGGGCGGCGACCGTGATCGCGGCGTCGCTGGCGGGCGCGGTCACGGTGCGGTCGGCGACGAACACGACCGAGCCGAGCGCGGGCACGGTGACCGAGAGGTCGCCGGTCGCGGTCGAGGCCGCGGGCGTGCCGTTGCCGTAGAGCACGGAGAAGGAGGCACCGTTGGTGAGGGTCGGCACGGTCACAGTCTTGGCGGCCGTCGAGTTGTTGACCGCGACGAGGTGCTCGATCTTCTGGGTGCGGTCAACGCGGCTGAACGCGTAGATCCCGGCGCCGGTGTCGGCGAACCTCTCGATCTGTGCGCCTGTGGCCAGGGCGGGGTGGTCGCGTCGCAGCGTGGAAAGGGCGCTGATCTTGGTGTAGAGCGGGGCATCCGTGCCGAAGCGGTCAACGGACCCTGCCGCCTCCCCCGTGATCAGCGGCTGGTTCGCGTAGTCGGCCACCTTGGTGGCGAACATCGACTGGCGGGCGTCCTTGTCCCCGCCCGGGCCGGCGAAGCCCTGTTCGTCTCCGTAGTAGACGACGGGCTGGCCGCGGGTGAGGAACATCAGCTCGTGCGCGAGCGTGTCCCGCTGCAGCGGAGAAGCGGTGCTCTTCAGGAACGAGCCGATGCGGCCCATGTCATGGTTGCCCAGGAAGGTCGGCAGCGCGGAGGCGCTGGAGCGGGGAGTTGTGTAAAGGTCGTCACTTGCGAACAGCTGGCTGAGGCCCTTCGCTGAATTCCCGGACGCGAAGCTGGTGGCCTGCGACTGGAAACCGAAGTCGAGCACGGAGCCGAGGTCGGTCTTGCGCACGAAGGGGGACGTCTTGGCGGCATCCGCGTCGTAGACCTCGCCGAACATGAAGAAGTCCGGTTTGCCCTGTGTTTGGGCGTAGTCGAGCACCCCCTTCGACCAGGTCTGCCAGAACTCGAGGTTGACATGCTTGACGGTGTCGATGCGGAAGCCGTCGATCCCGATGTCAACCCATTTCTTGTAGACGTCGATAAAGCCGTTCACGACGGTGGGGTTCTCGGTCATCAGGTCGTCGAGGCCGGAGAAGTCGCCGTCGAGCGCGCTCTCGCCTTGGAAGGTCGAGTCGCCGCGGTTGTGGTAAAGCGTGGGGTCGTTCAGCCAGGCCGGCACCTTGCGGTTGGCGTTGGCCGGGGTCAGGGACGGGGTGTACGGGAACGAGGAGGTGTTCATCGCGGGGAAGTCGGACTTCCCGGCGTAGTCGGCGGGGTCGAAGGCGACGCCGGCCGCGGTCTTGTACGGAGAGGTCGCCTTGTCGACGTAGGTGTAGGTCTTCTGGGCGTTGTCGATCAGGTCGGCCGTGTGGTTCGTGATGATGTCGAAATAGACCTTGATGCCTCGGGAGTGCGCGTCCGTGATGAGGGATGCGAGTTCGGCGTTGGTGCCGAGGTGCGGGTCGATCCGGGTGAAGTCGGTGATCCAGTAGCCGTGGTATCCGGCCGAGGCATTCACGCCGACGCCCTGCACGGGGTTGTTCATGAACGAAGGCGTGAGCCACAGGGCCGTCGTGCCGAGCCCCTGGATGTAGTCGAGTGAGGACTTGAGGCCGGCGAGGTCTCCGCCGTTGTAGAAGCCCTTGTTGGTCGGGTCGAAGCCGGTCGCCATTGGATCCGTGCCGAGGCCCGCGGTGTTGTTGGCCGGGTCGCCGTCCTTGAAGCGGTCGGTCATCACGAAGTAGAACTGTTCGTTGCTGCCGGGTTCGCGCACGGGGGCCGCCGCGAGGGGGGCATCCGCTGCTGAATAGGGACCGGCGAGGGAGAGCACCTCGAGACCGATGCGCTTGAGGGCGAGGTTGAAGGTGAACCGCAGGTGGCTGTCGCCCGCGATGGTGAGCGGGATGTTGGCGGCCCCGCCGTCGAGGCCGTATGAGCCGTCGAGAGTGTCGTTGAGTGCTGCTTTGTACTCGTAGCTGCCCGCCGGGACGGTGAACTCGGCCGACCAAACCCCGTCGACCCCGGTCGGAACGAGCCGGGTGGCAGCACAGTCGGCCTGCCAGTCCGTGGCGCAGCCGAGTTCGGTCTGCAGACTGCCCACGAGGTCGACGGTCGGAGTCGCCGCGACGGCGGCCACCGGCGCGAACACGAGGCCGGCGACGATGATCGCCGCAGAGCCGACCGTGGCCACAAATCGGCGTGCAGCGGTGTGATTGGTCAACATTGACTCTCCCCCATCTGGCGCCGAAGTGCGCTCAGGACAACAGTCCAGACGCTACTCCCGGGCACACCCATCGTGCAAGCGTTTGCAGTCAATTCGGCACGGATGTTCGAAATTCTTTCGGAACCGGGTCCTTCACCCCCGAAGGAGAGGCAAATCTGCCCATTTCGACGGGATTCCCGCGTGCAAGCGCGTGCAATAGTCAACCGCGAGTGCGCTGAAGTCCCAGAGCAGCCCGGGCGGCTGCACCCCGAGTGTTCGCGGCATCCGCGACAATGATGAGACAGCTCCGGCCCGACCGCCACGCAGAACAACGCACAGAAAACGACATGACACTCTCCACGACCGACGCCCCTTCCCTCCCTTACCAGGACCCCGCGCTCACGATCCCCGAACGCGTCGCCGACCTCCTCGCACGGATGTCGCTGGAGGAGAAGGTCGGACAGATGCTCCAACTCGACGCGCAGGACAACCTCGACGACCACGTGTTGCGGAAGCACGTCGGATCAATACTGCACACCTCGCAGGAGTCGATCCTGCGTGCGCACGGACTCGTCGCCCAGACGCGGCTGCGCATTCCGCTGCTGGTCGCCGACGATTGCATCCACGGCCACTCGTTCTGGGAGGGCGCGACGATCTACCCGACGCAGCTGGGGATGGCGGCCTCCTGGGACGCCGACCTGCTCGAGCGGGTCGCCCGGGCGACGGCGGTCGAGGTGGCGGCCACTGGTGTGCACTGGACCTTCTCCCCCGTGCTGTGCATCGCTCGCGACCTGCGCTGGGGGCGGGTGGGCGAGACCTTCGGCGAGGATCCCTTCCTCATCGGCGAACTCGCGGCGGCGATGGTGCGGGGCTACCAGGGACAAGGCCTGGCCGATCCGACCGCGATCCTCGCGACCGCCAAACACTTCGCCGGGTACTCGGAGACGCAGGGCGGGCGTGACTCGAGCGAGTCCGACCTCTCCCGTCGTAAGCTCCGCTCCTGGTTCCTGCCGCCGTTCGAGCGGGTGGCCCGCGCGGGCTGCCGTTCCTTCATGCTCGGCTACCAGAGCATGGACGGCGTGCCGATCACGATCAACGAGTGGCTGCTCAGCGACGTCCTGCGCGGCGAGTGGGGGTACACCGGCACCCTGATCACCGACTGGGACAACGTCGGCCGGATGGTCTGGGAGCAGAAGGTGCAACCCGACTACATGCACGCCGCCGCCGCCGCCGTGCGGGCCGGCAACGACATGATCATGACGACCCCGAAGTTCTTCGAGGGTGCGCTGGCTGCCGTCGACCAGGGCCTTCTCGACGCGAGCGCGTTCGACCCGGCCGTTGCGCGCATCCTGACGCTGAAGTTCGAGCTGGGGCTCTTCGAGAACCCTCGGCTTCCAAGTGCCGACCTGGCCGGAATCGTGGGGAATGCCGCGCACGCGGAGCTGAACCTGGAGGTGGCCCGCCGCTCAATCGTGCTGCTCGAGAACGACGGAGTGCTGCCGCTGTCCACCGCCCGCTCGACGCGGGTCGCCGTGGTGGGACCACTCGCTGACGACGCTCAGACCCAACTGGGCGACTGGGCCGGTGGATCGGGTCAGGTCGACTGGCTCGACGCGCAGCCGCGCGAGATGATCACGACCGTGCTCGACGGTATCCGGCGGATCGCGACGGATGATTGGGTCGTGACCCATGCGCGGGGCGCCGACATCCTCACCCTGGAGCCGGATCCCGCCGGCGCGACCTATCCGGATGGGCAGCCCCGCCCCGCGCACGTCGTGCCGTGCGAGCCCGATCAGACGCTTATCGCCGAGGCCGTCGCTGCGGCGGACCAGGCGGATGTCGTGATCGCCGTCGTCGGCGACCGGATCGAACTCGTCGGTGAGGGTCGGTCCACGGCGACGCTCGAGCTCATCGGCGGGCAGAACGCCCTTCTGGACGCGCTGATCGCGACCGGGAAGCCGGTGGTCGTCGTGCTGCTCGCATCAAAACCGCTCGTGCTGCCGGCATCCGTGCAGCGAGCCGCAGCCGTTGTCTGGACGGCGAATCCGGGAATGCGGGGTGGCCAGGCTCTCGCCGAGATCCTCGTCGGCGAGGTGGAGCCGTCCGGGCGTCTGCCGATCTCGTTCGCGCGGCACGTCGGGCAGCAGCCGACGTACTACAACCAGGTGCGCGGCCAGCACGGCGACCGCTACGCCGACCTGACCCAGTCGCCGGTCTGGGCCTTCGGTGAGGGGCGCAGTTACACCTCGGTCCGGTACGAAAATCTCGTGCTGGAGGAGACGGCGCTCACGGCATCCGGCGCGATCGTCGCCCACATCACGCTCCGCAACACAGGCGCGCGCCCAGCGCTGGAGACCGTTCAGGTGTACGTGCGGGACGTGGTCACCTCGGTGAGCTGGACCGATAAGGAACTCAAGGCCTACCGTCAGGTCACTCTGGCACCCGGCGAGACCGCGCGCGTGCAGCTGGAACTGCCCGTCGCCGAGTGCAGCATCGTGGATGCCGCCGGACAACGAGTCGTGGAACCGGGGCAGTTCGAACTCCTGGTCGGACCGTCATCACGGGACAATGCGTTGCTCGTGGCCGCTTTCACGGCGATGACCACGATCTGAGATAATTGGAACCATCATGAAGACTCTCCTCAACCTGATCTGGCTCGTGCTCTCGGGCTTCTGGCTGTTCCTCGGCTACATGCTGGCGGCGCTGATCATGTTCGTGTTCATCATCACCATCCCCTGGGGAATCGCGGCGGCCCGGATCGGCGTCTACGCGCTCTGGCCGTTCGGCAAGACCGTGGTCAACACGCCGGGCGCGGGCGTCGGGTCATTCCTCGGCAACGTCGTCTGGGTGGTGCTGGCCGGCTGGTGGATCGCCCTCACGCACTTCCTCTCGGGCGTCGCGCTGTGCATCACGATCATCGGCATCCCGCTCGGGATCGCCAACTTCAAGCTGATCCCGGTCGCGCTGATGCCGCTCGGCAAGCAGATCGTCGACATCCCGTAGGGCTCACCGGTGGCGGGGGGCACCGTGCCCCTTGCGCGGATGCGCAGCTCACCCCGTCGAGGCGCGGCCCGGCAGTCAGCTACCGGCAGGCCCTTACCGCGGCCGCCGCAACCTAATCGCACCCTTCGCCGTCGACGGATCGACCACGGCCCCGCCCTGCGTGATCTGCAGTTCACCGCGGGCGACCATGCGGCGTGCGGCTCGTCGGGCCGGCTCCAGCAGCTCGTTCCAGCCCTCGCCGCCGACCGCTTTCGCCGCCTCGGACGGGCAGATCGTGGCATCCTTCGCCCGCGCCCTGAGTAAGGTGGCGATGCTCGCTTCCAGCCGGAGGTCCGTCGCGGTGACGCCGTTCCCGCGGCACGCGGTGGAGCAGTACTTCACCGAATCCCAGTTGTCGGCCCATTTCGCCCGCCACTCGATGCGCCGCCCGCACGAGGCGCACGTCTTGTTCGCACGGTCCTGTGCGGAGTCAGAATCAGCGGGCTTGCGTTGACGGTGGGCCATGTCTTCTATCCTGCGGTAGTCGTGCGCGAGATCATTCCGAATCGCCTCAACTCAGCCCACGGGCATCCGCATGCCGGTCCCGACAGACCACGCGCTACTCGTACACGTCCCGGCGATGGCCGACGGTGACCACGACCACCACCAGGATGTCGTTGCGGATGGTGTAGATAATCCGATAGTCGCCCACCCGCACCCGATAGCCGTCCCGTCCCTGCAACGCTCTCGCCCCGGGCGGGCGAGGGTCTTCGCCCAGCAGGGCGATGGCGCCGTGTATCCGACCACGATCCTGCGGATCAATGCGCCGCAAAACTTTGACCGCTGCCGGGCGCACTTCGATCCGGTACTTGCTCACATCCAGCCGAGATCCGCTTTGACCTGCTCCCAGGGAATGTTCTCGCCTTCCTCGGCCATCGCCACATCAAACGCCGCGACATCCTCAGCATCCTCAAGCGCTTCTTGCATGCGCGCGTACTGCTCGGGGCTCACCAGCACAGCGGCGACCTTTCCGCGACGCTCCAGGAAGACGGCCTCTGAGCGGGCCTGGGTGATCAACGCGGGTAGGCGCGCCCTGGCGTCGGTGACACTTGACTTCGACATGCCTCAAATGTACATCCGCGTGATCGCGATGTACATGTGTCGACCCTTCCCGCGTTGGCGAGCGTCCCCGGAGCAGGGTGGACCGATTCGCAGATCGAAACGCATACCAGCGCGACATCACCGATCGAGCAGGCACACCGGCAATCGGAAGGAACCGCCTTCCTCACCGCGACCTCACAGCCGCCCCGCGCCTATGCTCGGAAAATGTCTACTCCCTTTGATGACCCCAACGTCCGAAGCGCATTTGGCGCAGCCGGCATGGTCCACCAACCAGGCATGGCCAACGACCTTCTTCAGGAGATGGCACCGCTCCTGGCTGAAGATGGCATAGATCTCAATGACCCGTCGAGTTTCGACCTGGCCACGTTGAACGCTGCACTGGCCCGCGCGGTCGAGCGAACGAACATGGAACGATTCACCCCGGTCGGCGTAACCAGGTCGAATACGCTCCGCCTGCTCGGCTCGGCGTCGGACGCAATCAGCGCGGGCGACCTACAGAGTGCTCAGGCCGTCATCCGTGGCATCGCCCCGGAGCCGAAAGAGAACGGCGAACCGTCGGTTGCCCATGTGATCGGGGTCAGCCTCGGCCTTCTCGATTCTTGGCACCGTGATCCGGATCTCACCCAGCTGCTTGCTCGCACGCGGGTCCCGCGCTGGTCCAGCCGTTCCCGTGCGGCGGGGACAGATATCGTTGCGTTGGCACGAAAGGGGCGAGCTGTGGAAGCCATCGCGGCACTGCACGGCCGGTACGACGGTTTGACGATCCTGGAGGGCAGCATCCTCGCGGTCGCTGGAACCCTCCAAACCTGGGCTGCCGCGACGGACCAGAGCGTTCATGACCTCGGCGTGGCGATTCTGAAGGACCAGAAGTAACGAGAGCGGGCGAATCAACCCGCCCCGACCCTGCCCCCGGGACTGGTGCAGTACCCGTTTTGCATTTGCATGACGAACCAGGTCACGGATGTCGGCGAGCAGCGCATCCGTTCGGTCGAAAGCCAGCGAGCGGATCTGACCGCGCGCGTAGTCCAATGCGTAGCCTGCCCAGGTGTCGATGCCCGGAACGATCCCGACACGAACAGAGGGCGACCCCGCACCGCGGAGCCGCCCTCTGGCGAAACGAGAACTGGTGAAGCTAGTCGGCCTCGGCCGCTGCTTCCCTCTCTGCCTTGCGTCGCGCCTTCTCGGCGTTGAGGATGACCTTTTCGGCTGCCTTCTCCTCCGCGATCCAGACGTCGCGCTTGGCACCGGGCACCCAGCCCTTGTCCACAACGCGGATCTGGTAGACGATCGCGACGCTGACCAGCACCACCGCGATGAGGATTGCGAGGATGACTCCGAGGCCACCGCCGACGCCGACGCTGACCCCGATGAGAGTGCCGAACCAGCCGAAGTCGGCGTCGCCGAACGTGCTGTTGGCGAAACCGAAGTCGCCGAGCACCAACAGCAGGATGGCGGGCAGGATCGTGATGATCACGCCGTTGACGAATCCACCGATCATTGCGCCGAGGCGACCGCCGGTGGCGTTGCCGTAGACCCCGGCTCCACCGCCGGTGAAGAAGTGCGGCACCATACCGGGGAGGATGAGCGCGAGCCCGAACATCGGGTTCAGCCAGATTGCCAGCACACCCAGTGCGAGGAGGCCACCGGCGAAGGAGCTCAGGAAGCCGATCAGCACGGCGTTGGCGCCGAACGGGAACACGATCGGGATGTCGAGGGCGGGACGCGCACCGGGCACAACCTTCTCAGCGATGCCCTGGAATGCGGGCACCAGCTCGCCGAGCACCGTGCGCACACCGTAGAGGATGACCGCGACGCCCACACCGAACTGCAGGGCCTGTGCAAAGGCCGCCATGATGAACGCGCCGGCGTCGGCGGAGCCAAAGATGTCGAGCGCCTCCTGCAGCGGCAGGGCAATGAGGCCCCAGACGGCGAAGACCAGGTAGATGAGCACCATCGACAGCGAGGTGGCGACCATCGAGTCACGCAGGAATTTGAGCCCCTGCGGGAACTTGATCTCTTCGGTCGACTTGCTGCGACGACCCACGGCCTGGCCGGCGGCACCGGCAGCGATGTAGCCCAGGGTACCGAAGTGGCCTATGGCGATGGTGTCGTTGCCGGTGATCTTCTTGGTCCAGGGGTGCACGAACGCGGGCATGACCACCATGATCACGCCGAGCAGCAGCGCACCGATGATGACCACGAGCCAGCCGGCGCCGTCTCCGAAACCGACGGAGAGCACCACGGTGAGCATGGTGGCCATGAAGACCATGTGGTGCCCGGTGAGGAAGACGTACTTCAGCGGGGTGAAGCGGGCCAGGGCGAGCATCACCAGGAACCCGAGGGTGAGCACGTAGGCGCTCTGGGCGCCGAACTCATCCTGCGCTATGGCGGTGATGACCTCGTTGGTGGGGATAACACCCTGGGCGCCGGTGACCGCGAGGATCAGTTTGCCCAGCGGGTCAAGGGAGCCCACCACAACACCGGCGCCGGCGCCGAGGATCAGGAAGCCGAGCGCCGCTTTGAGTGCGCCGCCGATCACCTGCCCGGCGTTGCGCTTGAGTGCCATAAGTCCGATGGCGGTGATTATGCCGATGAGGTAGGCCGGAACATTGAGGATTTGTTGACCGATGAAGTTCAGTACGACGACGAGCCACTCCATTGTGGGAGCTCCTTATTCTGTGAGAGGGGGATGGTGAAGGGGTTACTCGACTGCGGCGGTGAGCTTCTCGGTGATCTCTTCGAGATCGAAGAAGTTCTTGATGACGATGACCTGGGCGGGCACATCGCCGAGTTCTTCGGCCAGCTCCTCCGAGGTGAGTACGATCTCGGCGGTCTGCGCGGCGCCGCGAGCCACGCCCATGTCGGCGGCCTCGACATCCGCATCGATACCGAGCTTGGCGAGAACTTTTTCGGCGTTCATTTTCAGGAGCACTGAGGTTCCAATGCCCATTCCACAGACGGCGACGATCTTCATGGGGTGCCTTTCGATTGGGTGAGACAAGTGAGTTAAGTCAGCAATGGATGTCGGTGGCGCGGTTCACGTGGCGGCGGCGGCGGGTTCGCCGAGCACGGCGCGCACCTCGTCGGCGGTACCGGCCACGGCCAGGCGCTTCATGGCGGCGCTGTCGGAGAGCACGCCGGCGAGCGCCTGCATCACCTTGAGGTGAGCGTCGTGGTCTTTGGCGGCCAGGCCGATCACGAGAGTGACCGGGTCGTTGGCGGCGTTGCCGAACTCGACTGGGGTGGCCAGGCTGACCCAGCTCAGGCCGCCGGTGAGTACCGCGGGCGAGGGGCGGGAGTGCGCCAGGGCGATCCCTGGGGCGATGACGATGTACGGGCCGTGTTTCTCGACCGCGGCGATCATCTCGTCGGTGTAGGCAGGCGTGGTGGCCCCACCGGCCACGAGGCCGGCACCTGCGAGACGGATGGCGGCCCGCCAGTCGGCGGCCTCCGCCTGGGTCTCGATCGACGAGAGGGTCTCGGCCAGGTTCAGTGACACGAATGAACTCCTTTGTTGTTTTCAGTGCAGGCCGCCCGCGAAGGCGACTGAGATGACTGTATAAGCCTAAGCGACCTTTTGTCTACAAGTGAACCAAAGTTTTTCGACTGGTCTCGCCAGACCCGGGATCAGGGGCGCGAGGTCAGCTCGCCGCGGTGCGGAGCGTGACGCCGGTTACGCCGCCCCGAGTGAGACGGCTGATGCGGTCGGCGTCGAACAGGGCATCCTGCGCGATGAGCGAGGCGCCCGTGACGCCGGCGATGTGGCCCAGCCGGGACTTCTCCACCACCAGCCCCTGCAGGGCGAAGTCCCGGGCACCGGCGAAGACGGCCTCCCGGATCGCACCGAGGAAGGGCTCGCCGGCCTGGGCCAGGTTGCCGCCGACCACCACGGCCTGCGGGTTGAGAAGCCCCACCACGTGGGCCAGGCTCTGCCCGATCTGGGTGCCGGTCTCGGCGAGCAGCCGCAACACCGTGGGGTCACCGTCGTTCGCGAGCCCCACGATATCGCTGCTGGTTCGCACCCGGCGCCCCTGCCTGAGCAGCTCGCGGCGGATGACCGCGCCGCTGGCGATGGTCTCGAGCCGTACGGTGCGCTCCCCATCGGTACCCACGGCGCTGAGCTCCCCGGCGCCGCCGCGGGAGCCGTGGTAGATCGCACCGTCGAGCACGAAGGCGAGTCCCACGCCGATGCCGGCCTTGAGCACCGCGACGTCGCGGTACTCGCTCGAGCCGCGCCGGGCCTCGGCGAGCGCCATGATGTTCACGTCCCGGTCCACGGCGACGACGGCGCGGTCGTAGCGGCGGGCGAAGTAGTCCTTCACCAGCACGCCCTCCCACTGGGTGTCCACCTGCGGGCGGGCGAGCCGCCCGGTGACGTAGTCCACCGGCCCTGGCACGCCGACGCCGATGCCCACAACGTCACCACGGGCCTTGCCGAGCCGGTCGAGCATGTGGTCGAAGACCTGGCCGGCCCAATCGAAGATCTCCGCCGGCCCTTCGCTCAGGCCGATATCGGCCTCGTCTTCGCTCAGGATGGTGGACACCAGGTCAGTGATGGCCAGCCGGGTATGCGATCCGCCGATGTCCACGGCCAACAGCAGGCCGGCATCCGGGTTCACGGCAAACTCTTCGGGCGGCCGGCCGCCACGGGAATCGAGTTGCCCCACGCTCATCACGATGGAGGCGTGCAGAAGTTCGTCGAGGCGCCGGGCGAGGGTAACGCGCGACCAGCCGAGCTGCTCGATCAGGTCAGTGCGGGTGGTGGCACGGCCGGAACGGATAAGGTCAAGCACCACACCCGAACCGGTGGACAAAGCGTGTGCCATGGAATCCCCATCCTTCTGACGCATCCGCACGTATTGCGGACGTCGCCGATCCAACTGTTTGACTTAAGTATATTTCTATACCAAAGTTTCTTGCATGGCTACCGAATCCACGAATCCCACGTCAAAGACGACGCACACCAAGCTCGACACCCGTGCTGTCGCGAGTGCCCAAGCCCTGGCCGCCCACGTGGTGCAGGCCAAAGGACACGGACACGGCGGCACCGCCATGGCATTGGCGCCATTGTCCCACGTGTTGTTCTCCCGAGTTCTGCGTCACTCCCCCGCCCACCCCGACTGGCCCGGCCGTGACCGGTTCATTCTTTCGGCCGGTCACGCCAGC
>JACMQV010000180.1 GCA_014376815.1 Cryobacterium sp.
CTACTCGACCGAGACTCCGGCCGAGACCGTAACCAAGGCGCCCCGCGCCATCCTCAACGTTCCCGGCGCAGCCGTCGGCCCTCGCAAGCAGGCCATCGCCCGCGTGCGCATCGTCCCCGGCTCCGGCACCATCACGGTGGACGGCCGCGAATTCGGGGACTACTTCCCGAACAAGCTGCACCAGCAGCTCATCAACGACCCGTTCAAGGTGCTCGACCTCATCGGCAGCTACGACGTCATCGCACGCATCACCGGTGGTGGCCCCTCCGGCCAGGCCGGTGCCCTGCGTCTGGGCATCGCGCGTTCGCTGAACCAGATCGACGAAGAGAACAACCGCGCCATCCTCAAGAAGGCCGGCTTCCTCAACCGTGACGCTCGCGTCAAGGAGCGCAAGAAGGCCGGACTCAAGAAGGCCCGTAAGGCTCCTCAGTTCTCCAAGCGTTAAGTCGGGAAGCACTGTACTGATGCCTCGACTATTCGGCACGGACGGCGTCCGGGGTCTGGCCAACCGTGATCTCACGGCTGGCCTGGCCCTGGGCCTCGCCCAGGCCAGCGCGGCGGTCCTCACGCAGGGCCGCCGTGCGGAGTTGCGCCGTGCTCAGGGTCGCAGACCCGTTGCGGTGCTGGCCCGGGATCCCCGGATCTCCGGTGAATTCATTTCTGCAGCGGTAGCGGCCGGGCTGGCCAGCTCCGGCGTCGATGTCCTCGACGCGGGCGTCATTCCCACTCCCGCCACCGCGTTCCTGATCGCCGACATCGGCGCAGACTTCGGCGTGATGATTTCCGCCTCGCACAATCCGGCCCCCGACAACGGCATCAAGTTCTTCGCCTTCGGGGGAACCAAACTTCCCGACGACGTCGAGGACCGCATCGAAGAGCACCTCTCGCTAGACATGCTCACTCCGATCGGCGGGGACGTCGGTCGAATCAGCCGGTTCGCCGACGCCGAAGACCGTTACGTCGTGCACCTGCTCGGCACGCTGCCCCACCGCCTCGACGGCATCCACGTCGTCCTCGACTGCGCGCATGGCGCCGCCGCCGGCGTCTCGCCGCAGGTCTTCACGGATGCCGGTGCGACCCTCACGGTCATCGGCGCCGACCCGGACGGCATCAACATCAACGACGGAGTCGGGTCCACCCACCTGGACAACCTCGCCCGGGCCGTGCTCGAGGCCGGTGCCGACGTCGGAATCGCGCACGACGGCGACGCCGACCGCTGCCTCGCCGTCGACCGTGACGGCAATGTCATCGACGGCGATCAGATCATGGCGATCCTTGCGGTCTCCATGGCCGAGCGTGGCGTGTTGAAAGACCGCACCCTCGTGGCCACGGTGATGAGCAACCTCGGTCTGCGCAAGGCGATGGCCGCCAACGACATCCAGATGATCGAGACCAAGGTCGGCGACCGCTACGTGCTCGAAGAACTCAACGCCAACGGGCTCTCCCTCGGCGGGGAGCAGTCGGGCCATGTGATCATGACGAAGTACGCGACGACGGGCGACGGCATCCTCACCGGACTGCACCTCGTCGCCGAGATGGCCCGCACGGGCAAGACCCTCGCCGAGCTCGCCGCCGTGATGACGGTGTACCCGCAGATCCTGGTCAACGTGCGGGGAGTGGACCACCACGCCCTGAAATCGGACGAGGTCATCGCCGCGGCGGTGCGCGCCGCGGAAGCCGAACTGGGTGACACCGGACGGGTGCTCCTGCGGCCGTCGGGCACCGAACCCATGGTCCGGGTCATGGTCGAGGCGGCCGACCAGGCCACCGCCGACCGTCTGGCGCAGCAGCTCGCCGAGATCGTGCGGGAGCAGCTCGCGCTGGCCCCGTCGTCCATCTAGCCTCACGCCCACCCGGCCTCACCGGAGTCCACCGGGTTCGGGCCTGCCCTTTCCCGCGCCTCACACCTTGCGCAGCAGCACCTTGGACACGGCGTGGTTGGAGTCCTTGCGCAGCACGAGGGTCGCCCGTGACCGGGTCGGCCGGATGTTGCGTAACAGGTTGGGCTCGTTGATCTCGGTCCAGATTTCCCGGGCCCGGCTGCGCGCCTCCGCCTCGGTCATCGTCGCGTAGCGGTGGAAGTAGGACTTCGGGTTGCTGAACGCGCCGCGTTGCAGCTTCAGGAACCGGTCCTCGTACCAGCGTGCGATGTCCTGCGTGCGGGCATCCACGTACACCGTGAAGTCGAACAGGTCGCTGACGGCCAGCCCGTGGCCCGGCCCGGGGGGCTGCAACACGTTGAGGCCCTCCACGATGAGGATGTCGGGCTGCCGCACCACGATCTGCGCGTCCGGCACGATGTCGTAGCTCAGGTGCGAGTAGAAGGGTGAGCGCACTTCGGCCGCACCGCTCTTGACCGCGGCCACGAACCGCAGCAGTGCCCGCCGGTCGTAGGACTCCGGGAAGCCCTTCCGGTCCATCAGGCCGCGCCGGGTGAGCTCCGCGTTCGGCAGCAGGAAGCCGTCGGTGGTGACCAGTTCGACCCGGGGAGTGTCCTCCCAGCGGGCCAGGAGTTCACGCAGCAGGCGGGCGATGGTGGATTTGCCGACCGCGACCGAACCCGCCACGCCGATGACGAAGGGCGTGCGCTGGGCACGTTCGCCGAGGAAGTCGCTCGTGGCCCGGTGCAGCTGCCGGGCGCCGGCCGCGTAGAGATTGAGCAGGCGGCTGAGCGGCAGGTAGACATCCGTGACCTCGCCGAGATCAAGCGGCTCACCCAGACCCCGCAACTGCACGATCTCCGTTTCCCGGAGCGGAAGCCGGGTGGTCGGCGCGAGGGCGGCCCAATCGGCCCGGGACAGTTCCACGAAGGGGGTGCTGTGGTCGTTGTTCCACGGACTCGTAACCGGATCGGACATTCCACACAGCCTACTCGGGCTAATATCGCAGTCATGTGTGGAATCGTGGGTTACGTCGGAGACAACAAGAGCGTCCAGGTCCTGATGGGCGGGTTGCGTCGGCTGGAGTACCGCGGTTACGACTCTGCCGGGATCGCGATCATCGACGCCGATGGCACGCTCAACACGGCGAAGAAGGCCGGTAAACTGGCCGCCCTGGCCGCGGAACTCGAAGCGCACCCGATCAATAACGGGAACACCGGCATCGGCCACACCCGCTGGGCCACCCACGGCGGCCCGAATGACGCCAACGCGCACCCGCACCTGGGCGACAACGGCAAGCTCGCCCTCATCCACAACGGCATCATCGAGAATTTCTCCGTGTTGAAGGAAGAACTCCTCGCCGAGGGCTTCGGCTTCGAGAGCGAGACCGACACCGAGGTCGCCGCCATCCTGCTTGGACGCGAGTACCAGCGCCTGGGTGACCTGGGCGAGGCGTTCCGCGCGGTCGTCTCGCGCCTCGACGGCGCGTTCACCCTGCTCGCCGTCCACCAGGACCAGCCCGGCGTCGTCGTCGGGGCCCGCCGCAATTCCCCGCTCGTGATCGGCCTCGGCGAGGGAGAGAACTTCCTCGGCTCCGACGTCGCCGCCTTCGTCGAGTACACCCGCCGGGCCGTCGCCATCGGCCAGGACCAGATCGTCACGATCACGCCCGACCTCGTCACCGTCACCGATTTCGACGGCAATCCGGTCGAAACCGAGGAATTCGACATCGCCTGGGACGCCTCCGCGTCGGACAAGGGCGGCTGGTCCAGTTTCATGGCCAAGGAGGTCTCCGAGCAGCCGGACGCCGTCGCCAACACGCTGCGCGGCCGGATCACGGAGGGAACCGTGGTCGTGCCTGAGCTGGTCGACTTCGGAGACGATGCGTTGCGGGACATCCGCCGCATCGTCATCGTTGCCTGCGGAACGGCGTCCTACGCGGGCCAGGTCGGCAAGTACGCGATCGAGAAGTGGACCCGCGTCCCGGTCGACGTGGAGCTCAGTCATGAGTTCCGTTACCGCGACCCGGTGCTCACCGCGGACACCCTGGTGATCTCGATCAGCCAGTCCGGCGAGACCATGGACACCCTGATGGCCGTGAAGTACGCCCGGGAGGCCGGCGCCAAGGCCATCTCAATCTGCAACACCCAGGGCGCCACCATCCCGCGTGAGTCCGACGCCGTGATCTACACGCACGCCGGCCCGGAGGTGGCCGTGGCGTCGACGAAGGCCTTCGTCGCCCAGATCACCGCGCTCTACCTGTTCGCGCTCCACCTCGCGCGGGTGCGCGGGAGCCTGACCCAGGCCGAGCAGGCGCAGCAGGTCGCCGAGCTGCAGGGCATCCCGGCGAAGATCGCGACCACCCTGCTCCAGGAATCGACCGTCACCGAACTGGCCAACTGGATGAGCGACACCCGGGCCGTGCTCTTCCTCGGCCGGCATGTCGGCTTCCCGATCGCTCTCGAGGGCGCGCTCAAGCTCAAGGAACTCGCCTACATCCACGCCGAGGGCTTCGCCGCCGGCGAGCTCAAGCACGGCCCGATCGCGCTGATCGAACCCGGCCAGCCGGTGTTCGTCGTCGTTCCGAGCCCCCGCGGCTCCGCCCACCTGCACCCCAAGGTCGTCTCCAACATCCAGGAGATCCGCGCCCGCGGTGCCCGCATCATCGCGATCGCCGAGGAGGGAGACGTGGCGGTGCTGCCGTTCGCCGATACCGTCATCCGCATCCCGCTGGCCGCGCCGCTGTTCGAACCGCTCCTGGCCGTCGTGCCGCTGCAGATCTTCGCGATGGCGTTGGCGACGGCGAAGGGGCTCGACGTCGACCAGCCGCGCAACCTGGCGAAGTCCGTCACGGTCGAATAAGAACCGCCACAGCAGGTTGAGTGACTGCCGGGCCGAGTAACCACACGTGGAAAGGGGAGCCGCATGATCCGGGGAATCGGGGTGGACATCGTCGACCTCGCACGCTTCGAGCGGCAGGTCCTGCGCACCCCCGGGCTCATTCCCCGGCTCTTCACCGAAGCTGAACGGGAGCTCCCGGTGCACTCCCTGGCCGCGCGTTTCGCGGCGAAGGAGGCCCTGATCAAGGCGCTCGGCGACAGCACCGGGGTCAGCTGGCAGGAGATGGGCGTCGTCACCGATGCGCACGGCAACCCCGGTTTCGTTCTCCGCGGCGCCGCCGAGGCCGCGCTGGAGGCACGGGGCATCACGTCAGTGCATCTCACCATGACCCATGACGCCGGCGTGGCCTGCGCTTTCGTGGTCACGGAGGGTGACGCATGACCGGCTTTCGCGAGGCAGTCGTCGACCTCGGCGCCGTGTTCGCCAACGTCGCGCACCTCAAGAGCGTGATCGGCACCCCCCACCTGATGGCGGTCGTCAAGGCGAACGCCTATGGCCACGGCGCCGTGCCGGTGGCCCGCACGGCCCTCGCCGCCGGAGCCGACTGGCTCGGGGTCGCCGACATCGACGAGGCGCTCGAGTTGCGGGCCGCGGGCATCGACGCGCCCCTGCTGGCGTGGCTGCACGATCCGGATGCCGACTTCGCCGCCGCCGTCGCGCAGAAGATCGACCTGGGGGTGTCCTCGGCGCGGCAGCTGCGACAGATCGCGGATGCCGCGCACGCCCTCGGCGTCGTCGCCGGGGTGCAGATCAAACTGGAGACGGGCCTCAACCGCAACGGCGTGCACGAACCGGACTGGGCCGAGGTTTTCGCTCTCGCCGCCGGCTTCGAGCAGGCCGGCCTGCTGACCGTCACCGGCATCTTCAGCCACCTCTCGAACGCGTCCGCGGCCGACGATGCCGACGCGATCGAGCGCTTCGAGCGCGGGCTCGGCCTCGCCGCGTCGGCCGGGCTGACCCCGACCCTGATCCACCTGGCCTCCACGGCAGCGGCCCTGCGCGTGCCGGCCGCTCGCTACACGATGGTGCGGGTGGGCATCGGCATGTATGGGCTGTCCCCGTTCGAGGACCAGACGTCCCGAGACCTGGGGCTCACCCCGGCGATGACCCTGCGCGGGCGGGTCGC
>JACMQV010000181.1 GCA_014376815.1 Cryobacterium sp.
ACGCTGTGCGAGATATTCTCGGGGACCTGGCCGCCGACCAGTAGGGTGAGTGCGCCCACGATGCGGGTGTCGGAGTGGTAGATGCCGTGCAGGGGGCGGCTGCCCATCGACCCGTCGGGGGAGGACCAGACCTGGGTGGGCGCGGACAGCGCCACCAACTCGTCGTGGAGCAGGGGCTGGTGGGGGTGCTTCGATGTCTCGGACATGCGCGGATTCACGGCCCCTCGTTGATTCGGTGAGCCCTGCAGTACTGCAGTGGAGGCCCGATGTGCGATTGATTATTGACAGATTCGCGTATTCAGGTAACGTAGCACTCAGGATTTGAACGATCAAACTTTTGAACGATCAAATCACCACTTACCGCAAGGAGGCACCGTGGACCGGTTACCGACGATCGAAGACGTCGCACGTGCCGCCCAGGTGTCCAGGCAGACCGTGTCCAACGTGCTGAACACCCCGGCGATCGTCAAGCCGGAGACCCGCAAGCGCGTCGAGGTCGCCATCCGCAAGCTGGCCTACCGGCCGCACGCCTCGGCCCGCCGGCTGCGGATGCGCAAGTCCTCCACGATCGCCATCCGGCTCGACCCGATGACCAACGGCATCTCGGGTGCGCTGCTCGACCGTTTCCTGCACGCCCTGACCGAGCAGGCGGGTGCCCGCGGCATCCGCATCCTGCTCTTCACCGCCGCCGACCCTGCCGCCGAGATCGAGCAGATCCGCAAGCTGCGCGCCGGCGCCGACGTGGACGCGTTCGTGCTCACCGCCACCTTCCACGGCGACCCGCGCACCGAATGGCTGGTGGAGAACGACGTTCCCTTCGTCACCTTCGGCCGGCCGTGGGGCGCGAACGACATGAACAACCCGAAGCACCTCTGGGTGGACGTGGACGGCTTCGCGGGGATGCGCGAGGCGACCATCCACCTGATCGACCAGGGCTCCTCCCGGATCGGCTTCGTCGGCTGGCCGAGCCTCTCCGGCACCGGCGACGATCGTCGCCGCGGCTGGCAGGCCGCCGTCGAGGAGCGCCTCTCCCTGAGCGACGCGGCGCCGGGCGCCCGTGACCTCGCCGCCCTCAGTCTGAGCGTGGAGGACCGCCTCGACGATGCCCGGCATGCCGTGGTCGCGCTCCTCGAGAGCGACGACCGCATCGACGGCCTCGTCTGCGCGAGCGACACGCTCGCCCTCGGAGCCATGATCGCCGCGGCATCCTTAGGCCGGAGCGGCCTGCCGATCATCGGTTTCGACAACTCGCCCGTCGGCCAGGCCCTCGGCCTCTCCAGCGTCGACCAGGCCCTCGACGAGGTTGCCGGCGGCGCCCTCGAACTGCTGCTCGGCGAGACCGGGGGAGACCTCGTGCACCGCGACGGCGCCGCCGGAGACACCCGTCACCGGCTCATCACACCTCACCTCGTCATCCGGCAGCCGCTTCGGCTGCTGGGCACTGACGCGGCGACGACCCCCACCGCGGCGTGACTGCGGTCGGCAATCACAGGAATGGAAAGGAACCACAAATGAAACTACGACGAGGAGCACGCTGGGGTGCTGTTCTGGTGGCCGGCGGACTGTTGGCCAGTTTGGCCGCCTGTTCGTCCGGTGGCAGTGACAGCGCCGGCGGCGACGTCGCCGGGCAGAAGCTCACGGTGCTGATCGGCTCGAGCGGCGACGCCGAGACGAAGGCCGTGACCGCCGCCGCCAAGACCTGGGGCACCGCCAACAAGGCGACCGTCAAGGTCGTCGCCGCGAACGACCTCACCCAGCAGCTGGGCCAGGGCTTCGCCGGAGGCAACCCACCCGACCTGTTCTACATGGGCTGGGACCAGTTCCAGACCTACGCGAGCAAACAGTACCTGGAACCCTACGCCGACAAGGCCGCGAACAAGGATGACTTCTACCCGGCTCTGAAGAGCGCGTTCAGCTACAAGGACCAGTTCTTCTGCGAGCCCAAGGACTTCTCCACGCTCGGCCTGATCATCAACACCGAGAAGTGGGACGCGGCCGGGCTCACCGACGCGGACATCCCCACCGACTGGGCCGGCCTCGAGACCGTCGCCAAGAAGCTCACCACGGCCGACACGGCCGGGCTGTCCTTCGGCGCCGAATACGGCCGGATCGGCACGTTCATGAACCAGGCCGGCGGATCGATGCTGTCCAAGGACGGCAAGAAGGTCACGGCCGACTCGGCTGAGAACCTCGCCGGACTCACCGAGGTGAAGAAGCTTCTCTCCGACGGCGTGCTCAAGTTCCCGGCAGACCTCGACTCCGGCTGGAGCGGCGAGGCTCTCGGCAAGGGCAAGGCCGCGATGGTCATCGAGGGTCCCTGGATCAGCGGGCTCAAGACGGACTACCCCGACCTGAAGTACAAGGCAATTGAACTCCCCGCCGGCCCCGGTGGACAGTCAACCTTCACCTTCAGCAACTGCTGGGGCATCCCGGCCCAGT
>JACMQV010000005.1 GCA_014376815.1 Cryobacterium sp.
AACTCGGGGTCGTCGATGCTCTGCCAGGGCCCGCGGTTCGGGACGAGTTCGGCTTTGAAGAATGAGTTGAAGGCTTCGGCCATTGCGTTGTCGTAGCGGATGGCCCGGTATTGGGCGGATTCAACCGGTCGTCGCAACACCGGTGCTTGCGGTCAACAGTAGCTCGTTCATCGCTTCGGCTGGCGTCTTGAGTCCGAGTGTCTTGCGGGGGCGTTCGTTCAGGGTCTTGGCGACGCCGTCGAGATCGTCCAGGGCGTAGCGGGTGAAGTCGGTGCCTTTGGGGAAGTACTGGCGCAGCAGCCCGTTGGTGTTCTCGTTGCTGGGCCGCTGCCACGGCGAGTGGGGATCGGCAAAGTAGATCGGCAGCCCGGTCTGGATGCGCAGTCTGGCGTGTTGGGCCATCTCGGCGCCCTGGTCCCAAGTCAATGACTTGCGCAGGGTCTCGGGCAGACCGGTGATGGTTCGGGCGATCGCATCACAGACGGCGTCGGCGCCGTGTCCGGCTGTCGCGGGCCCGTTCTTGACCTGTGCGCCGATCATCTTGTGCTCGTCCATCGGGGGCAGGTGCAACAGCATCGTGAACCTCGTGGTGCGTTCGACGAGAGTACCGATCGCGACCCCGCCTAGTCCGAGGATCAGGTCCCCTTCCCAGTGTCCGGGAACGGCCCTGTCGTTGGCTTCTGCGGGCCGGGCGGCGATCATGACCTCCTTTGACAGGAAGCTCTTGCCTCGTTTTGCGCGGGCCCGCGGCACTCGCAACGCCCGACCAGTGCGTAAGGCCGTGGTCAACTCCCGACGCAGCGCTCCACGACTCTCGATGTAGAGGGCCTGGTAGATCGCCTCATGCGAGATTCTCATGCTCCTATCGTCGGGGAAATCGACCTTAAGCCGACCTGCGATCTGCTCCGGGCTCCACGCTGTGGACCAGCGGCGATCCAGTCGGGGCCCATGTCGACGCCCGTTCCAGGCCCCGATCCCGGGAGTTGCCGCGGGCGTGCCATCAGCGCGCTTCACTGTTCCATCCAACCGGGACTGAACGTAATCGCGCAACAGCGGGCTACCCGCGAGCTTGGCCATCTTGGGCCGGCGGGCACGCCGGTCGGAGTGCCACTGTGCGCTCGTGGCACGGTATTCAGCCTTGCCGCCGCGCGAGGCCGCGTTGCGTCGTAGCTCGCGGGAGATCGTCGACGGGGACCGGCCCACCGCCTGTGCAATCTGTCGAACACCAAGATTCTGTGCTCGCAGGATCGCGATCTCCTCACGCTCGACGAAGGTCAAGAACCTTCCTGACAGCGGTGCCTTGCTGAGGTCTCGCATCCCGCCAGCGTGACGGAAGAAACGTGTCCCGACCGGCGCCGACACGCCGGCCCGCTCACCAGCATCCTCGCTCGAGACACCCTGCCCAACGAGGTCCCAGAAATTCTGCCGGTGTTCCCGGCGCCACCCCGGCGGCCGGCCCGGCGACCGCATCGGCTCCCGCCCGAGTTGCGTGGCCATCCAATCCTTCGGACGTCCCATAATTCACCTCCATAATCGAGGTGTTGCTTCCACCGGTTGAATCCGCCCAATACGCGTCGGAACAGATCACTCTGTTCGCGGCCAAGAACGGCATCACCCGGTCGATGGGCTACACCGGGATCTGCTGGGACAACGCCATGGCCGAGAGCGTCTTCGCGACATTGAAAACCGAGTTCTACTACCGTCGAGTTTGGCCCACCCGGGCCCGCGCGATCCAAGGCGTCGCGGACTGGATCGAGGACCGTTACAACCGCCGCCGGCGCCACTCCTCGATCGGGCAGGTCACCCCAGTGGAGTTCGAGATGCAATACTCGTCACAGGCCGCAGAGATCCAACTCGCCGCTTAACCCGTGTCCACTCTCCGGGGTCAAGGCCATCCCGACTATCCGGATACCTGGCCATGGCCGACGATCGAGAAAACCCAGACCTCCGCTAACCAGCGAGCGTGCGGCCACCGAACTCACCAACTGCCGGACCTCAAGGGCGAGAAGCTACGGACACTCCCCCACCGTTGTGGCTAGCGTCGGGTCGGCATCAGGAGCATCCGTTGCCGGCCACGACGGCTTCCACCGGGCACGGCCGCCGCGCGGTCAGGACGCGATGGTGAAGAGCCCCGCTATGCCGACGAGGTACAGGCAGAGCACAGCCGCGGAGTCTACGCCCATGCCCGCGATCTTGCGCGTGGGTCGGAATATGAGACCGATGACGTATACGAGGGTGAGTAGTATGCCGATCGCGGTCAAGTAGATGTCGGTGGCGTTCGCGGAGGGCAGGACGGCTTTGCCGGAGATGACGGTGGCGATTAGGAAGAGTACCGGGAGGAAGGCATTTCCTCCGAAGATGTCGCTCATGGCGAGGTTGTCGTCGCCCTGCTTGATTGCTTGCAGGCCAGTGGAGAGTTCGGGCAGCGAGGTCGCCAGCGCCAGGATCGTGGCACCGAAGACGATGCCGGATAGTCCGATCCGGTTCGACGCGGCATCGCCGGACAACTCCAGAACGACGCCGGCGATGAGTGTCGCCAGTGCCGAAACCGCGAAGATCGCTCCGGCCTTGCCGGCGCTCATCCTAGCGCCGGTGGCGCTTCCGCTTCTCCCTGCGCCGGCGTCAGGCCTCGAACTCGACGCGCGATTACGTTCCGCGTACTGATGCCCGCTACTCCCGGCAGCATCCTCGTCCTCGTGCCACGGAAGGCCCGCCTCCGCCCGGCGCACCAGGAGCAGCCCGCCGACCCAGAGTGCGGCGATGAGCACCCCGGCCGGAGCCAACCGGAAGAACAAAAGGGTCGCCGGAAGCTGGCTGCCTGCCACGACAACGGCGAGGACCGCGATGACGACGATCGCTTCGAGCACCAGCGTGAGCGAGGCCGCCCGGTAGGTGAGGGGCTTGACCCCCTTACCTCGTTTGCCAAATGCGTCCAGCGCGACCAGCACGACGGTCTGCAGGGCGATACCACCGAGGATATTCCCGACGGCTACATCGACATTGCCACTGATCGCGGCGCTGACCGTAATCGCCATCTCCGGCAGGTTCGTCGCGACGGCCAACACGATGAGGCCCCCGAGTGCACTTCCGAGGTGGAGGAATGAGTCGAGGACGCTGGTGGTCTTTGATAGCTGGATGCCGGCGAACCAGACGACCGTGCCCGCAGCAGCGAAGATGATGATCAATATCCACAGTGGTAGCGAGGACACGTAGCCGCTCCCCTCTGTTCTCGAAGCGAATTTACGAACGGATCAGGCGTCCCGTAGTTGCGTGATGTGGAGAACAGCAGGTCGAGATAGAAGTCATCTTCTGCGACGTCGAAGTGGACCTGGCATCCCACGAATGCGAACCCTGTGCCCAGTTCTCGGACAGTGTCGACGATGCGGTCCATGAGCGCTTGTTCCAGGTCGCGTTCGGCGGCTTCCGCGGTCAGTTCCAGGAAGGCCACACGTAGTGGTCGTTGGCGATCTGCCGGGCGGTCTCGAATTGGTCAATCAGTTTCTGCTGGGCGGGGTTGACCCCGGCGACCTCACTCGTTGTGGCTGGACTTTCGTTCGGTGGCGTTTTCGGTAGCTGCTGGCAGGTTTGCCTGCTCCATGTTCTCAAGGTGAGTCAGTGACGGGTACGGACCTACTTCGGTTTCGCCCTCTACTGACATATCTCCAACCGGACCGTCCGCACCTGGCTCGCGTGGCTTCTCCGACGGGGAAGTCCCACTTTCATCAGATGTCGCTGTCTCTTCGCTCATGGTGGACCTCCGCAAGTCGATTCGCAAACTCTTCACTGCTGGTGAGAGTATGCCTGTGTTCAGCGCGCGTCCAGTGCACGCCCAAACAGCAGCCGCAGGGACCAGGACCAACCTTGCATCGTGGCTCCGGTCGAGATCCTGACGCCTCTGTTACGCGCCCCGGGCTATCGGGGACCGGGCGCGCCTTGCTGGCCGCACATACCCGCGTAACGAAAGTGTTGTGTCGTTTCGGTGCACCCAGCCGAAGGCCCGGGCAGACCAGGGCAGGCGAGCGACCGCTCAGGCCTCGCACCAGACGCCGGCCTGGAGGGTCGCCGTCACCTGGAGGGTGGCGTCGAGCACGATCAGGTCGGCGCGGTGGCCACGCGCGAGACGGCCGCGGTCGGCGAGGCCGATCATGTCGGCGGGATTCTGGGTGGCGGCACGCACCGCGACCTCGACCGGGATGCCCGCCGTGTGCACGGCGTAGCGCACGGCCTGGCTCAGGGTGAGCACGCTGCCTGCGATGGTGCCGTCGGCCAGGCGTGCCTGCCCGTCGGAGACGCTGACGTCGAGGGCGCCGAGCTTGTACTCGCCCTCGTCCGCGCCGGCGGCGGCCATGGCATCCGTCACGAAGACGGGCCGTGAGGGGCTGCCGATGATGAGGCGCACGATGGCCGGGTGGAGGTGCACCCCGTCGGCGATGAGCTCGGCGAAGACCGCCGGGTCCTCGAGCAGGGCGAGCGCCGGCCCGGGCTCGCGATGGTGGATCTGCCGCATCGCATTGAAGACGTGCGTGCCGGCCGTGGCCCCCGCCGCGATCGCCTGCCGGGTGGTCTCGTAGTCCGCGTCGGAATGCCCGACCGCGGCCACGGCCCGGTAGCCCACGATCTGCCGCACGGCGGCGAGGCCGCCCTCCAGCTCGGGCGCGATGGTGACCATTCGCACGGCGCCGCGGCCGGCGCGCATGAGCCGATCGACTGTCTCGGTGTCCGGTTCGCGCAGCAGCGTCACGTCGTGCGCGCCGCGGTGCGCCGGACTCAGCCAAGGACCCTCGAGATGGATGCCGGCCAGCACTCCCTGCTCGACCAGCCCGGCCAGGGCCGCCACCGTGCGCTCGAACTCGTCGAGCGGAACCGTGACCAGGCTGGCCATCATCGTGGTCGTGCCGTGGGCCAGGTGGGTCGCGGTGATCCGCGCCACGGCCGCGTCGGTGTCCGCGTCGTTGAAGCTGCTGCCGCCCCCGCCGTGGGTGTGGATGTCGACGTAACCGGCGGCCAGGGTGCTCTCCGGAAAGCTGAAGTCCGTCTTCCGCGGCGGCTCCCCCGCGCCGCAGCCGACGATCCGGCCGGCACGGATGTCCACCCAGCCGGGCGAAAACACGGCGTCGGGGGCGACCACGGTGCCGCCGGAGATCAGCATCGCCAAGTTCAGCGACGGAGCGCCCGGCCTCGGCGCGGTCGAGTCCTCGCCGAGCGCGATCGGCGCGGTGGCATGCTCGGCCGGGACCACGTCGGCCGGAGGTGAGGTGAGCGGGGTCATGAC
>JACMQV010000182.1 GCA_014376815.1 Cryobacterium sp.
AGGGCGAACGCCCGCGCGAACGGCCCCTGTAAGAGGCCCTGGCCGGCGAGCTCGATCAGATGGCCGCGGATGCTGCCGCGGTCGACAAGCCCGAGCCCGCCGCGGGCGCAGCTTCGGTGGCACCCGTGCCCGCGGTCATGCCGCGCAGCAGACCCTCGAGCAGACCGGCGGGCAGGCCGAGCGCCATCCGTCGCCCGTCGACCTCGATGCTGAAGGTCTGGCGCGGGGCCTCCGGCGCCACGGGATTGAACTGGGGGTCGCTGGGCAGGTCCTCGGCGAAGTCGGCCTGGATCCAGCCGGTGTGCACCCCGAGCCGGTCGGTGGCCGTGAAGGCGGGCGAGTCGACCACGGCCCGGTGGAAGGGCAGCACCGTGGGCAGGCCGGTGATCTCGAACTCGGCCAGGGCCCGGCGGGCGCGGCGCAGGGCCTGCGGTCGGTTGGCGCCGGTGACGATGAGCTTGGCGAGCAGGGAGTCGAACTGGCCGGGCACGATCCCGCCCGCCTTCACTCCTGAATCGACCCGGATGCCGGGCCCGGTGGGCACGATGAACGTCGCCACGGTGCCGGGGCACGGCAGGAAGCCGCGGCCCACGTCTTCGGCGTTGATGCGGAACTCGAAGGAGTGCCCGCGTGGCGCCGGGTCCGTGAACACCGGCAGGGGCCCGCCGGCGGCGATCGTGAGCTGGGCGAGCACCAGGTCGATGCCGCTGGTCTCCTCGGTGATCGGATGCTCGACCTGCAGCCAGGTGTTGACCTCGAGGAACGAGATGGTGCCGTCCTGGGCGAGCAGGTATTCCACCGTGCCGGCGCCGGTGTAGCCGGCCGCGCGGCAGATCGCCTTGGCCGAGGTGTAGATCTGGTCCTTCTGGGCGGGCGTCAGGAACGGTGCGGGCGCCTCCTCGACGAGCTTCTGGTTGCGGCGCTGCAGCGAGCAGTCGCGGGTGCCGACCACGATCACGTTGCCGTGCGTGTCGGCGAGGATCTGGGCCTCGACGTGCCGGGGCTTGTGCAGGAACCGTTCGACGAAGCATTCGCCGCGGCCGAAGGCGGCCTTCGATTCGCGCACGGCCGAGTCGAAGGACTCCTCGATCGCATCCATGTCCCAGACGACCTTGAGCCCGCGCCCGCCGCCGCCGAAGGCCGCCTTGATGGCGACCGGCAGCCCGTGCTCCATCGCGAAGGCGCGTACCTCGGCGGCGGTCTCCACCGTGCCCTCGGAGCCGGCCACGAGGGGCGCGCCGACCCGGATGGCGATCTCCCGGGCCGAGACCTTGTTGCCCAGAACCCGGATCGCGTCGGGCGTCGGGCCGATCCAGACCAGGCCGGCGTCGATCACGGCCTGGGCGAAGTCCGCATTCTCGGACAGGAACCCGTAGCCGGGGTGCACCGCGTCGGCGCCGGACTCCCGGGCCACCTGCAGCAGCCGGTCCACGTTCAGGTAGGTGTCGGCGGGGCGGTCGCCGCCGAGCGCCCAGGCTTCGGTGGCGGCCGCCACGTGCAGGGCGTCGGCGTCGACGTCCGCGTAGACGGCGACCGATTCGAGCCCGGCGTCGTCGCAGGCTCGGATGATGCGTACCGCGATCTCCCCGCGGTTGGCGATCAGGACTTTCTGCATGGCTCAGCTCTCGTTCGGGTGGCAGGGGCGGCGGAGCGGGGGGCGCGCACGTCGCGCGGGTGCTGCGCCGCTGCGCGGGTGGCATGCCACGCGCGTAACGGCGCAGCACCCGCGTGAAGCGGGACGGTGGCCATCAGCGGCCCGCGCGGGCGGCGGCGGCGGCGGGCGCTGGGGGCGCCGGCGTGAAACGGATGCGCGCGCCGGTCGGCAGCTGGGCGGCCAGGTCGAGGTCGGCGGCGAGCACGACGCCGATCACCGGATAGCCGCCGGTGACCGGGTGGTCCGCGAGGAACAGAACCGGCAGGCCGGACGGCGGCACCTGGATGGCGCCGCGAGCCGTGCCCTCACTGGCCAGCTCGCCGGGACGGGCCCGGGTCAGCGGTTCGCCGTCCAGGCGCAGACCGATCCGGTTGGACTGGGCCGTGACGCTCCAGAGTTCCCGGGCGAACCGGTCGAGGGATGCCGCGTCGAACCAGTCCGCGCGCGGCCCGGGCAGGTAGCGCAGCTCGGTCACCTCGGCGGGAGCGTCCGGCGGGGTCTCCGGGTGGTGCACGGAACTCCCGGGGGCGGCGGGCAGCATCCGCAGCACCGTGCCGGCGGTGAGCGGCGCCGGACCGATACCCGCCAGGGTGTCCGTTGACCGGCTGCCCAGCACGGGCGGAACGTCGATTCCGCCGCGGAAGGCGAGGTAGCTGCGCACGCCGGTGCGGGGAGCGCCCACGGAGAGGGTCTCGCCCGCCAGCAGGGAGACGGCGGTGTCCATCGGCAGTTCGCGGCGGCCGCCGCCGGGTTCCGTGACGATCAGCGGTACGACGGCCCCGGTCGCGGCGAGCACCTGGTCGGTCACCGCGGTCAGGGACAGCCCGCCGAGGGCGTTTTCGAGCACCGCAGCCGACGCCGCATTGCCCACGACCCGGTTGGCCCGACGCAGGGCGCCGCGGTCGAGGGCCCCGGAGCCGGTCACGCCCTGGTCGGCGAAGCCCGGCCGGCCCAGGTCCTGCACGGTGGTCTGGGTTCCGGCGGCGAGAACGCGGACGCCATTCTCGGCCGGGGACCCGACCGGGGCCGGGGCCGGCGTGGCGTGCGCCGGCGTGCTCGTGATCCGTGCGGCTTCCGCCTGCGCGCGGACCGCGCGGAAGCGCACCCGGTTGCCGGGCCGGATCAGGGCCGGCTGGGCCCGATCCAGGTCCCAGAGGCGGGCATCCGTTCGGCCGATCAGCTGCCAGCCGCCCGGGGAGGCACGGGGGTAGACGGCCGAGTAGGCGCCGGCCAGGGCGACGGAGCCGGCCGGCACGGAGCTGCGGGGCACGCTGCGGCGCGGAACCGTGAGCGCCGGGTCGCCCCCGGTCAGGTAGACGAAGCCGGGGGCGAACCCGCCGAACGCTGCGGTCCAGTCCCGCCCGGTGTGGGCGGCGATGACGGCGGCCCGCCCGAGGCAGATGTGCTAGGCGACGGTTGCCAGGTCTTCGCCGTCGTACACGGTGTCGATCAGCACGAGGGTGGTGTCGACCTCCGCCGGCGGAGTCAGGTCCAGGCGGCGCAGCCCCGTGGCGAACCCGGCGGCGGCGGCGGCGGAGACACCGGTGACGAGCACGGTCTCGGCGGCGGCGAGCACGTCGACCTGTCCGGCGAGCGGGTGCTCGCGCAGGCGCTCCTGCAGGCCGAGCACGTCGGCCAGGGTGTCGAGTTCGACCAGCACGGCCCGGTCGCCGACGGGACGGATGGAGCGGAGGGGACCCGGCACGGGCTAGACGAAGCTTCGGATCGGGATGCCGGCGCCCTGCAGCGCGGTGCGCACGGTGGCGGCCAGGGTGACGGCGCCGGGAGTGTCGCCGTGCAGGCAGATGCTCTCGGCCCGCACCGTGAGCAGGCTGCCGTCACTGGTCCGCACCTGGCGGTCCGCGGCCAGGCGGAGCACCTGTTCGGTCACGGCGTCCGGGTGCAGCAGTACGGCACCGGGCAGGGACCGCGCCACGAGGGAGCCGTCGGGGTTGTACGCGCGGTCGGCGAAGGCCTCCACCACCGTGCGGAGCCCGGCCCTCTCGGCCAGGCGCTGGATCTCCGAGTCGGGCAGCACCATCACGGGCAGGCCGGGGTCGACGGACACGATCGCGTCGACGACGGCCTGCGCCTGCACGGTGTGGTGGGCGATCGTGTTGTAGAGGGCGCCGTGCGGCTTGACGTAGCTGACCCGGGTGCCGGCGACCGCGGCCAGGGCCTGCAGAGCGCCGATCTGGTAGATGACCTCGTCGGTGAGGTGGTCGGGGGCCATGTCGATGAAGCGGCGTCCGAAGCCGGCCAGGTCCCGGTATCCCGGATGCGCTCCGACCGTCACCCCGGCGGCGGCGGCGGCCGTGCAGGTGGCTCGGATCGTGCTCGGATCGCCGGCGTGGAAGGCGCAGGCCACATTCACGCTGGAGACCGAGGAGATGATCGCGGCGTCATCGCCGAAGGACCAGTTGCCGAAGGATTCCCCGACGTCGCTGTTCAAATCGATGGTGGTCATCTGGTTCCGTCCTTGGAAGTTGAGACTAAGGATGCACCACATCCCAGGATTGTTCAACAATCTTACGGAGATCGGTTCGATCCCGCCATCCCGCCGCTCCCGGCGGCCGGCCGGCCGGTCAGTTGGCCGGGCTGTCGATCGTGGGCTCGGAGGGGGTCGCGTCGCCCTCGAGGGCCTCCTCGAGCCGGGCGTCCGCCGGGGCCGGCAGGGTGATCGCGAAGAGCGGGATGGTCCAGTGGCAGAGCGGCCCGACCAGCACCGCGAACAGCTCCGTGCCGACCCCCACATTGCCGCCGAGGGCCCAGCCGATGCCGAGAACGACGACCTCGATCCCGGTGCGCACGATCCAGATGCGCCAGCCGGTGCGCTTGTGCAGGCCCGTCATCAGCCCGTCGCGGGGGCCGGGGCCGAAGTGTGCGCCGATGTAGAGCCCGGTCGCCACCGCGAGCACCAGCAGCCCGGCCGCGAACAGGATGACGCGAAGCCACAGGTCGAGGCCGGCCGGGATCAGGTGCAGGCCGACATCCGCCGCCGGACCGACCAGGAGGGCGTTGAGCACGGTGCCGACGCCGGGCTTCTGCCGGATCGGGATCCAGAGCAGCAGCACGACGCCGCTGATCAGGATGGTGACGAACCCGAAGCCGAGATGGGTGCGGCTGTCGATGCCCTGGGTGAGCACGTCCCAGGGGGCGACGCCGATGCCGCCGCGCACGATCAGCGCGATCCCGATCCCATAGAGGAAGAGGCCAATGAGCAACTGGGTGAGACGACGGGTCATGGAAGTCCATCCAATTGCACCAGTGGCCTGTTATCAAGTAGCCAATCTTCCTATAGTGGCCTCATGGCCGAGAACCAATTGAGTGCGCGCGACCTCGACGCGAGGCTGGGCGAGTGGCGCGGCGGCGGCAGCGCCTATCGGGCCCTGGCCGATCGCATCCGTCTGCTGACCCTCGACGGCCGCATCCCCACCGGCAATCGTCTGCCGGCCGAGCGCGACCTGAGCGCGCGGCTCGGGGTCAGCCGCACGACTGTCACGGCGGCGTACGGCCGGTTGCGGGACGCCGGGTTCCTGGTCAGCGTGCGCGGCTCCGGCAGCGTGGCCCGGCTGCCGGGCGCGGCCCCGACGTCGATGCCGCCCGCCGCCGGGGGCATCCTGGATTTCAGCAAGGCCACCATGCCCGCGCTGCCCGGCCTGGCCGATGCCGCGCTGAGCGCCGCCGGCGACCTGCCCGCGCACCTGGGTGGGTCCGGCTTCGACCCGGTCGGCCTGCCGGAGCTACGCGCCGCGATCGCAGACCGCTACCGCGCGCGCGGTCTGCCGACGGACCCGGAGCAGATCATGGTCACCATCGGGGCCCAGCACGCCATCGCCCTGCTGGCGCGCGTGCTGGTCGGCCGCGGAGACCGGGTGCTGATCGAGATGCCGACCTACCCCCACGCCTCCGACGCCCTGCGGGCGGCCGGGGCGCGCCTGATGCCGGTCAGCGTCTCGGCGGCCGGCCCGGGCGAGGACTCCCAGGCGGCGGGTTGGGACGAGACCGCCCTGCTGCAGACCCTGCGGCGCAGCAACCCGGTACTGGGCTACCTGATGCCCGACTTCCACAACCCGACCGGCCAGACCATGCCGGCCGAACAGCGCGAGCGGGTGCTCGCCGCCGCGGCGAGGCAGGGCACGGTGTTGATCAGCGACGAGACGATCGCCGAACTGGACATCGACCGACCGGGAGACGTCATGCCGTTCCCGGCATATGCGGAGCCCGGCCTGCCGGGCACGGCCGTGGCGATCGGGTCGGTCGGCAAGACCGTCTGGGGCGGGCTCCGGGTGGGCTGGATCCGCGCCGAACGTACCCTGATCCGCCGGCTCGTGGCCGCCCGCTCGGCGACCGACCTCGGCACGCCCATCCTGGAGCAGCTGATCGTCACCCGGCTGCTGGCCGAGCTGCCGGCCGTCCTCGACCAGCGGCGCAGCCAGCTCCGCGCCGGCCGCGACCGCCTCGAGGAGCTGCTGGCCGCGCGCTTCCCGCACTGGCAGGTGCCCCACGTCCACGGCGGCATCACCGCCTGGGTGAACCTCGGCAGCCCGGTCAGCTCCCAGCTGGCGCTCGCCGCACGCAACTTCGGGCTGCTGGTTCCCGCGGGCCCCCGGTTCGGCATCGACGGCGCCTTCGAACGGTTCATGCGGCTACCGTTCTGCTACGGCCCGGAGGAGACGGAGCGCGCGGTGCTGGCCCTCGGCCAGGCCTGGGACTCGCTTCTGCGGCATCCGGTGCCCGACACCGGCTACCTCGCCGACGTCGTCTGACGCCCGCCCCTGCCCCTGCCCGCACCCGCCGCTGCCCCTGCCCGCTCCCGCCGCTGCCCTCACCAATTCGACGGAGATCTTGCCGAAATCGGCCATTTCGTCCCCAAAACAAGCTCCGGGGAGCAAAATCTCCGTCGAATTCGTCAGGGGCGTGACGGCGACGGATGCCCGCGGCCGGGGATTGTGCAGGCTCTGCAATGAGATACTGATCGGGTGCATTTTCTCGCTGTCTTGAGCATGAAGAACCGGGCGCTGATCGCGCTGATCACCATCGTCGTTGCCATCTTCGGCAGCCTGGCCCTGACCGGCCTGAAGCAGGAGCTGATCCCCTCCCTGCAGCTGCCGCAGCTGCTGGTGTCGACGAGCTACCCGGGGGCCTCGCCCGAGGTCGTGAACGACGACGTCTCCACGCCGATCGAGACGTCGATCCAGGGCATCGCGGGCCTCGAATCCACCTCGACGACCAGCAGCACCAACGCCTCGCTGATCAGCGCCACGTTCACCTACGGCACCGACCTGGTCAAGGCCGAGTCGCGCATCAGCCAGGCGATCAACCGCATCAAGTCCACCCTGCCGGAGAATCTCGATCCCCAGGTGATCAGCGGCAGCATCGACGACTTCCCTGTGCTCTCGCTGGCGGTGTCCGGCGGCGACCCCGGCACCCTGGCCGACGACCTCAAGCGCAGCGTGCTCGGAGACATCCGTGATGTGGACGGGGTGCGCGAGGCCGCCCTCGTCGGTGACGTCGGCCGCCGCGTGACAGTCACCCCGAACGCCGTGGAACTGGCCGCCCGCAGCCTCAGCGGCCAGGACATCCGCAGCGCCCTGCAGCAGAACGGCTCACTGGTCCCGGCCGGCTCTCTGACCGAAGACGACAAGACCCTCTCGGTGCAGTCCGGCTCGAAACTCGCCTCGGCCGAGGACCTCGCGGCCCTGCCGCTGCTCGCTCCCGGGGCCGCCCCCGCGACCATCGGCGACGTGGCGAGCGTGGAACTGACCGAGAACCCGGTCGCGAGCATCTCACGCGTGAACGGTGAGCCTGCGCTGACCATTTCCGTCACGAAGGTGCCGGCAGCCAACACGGTCGACGTGTCGAAGGCCGTGCGCGCGATCGTGCCCGATCTGGAAGCCGCCGTCTCCGGGGCGACCTTCACCGTTGTGTTCGACCAGGCGCCGTTCATCCAAGAATCGATCGACTCGCTGACGCAGGAAGGCATCCTGGGTCTCTTCTTCGCCGTGCTGGTGATCCTCGTGTTCCTGATGTCGGTGCGGGCGACCCTGGTCACCGCGATCTCGATCCCGACCTCGGTGCTGATCACCTTCATCGGCCTGCAGAGCGTGGGATACTCGCTCAACATCCTGACCCTCGGCGCGCTGACGATCGCCATCGGGCGCGTCGTCGACGACTCGATCGTCGTGATCGAGAACATCACCCGCAACCTGGTCCCCGGTGCGGACCGCGCCGAGACAATCGTGCGCGCCGTGCGGGAGGTCGCCGGCGCCATCACGGCGTCCACCATCACCACGGTCACGGTGTTCCTGCCGATCGCGTTCGTCGGCGGATCCACCGGGGAGCTGTTCCGGCCGTTCGCGCTCACGGTCACGATCGCGCTGCTCGCGTCGCTGCTTGTCTCGCTGACCATCGTGCCGGTGCTCGCGTATTGGTTCCTGCGCCCGAAAGCCGCGAAGGCACCGAAGCCCGCCAGGGCGCCCAAGCCCGCGAAGGCACCGAAGCCCGCGAAGGCCGGCGTGCCAGCGGCGGTCGCGCCCGAACTCGCTGAGCCCGAACTCGCCGAACCTGTGCCCGCCGAACTGGTTGTCGCCGCACCGGCGGCGGTCGGCCGGGCCCAAACCATGACGACGGATGCCGCGGCGTTCTCGACCCCGCCGGCCCCCTGGACCCCCTCCAATGCCTCGGCCCCCTCGACCGCTCCGGTCGCCGCCGGCGCGTCCCGGCGCACCCGCCACAACGGCACCAGCGCGGCGGCGATCGTCGAGACCCCGAGCCGCCTACAGCTCGGCTACCTCCCGGTCATCCGCTGGACCCTGAACCACGCCGTGGCCACGCTCCTGCTCGCCGTGCTCGTGCTCGGCGGCACCATCGCCCTGATTCCATATATGAAGGTCAACTTCCTCGGCTCGACCGGGCAGACCACGTTCCGGGTCACCCAGACGCTGCCGGTGGGCACCAGTCTCGCCGCACAGGACGCCGCCTCCACCGCGGCCGAAGACGCCCTGCGCGCCACCGACGGGGTCGAGATCGTGCAAATCTCGATCGGGGGCGGCAGCGCGCTCGCCGCCTTCCGGGGCGGCGCGCCCTCGTCGAGCACCGTGACCTACTCGATCACCACCGACGGGAAGGCCGATCCGGATCAGGTCCAGGACGTCGCGCGCGACGAACTCACGGCGCTGAAAGACAGCGGGGAGTTCTCCGTCTCGTCCGGCGGCGGATTCGGCGGGTCATCCGACATCGCGGTCGATATCACGGCGCCCACGAACAAGGACCTCCAGACCGCCACCGACGCGGTGCTCGCCTCCGTCAAGAAGCTCGACGCGATCAAGGAGAGCTCGAGCAACCTCGCCGCCTCGCGCCCGTACATCGCGGTCACGGTGAACCGGGAGGCCGCGGGCGCCGTGGGGCTGAGCGAGTTCGCGCTCGGCACGCTGGTGTCCCAGGCCATGCAGCCGAGCGTGATCGGTTCGATCGTGATCGACGAGAACAACCTGTCGGTCTACCTGCAGTCCGGGTCGTCGCCGACGACGACGGCCGAACTCTCCGCCCTGTCCATCCCGAGCCTGGCGGGTCCGGTGGCCCTGGACACGCTGGCCACGGTCGAGCAGGTGGACGGGCCGTCCACGCTCACCACCACGAAGGGGCTTCGCACCGCCACGGTCTCCGCCACACCGAACAGCGACGACCTGGGCACGGCCAACCAGCAGATGACGGACGCCCTGGCCGACACCGATCTGCCCGAGGGTGCCACGGCGACGCTCGGGGGCGTCACAGCCGACCAGACCGACGCGTTCCAGCAGCTGGGCATCGCGCTGCTGATCGCCATCCTGATCGTGTATATCGTGATGGTGGCCACCTTCCGCTCCCTGCTGCAGCCGCTGCTGTTGCTGGTGTCGGTCCCGTTCGCGGCGACCGGCGCGATCGCGTTGCAGGTGATCACCGGCATCCCCCTGGGGGTGCCGTCCCTGATCGGCGTGCTGATGCTGATCGGCATCGTCGTGACCAACGCGATCGTGCTGATCGACCTGGTCAACCAGTACCGGCGCCGCGGGCAGTCCGTGCGGGAGGCCCTGGTCAACGGGGCCTCGAGGCGGCTGCGCCCGATCCTGATGACGGCGCTCGCCACGATCTTCGCGCTGCTGCCCATGGCGGCCGGGCTCACCGGTTCGGGCGGCTTCATCTCTCAGCCGCTGGCCCTCGTGGTCATCGGCGGCCTGATCTCCTCGACCGTGCTGACGCTCGTGGTGCTGCCGGTGCTCTACTTCCTGGTCGAGGGCGGCCGGGAACGGCGGGCCGAGCGCCGCGAACAGCGCCGGGCCGCCCTGGCTGCTGCCGCCGCCGAGGTGTCCGGGCCCCCCTCCGCCGAGGTCCCTGACGCTCCCCATGCATAACTCCTGCAAATTCTGAGGCCGGCGGCCAGCATCCGCGGGTTTCCCGGGGGCACCGAACGGCCCGGAACGAATTTGCAGGAGTTATGCACTCCGTTGCCGTCCATCGACCTCCGCCGTCGCCGCAAACGCACTATCGTGCTTTGAAGAAACACGACCGGGACGACGCCCGTCTCTCGGCACCGTTCCACGCCGCCGTGAACGAGAGGGGAATCACCATGAAGGCATCGACCGCACTCAGCAGCAATCTGCAGTCCGTTCTCGTCGACCTGATCGAACTGCACGGCCAGTGCAAGCAGGCCCACTGGAGCGTCGTGGGCCGGAACTTCCGCGACCTGCACCTGCAACTCGACGAGATCATCGTCGTCGCACGCGACTTCTCCGACGAACTGGCCGAACGGATGCGCGCACTCGACGCCCTGCCCGACGGCCGCAGTGAGACCGTCGCCAGGACCACCCACCTGCCGCCGTTCCCCGCCGGGGAGGTCGATACGACCGACACCGTCGCCCTGATCACCGCGCGGTTGGCCGCTGCCGTCGACAACATCCGTGCCGTGCACGACGCGGTCGACGCGGAAGATCCGACCAGCGCCGACGTCCTGCACGGCGTCATTGAGAAGCTCGAGCAGTACGCCTGGATGGTCAGTGCGGAGACCCGCATTCCCCGCAAGATCGTCCTCACGTCGGTCGACGACGACTGACCGCCGACCCGCATCCGGGGCCGGGGTGCGCGCCAGCGGCATGGGGCCCTACCCCGTGCATAACTCCTGCAATATCTGCGGCACGGGTGGAACATCCGCGAAATTCCGGGGCACCCGATCAGCGGGCGAGCAGATTGCAGGAGTTATGCACGACGCGTGGTGCAGCGAGCGTCAGGCCGGGAGCGGCTGAGAGCCGCGCCCCACGCGCACGCCCTGCCGCCAGACCCCCCAGGTCAGCGGCACGCCCGGCCGGTACGCGAGGTGGGCGACGGATGGCGCGTCCAGCACCTGCAGATCGGCCCGCCCGCCGACCCGCAGCGATCCCACCGCGTCGACCCCCTGCTCGCGGCCCACGGCCCTCGCGGCGCCGCGAGTCGCCGCCCACACGGCCTCCTCGACGGTCAGCCCCATCTGCAGTACGGCCGTCGCCACGCAGAACGGCATCGACGTCGTGTAGGAGGTGCCGGGGTTGCAATTGGTGGCGAGGGCGATGTGCGCTCCGGCGTCGAGCAGCCGGCGCGCCGGCGGGAACGGCTGCCGGGTGGACAGGTCGCAGGCCGGCAGCAGCGTCGCCACCGTGTCCGAGGCGGCGAGGGCGTCGACGTCGGCGGACTCCAGATGGTTGCAGTGGTCGACGCTCGCCGCGCCGAGCTCCACCGCGAGCCGCACGCCGCCGCTGAAGCCGAGCTGGTTGCCGTGCACCCGCAGTCCGAGGCCCGCCGCCCGCCCGGCCAGCAGCACCTCGCGGGTCTCCTCCACGTCGAACGCGCCGACCTCGCAGAACGCGTCGATGAACTGCACGTGGGGGGCGACCGCGGCGAGCATCGACCCCGTGACCAGGTCCAGGTAGTCGCGCCGGCCGATGCCCGGCGGCACTATATGCGCCCCGAGGAATGTGACCACGTCGGCCACGGATGCCGCGGCCCTGGCCGACCGGGTCTCGCTCGCCAGGTCGAGGCCGTAGCCGGTTTTCGTTTCGAGGAACGTGGTCCCCTGAGCCGCGGCCTCCCCGCGGAGCCGGGCCGCGGTGGCGACGAGCTGCTCCTCTGTCGCGGCCCGGGTGGCGGCCACGGTGGTGTTGATGCCGCCGGCCGCGTAGGCCTGCCCCGCCATCCGGGCCTCGAACTCGGCCGCGCGGTCGCCCGCGAAGACCAGGTGCGTGTGAGTGTCGACCCAGCCGGGCAGCAGGGCGCGACCGCCGACATCCGTGCGCAGACCGGCGGCGGGCGCCCGGGCGGCTGGGCCGATCCACAGGATCCGGCCCGCCTCGATCACGAGCGCGGCGTCGTGGCGACGGGCGCGGTCGTCGGCCTGGGTCGTCAGTTCACGGATGCCCGTGATCAGTTCGGTGGTCATGGCCGGCCTCCAGGCGCGGGGGTGTCGGTGACTCCAGCGGTGGTGGAGGTGTCGGTGCCGCCAGCCGTTGCGGTGCTGTCGAGCGCCGCGAAGGCCTCCCGCAGCAGGACCTCGGGCCGTAGCGAGCCCGCCGGGCCAGCCGCCGCGCCGGGAACGAGAACGCCCGCGTCGGCGACGACCCGGCCGCCCACGATCACCCGGCGCACGTCGGCGCCGGTGGCCGTCAGCGGCAGCTGCCCCGGCAACGACCCGGCCGTGCGGATGCTGTCGGTGGCCACCTCGACCAGGTCGCAGAACTCGCCCGGCCGCAGCCGGTTGTCGCCGAGTCCGAGGCTCGCGTAGCCGTTGCGGCCCCCGGCGGCCAGCAGTTCGGCCGGGCTGAACCGGCCGCGCCGGCCCGACGCGAGCCGTTCGCCCGCCTCGAGGCCGCGCAGTTCGAGCAGGGGGTCGATGACGGCGTTCTGGTCGGAGCCGATGGCGATCCGGGCGCCGGCCTGCTGCAGGCGCAGGGCCGGGCCGATCCCGTCGCCGAGGTCGGCCTCCGTGGTCGGGCAGATCACGACCGTGGCCCCGGATGCCCCGATCAGCGCCACATCCTCGTCGGTGAGGTGGGTGGCGTGCACGAGGCTCAGCCGCGACTCGAGCGCGCCCAGCCCGGCCAGGACACCGGTCGGGGTCCGGCCGTACGCGGCGAGGCAGTCCGCGTTCTCCCGCGGCTGTTCCGAGACGTGGATGTGCAGGGGAACGCCCGCGGGCAGCCCGCGCAGCACCTCGCGCATCGCGTCGGGCGTCACGGCGCGCACGGAGTGGATCGCGGCGCCCAGGCTGACCCGGGCGCCGGCATCCGTGTGCGCATCCGTGTCGCCGCCGGCAGCGGTCCCGGCGTCGGCATTCGTCCCGGTGTCGCCCGCGGCGTCCCGGGCGAGCGCCGCGCGCAGGGAATGCCACCGCGCCAGCCAGCCCGCCGCGGACCCGTCGCCGAATGCCAGCTGCTCCGGGGCCAGGGGCGCGCCGATGCCGCCGGCCAGGTAGACGGTGTCCAGCAGCACCAGACGGATGCCGACCGACCGTGCCGCGGCCGCCAGCGCCCGTTCCATGGCGTGCTCCCGCGGGTGCCGGGAGCCATCCGGGCGGTGGTGCAGGTAGTGGAATTCGCCGACGGCGGTGAAACCGGAGACGAGCATCTCGGCGAAGACGGCGCGCGCCAGGAGGTAGTACCGGTCAGGGTCGAGGCGGCCGGCCAATTCGTACATCGCCTCCCGCCACTTCCAGAAGTCGCCGCCGTCAGCGTGGGTGCGGCCCCGCAACGTGCGGTGGAAGGCGTGCGAGTGGGCGTTGGCGAGCCCGGGCAGCACGGTGCCGAGCCGCACGTCGCCCGGCAGCGGTCCGGTGCCGGATGTGACCCGGGAGAGCCGGCCGTCCGGGCCGGTCTCGAGCCGCACGCCCGTCACCGGGGCCCCGTCGATCAGCAGGGTCTCGCACCAGTAGGCGCCCGCGGGCCCGCTCACAGCAGGCTCCGCAGCAACGTCTCGAGCGCCTCGATCCCGGCCACGCAGTCCTCGACCTCGGCGAATTCCTCCGGCGAGTGCGAGATCCCGGTGGGGTTGCGCACGAAGAGCATGGCGCTCGGCACGTGCGCGGCGAGCACGCCCGCGTCGTGGCCGGCGCCGGTCGGCAGCGTCGGCACGCCGCCGAGGGCCGCGCCGAGCCTGCCGGCGAGGGCGGGGTCGAACGCCACGGTCCCGGTCCAGGATTCCTCGGTGAGAGTGGCGGAGCATCCGTTCAGCCGCACGGCCTCGTCGACGGCGGCCGTGATCGCGGCGACCAGGTCGCGGGTGTCGGCGTCGGAGCCGGCCCGGGCGTCGAGCCAGGCGTGCACGCTCGACGCGATCACATTGGTGCCCCCGGGGACCACCTCGAGCCGGCCGACGGTGGCGCGCGCCCCGGTCCGGGCGGCCGCGGTGTCCTGCACGGCGAGGATCGCCCGCGCCGCCGCCACCAGGGGGTCGCGGCGGTCGCCCATCGGGGTCGCGCCGGCGTGGTTGCCCTGGCCGGATACAGTGAGGCGCCAGCGGCCGTGCGCGAGGATCGACGAGGCCACGGCCACCGGCCGGCCCAGGTCGATCAGGCCGCGGCCCTGCTCCACGTGCAATTCGATGAAGAGGCCGATCCGGGCCAGGGCGTCCCGGTCCGCGCCGAGCCGCTGCGGGTCGAGCCCGGCCGTGGCGGCGGCCTCGGCCAGGGTGACCCCGTCGGCGTCGGTGAGGGCGCGGGCCCGGTCCGCGTCGATGCCGCCGGTCAGCAGCCTCGAGCCGAGGCAGGCGATGCCGAACCGGGAGCCCTCTTCCTCCGCGAAGACCAGCACCGCACACGGACGGGACGGCGTGACACCGGATGCCCGAAGCCGGCCCACGGCCTCCAGGGCCGAGACGACGCCGAGCGGTCCGTCGTAGGCGCCGCCGCCGGGCACGGAATCGAGATGGCTGCCGGTGACGACGGCATCCGGGCCCGGGGTTCCCCACCACGCCCAGAGGTTGCCGTTGCGGTCGGTCTCCACGACGAGCCCGAGGCGTTCGGCGCGCTCGACGAACCAGGCCCGCAACTCGAGGTCGGGCCCCTGCCAGAGGTGGCGCGAGTAGCCGCCACGGCGCGGATCACGGCCGACGCCGGCGATCTCGGCGAGCCCGGCGAGGGTTCCGTGGGCGACCAGTGCGCTCATCCGTGCGCCGCCGTCGTGCCCGCGTGCCGCCCACTGACCCGCGCCGTCATGCCCGCGCGCCGCCCGTCCGCCCGCGCCCCGTCCGCCCGCGCCTGCGCCCCGGCACTCGCGCCGAGGCCGTGAGGGGTCCCACATCGACCTTCCTGGAGCTCGGGAAGGTCGATGTGGGACCCCTCAGGCAGGCAACGGGCCCGCAGGCCAGCCGCGCCGCCCGCCGTGCTCACTCCGACTCCCACATGGGTACGCGCAGGCCGCGCTCGCGGGCGACCTCCTCGGCTCGTTCGTAGCCCGCGTCGACGTGCCGCATAACCCCGGTGCCGGGGTGGTTGGTGAGCCCGCGCTCGACCTCCTCGGCTGCGAGGGGGGTGCCGTCGCCCACGATCACCTGGCCGGCGTGGATGCTGCGGCCGATCCCGACGCCGCCGCCGTGGTGGATCGACACCCAGGTGGCCCCGGAGGCGGTGTTCAGCAGGGCGTTCAGCAGCGGCCAGTCCGCGATCGCGTCCGAGCCGTCCTTCATCCCCTCCGTCTCCCGGTAGGGCGAGGCCACCGAGCCGGAGTCGAGGTGGTCGCGACCGATCACGATCGGGGCGGAGAGCTCGCCCGAGGCGACCATCTCGTTGAACTTCAGGCCGGCGAGGTGGCGTTCCTTGTAGCCGAGCCAGCAGATCCGGGCCGGCAGCCCCTCGAAGTGCACCAGGTCCTGCGCCTTGGTGATCCACCGGCGCAGGTGCTCGTCCTCCGGGAACAGCTCGATAATGGCCTTGTCGGTGGCCGCGATGTCGGCCGGGTCGCCGGAGAGCGCGACCCAGCGGAACGGTCCCTTACCCTCGGCGAAGAGGGGACGGATGTAGGCGGGCACGAACCCGGGGAAGTCGAACGCGCGCTCGCAGCCGCCGAGCTGCGCCTCGGCCCGGATGGAGTTGCCGTAGTCGAAGACCTCGGCGCCGGCATCCTGGAACAGGGCCATCGCCGTGACCTGCTTGGCCATCGCGGCGCGGGCACGCTCGGTGAACTCCTCCGGCTTCGCGGCGGCGTAGGGGTGCCATTCGGCCACGGTGACGCCCTCTGGCAGGTAGGCGAGCGGGTCGTGCGCGCTGGTCTGGTCGGTGACGATGTCGATCGGAACCCTGCGGGCGAGCAGCTCGGCGAACACGGTCGCGGCGTTGCCGACCAGGCCCACCGAGAGCGCCCGCTTCTCGGTCTTGGCCGCCAGCACGCGGGCGACGGCGTCGTCGAGGTCGGTCGTGAGCTCGTCGAGGTAGCCTCGCGCGACCCGGCGCTTTAGCCGGGTCTCGTCCACGTCGACGATGAGCACGACGCCGTCGTTCATGGTGACGGCCAGCGGCTGCGCGCCGCCCATGCCGCCGGCCCCGCCGGTGAGGGTCAGGGTACCGGCCAGGCTGCCGCCGAACCTCTTCGCGGCGACGGCGGCGAAGGTCTCATAGGTGCCCTGCAGGATGCCCTGGGTGCCGATATAGATCCACGAACCGGCCGTCATCTGGCCGTACATGGTCAGGCCGAGGGCCTCGAGGCGGCGGAATTCCGGCCAGGTGGCCCAGTCGCCGACCAGGTTGGAGTTGGCGATCAGCACCCGCGGCGCCCACTCGTTGGTGCGGAAGACACCGACGGGCTTGCCGGACTGCACGAGCAGGGTCTCGTCCTTCTCCAGCGTCGTCAGCGTGCGCACGATCGCGTCGTAGGCTTCCCAGCTGCGGGCGGCCTTGCCGGTTCCGCCGTAGACGACCAGGTTCTCCGGGTGCTCGGCGACCTCGGGGTCGAGGTTGTTCATCAACATCCGCAGCGGCCCCTCGGTCTGCCAGCTCTTCGCGGTCAGCTTCGTTCCGCGGGCGGCGCGCACGGGGCGGGATTCGGACATCGGTGTCTCCTTCAGTGGTCGTGGGGGTTCAGTGTGCGGCGGTGTTCGGTGGTGTCAGGACGAGGCGGGGAGGGGCTCGCCGCGGCCCAGTCCGGCCGACACCTGCGTGGCGGCGCGCGCGAGCAGGGGGCCGTAGCGAGCGATGTCGGCCGGCGTCACCCGGTAGCTGGGGATGACCAGGCTGAGCGCCGCGACGACGTTCGCTTCGGAACGGATGGGGGCGGCGAGGGCCGTGACATCCGTTTCGACGCCCCGTTCGACGACGACGTAGCCGGTCGCGGGGGTCTGGCCGGCGAGGACCTGCCCCGCCGCCGACCCGTCGAGCGGCACGGTGCGGCCGACCCAGTTCGCGTGGCGCACGGAGTGGGTGCCCGGGACGATGGCGATGTAGAGGGCGGAGCGGTCGTGGCCCGCGACGCTCAGGTAGACGGACTCGCCGGTGTCGGAGACCAGCTGCTCCATGGCCGGGCGGCACAGGGTCACCAGCGATTCGTTGCTGAGGGACTGGGCGCCGAGCTGGATGATGCGGCTGCCGGGGAGGTAGTCGCCGTCGTCGGTCTTCCGAACGAAGCCGCGGGTCTCGAGGGTCCGCAGCAGGCGGAGGGCGGTGCTCGGCGAGAGGTCGACCGCGCGGGAGCTCTCGGAGAGGGTGAGCCCGTCGGCGTCGCAGATCACGGCCAGCAGATCGAGGGCGCGTTCCACGGTGCGCGTGGATGACTCGGCCATGGTGCTCCTTCGATGAATGCTGTGTCATCTAGTAAAATACAAATGTCGTGCAATGGCAATACCTAACCAGTAATTCCGCCCGGGACGCGCGCGGGATAATCAGATATGACAACTGCGCTGCTGGCCCTCGGGACCGAGCAATTCGTGCTCCTGACGACGTTCCGCAAGACCGGGGACGCGGTGAAGACGCCGGTCTGGATAGCCACGGATGCCGACCGGCTGCTCGTCACGACCGGCGGCACGAGCGGCAAGGTCAAACGACTTCGGCACACCGCGCGGATCGAGCTCACCCCCTGCACGGCTCGCGGTGTGGTGACGCCGGGAGCCGTGACGGTCACCGCCCGGGCCCTGGTGCACACCGACCCCGAGACCCTCGCCCGGCTCGACGCGGCGCTGCTCGGGAAATACGGCCTGAAGTACCGGGCCATCCGCGCCGCCCAGCGTCTCCGGGGATCGGGCATGGAGTCGGTCGCCCTCGTGATCACTGCCGCCTAGCTAGACGCACCCTCGGCGGCGGGCCGGGCGTCGGCAGGGGCGGCTCGCCCCGGGCCGTCAGCGGGCGAGCCGCACGCCGCGCTGGTCGAGGAACGGCTGGGCGTCGATGGCCGTGCCGTCGATCCTGACCTCGAAGTGCAGGTGGCAGCCGGTGGAGGCGCCCGTGCTGCCCACCCCCGCGATCACCTGTCCGGCGATTACGCTCTCCCCGACGCTGACGAACGTCTGCCCGTCGGCGATGTGCGCGTAGCCCGTTTCGATGCCGTTGCCGTGGTCGATCTGGATCCAGTTGCCGTAGGTGCCCTGGGGACCGGCGGCCGTGACGACGCCCGAGGTGGCCGCGTAGACGGCGGCGCCGCAGGCCGCGCCGATGTCGGTGCCCCGGTGGAAGTCGCCCACCCCGGGCAGGGGGCGATCGGGCCGGGGACCGAAGCCGTCGGTGACGTTCCCGATGGCGGGGAAGGCCCAGCCCTGGCTGCTGAGCTGCCCGACGTCAGCCCGGGACAGCAGGTCGGGCAGGGAAAGCTGCTCGGGCAGCGGCGTCGTCTCGAACGCGACCGGCGTGCTCGGTGCACTCGGTGCGCTCGCCGCGAGGGTGGCCACCTCGGTCGTCGCCGCGCCGAGGGCGGTCTCGGCGGACTCCATCTCGGTGCGGGTGGCGTCCAGGGGAATCGTGGCGAGAAGTGACTGCAGACCGGCGTCCTGGTCGCGGAGGGACTGCGCGCGCTCCGCATCCGCCTGCACATGCGCCTGCACCTCGTCCAGGTTGGCCGTCAGCCGGGACAGCGTGTCGAGGGTCCCGAGACGGTACAGCAGGTCATCCCCGGCGGGTTCGGAGAGCAACACGTCGAGGGAGGAGGCGCCGTCGGACTGCTGCATCCGCGCCCGAACGAGCGTGGCCAGCGCCCGCCGGGACGCGTCGGCCCGTGCGTCGGCCCCGATGCTCAGGCCGTGCACGAGCGTCGCCCGGCTCGTGACGGCGTCGTAGTCGGCCCGGGCGGACGCGTAGGCGAGGCGGTTCGTGTCGTAGGCGGCCTGCGCCGTGGCCTGTCCTGCCAGGGCGGATGCGTAGGCCGCGGCGTGCAGGGCGGCCGCCGTTCGGGCTTCTGCGGCTCGCTGCGCGGCGATGGTCCTGGCCTCCGCGACGTCGCGAGCGGCCGAGGCCGAGCCGGGGGGCTGCGCGGGCGGGTGCTGCACGGTCGCCGCTGGTGGGGCGGGCACGGGCTGAACCGGCACGGGGTGTGGGGGCGCGGGCGGGGCGGGCACGGGCACAGGCGCGGGGGCCGGCGGAGGCGGCGCGTCGGGGGTTGGCGTTGGCGTCGGTTGAGGGGTGGGTGTGGGGTCTGGGTTGTGGGGCGGCGTCGGTGTTGATGTGGGTGCCGGTGTCGGTGTCGGTGTCGTCGTCACCGTCGGGGTTGGGGCGGGAGTGGGCGTCGGGTCAGGAGTGGGAGTGGGCGCCGGGTCAGGAGTGGGAGTGGGAGTGGGGGTGGGCGCCGCCGGGCTGGGCGACATGACCGTTGTTGTCGTTGGCGTCGGCTCCGGCGTCGGCGTCGGCTCCGGTGTTGGCGTCGGCATCAGTGTTTGCGTCGGCTCTGCCGGTCCCGGCACAGGGGTGCTTCCCGGCACCGGGATCGCCGGCCCCTCCGCGGCGTGAGCGGGGATCGGGCCGCCGACGATGAGTAGCAGGGTTACGGCCAGGCACGCACCGGACGTCGCCAGGTGTCGTCCCGGGGGGTTCCCCGGACGAGGGCTGGTCCGACGAGTACTCGGCTTGGATTTCATGAGCCTGCGCAATCCATTTCGGGGGATCGACCTGCCGTTCGGACTGTCGGCGGCGGCGGCGTCATCATGGCATGGGCCATCGGCGCTCACAAGCGGCACCGACCGGCAAAGCGAGAGGGCAGGCACCGGGGACGGACCAGTCCGCATCAGCGCAGGGTTCGGGCCGAGATCACCCGCACGTTTCAGGCGCGCTCACACGAATTCGACCCGCACGCTCGCCACCGAACCGGCCTGCAGCCGGGTCTTTTGCTACCAGCCTGCTCGTTCTCACCGGCCCGAACGGTCAACGCGCAACGTCACCTGAACAGAGGGGCATCCCCTATTTTGGGGAGCTGGCACCCCCAACGTTGGGCTTGGTCGACCGGGCGCTTCCGATCACCATGATCTCGTCCAACGTTGGAGGTCAGCATGGAAGCGACGAGAAACTTGTCCGGGTTGAAGCTGTCTACGCGGCCGCTCTGGCAGCGAATTGTGATCGCCGGTATGGCCCTGGCCATGCCGGTAGCGATGCTCGTCGCCCTGCCCGCGCCGCCGGCGCAGGCTGCGACGACGAGCAGCCTGACGCTGAACGTGATCAGCGCGCGCACGGAACCTCGCGCCTTCTCGGGCGCCGGCGTTGCCAAGGGTGCCGCCATCTCCACCTTCACGTACATGATCAATGAGGACAACACCGGGTCGACCGCCCAGAGGAGTCCTGCGCTCGGTTCCGGCTGCGCATCGGTCGACCCTGGATATCCCGCCAACTGCAACTGGCCGTCGATCAGGGAGACGCCGCACACCACGAGCCCGATCGTGCGCCAGGGCGACCAGTCCGACTTCGCCGGCGGTCTCGCCCTGCCTTCCGGGCGTTACCTGATCTCTGTGCTCTCCGACGGTTACAAGATCGACGGCGCGCACTTCAGCGTGCCGCTTCCTGACCCGGGTCTCGTCACCGTCGAGCTGCAGCCCAACCCCCTGCCAGATTCGACACTCAGGGCGCAGATCTTCCAGGACATCGCGCCGACCAACGGAACCATCGACCAGGGGGAGCCCGGCCTGGCCGGCTTCACCGGCCACATCGCCGACACCCTGGGTGAGCTGCAAACGGATGTCTACGGCAACCCCCTGTGCACCGTCTACGTCGGGGAGGACCCGATCACGCACGTGATCCCATTGGCCAGCCTGGACGCGGACATGCTCCCCGTGCCGATCCCAGGGTCAGGCGGCAACTGTGTCAGCGATGCCGACGGCCTCCTGACGATGCCCCACCTCGGGAGCAACCGCTATGCGCTCACGGCGACGGCCCCGACCGGTCAGACCTGGATCCAGACGACGACACTGGAAGGCAACCACGACTTCGATGCCTGGGTCATGGAGGGCAGCACCGGGTTCGACACCGAGGCCCTCGTGGCCGGCGAACCTGTCCCCGGGCCGATCTTCGGTTTCGCACCACCCAAGAACACCCTGGCCGCCGGTGCCGCCGGCCACATCACTGGTGTGGTCGTCAGCGTCAAGCAGTACAGCCCGCCCAAGGGCGGCGACTTCAACTACTGGCTCGGAATGACCGGGAGCAAGATGGGCAAGCCCATCGACAGGCCCTGGCTCTCGCTCGCCGACCTGCAGGCCGGTGACCAGGCCGTCTGGGTCGGCCAGGGCGACGCGAACGGCGCCTTCGACATCGCCGGGGTGCCGGACGGCAACTACAGCCTGAGCTGGTGGGACGAGCCGCAGAACCACTTTCTCAACCTCGTCAACGTGACCGTGAAAAATGGCGAGACCGTCCAGATGGGCAACGTCCCGATCAGCGGCTGGTGGACCGAGTACGACGGGTACGTGTTCAACGACGCCAACCGCAACGGCGTCAAGGACCCCGGCGAGAACGGCCTGCCCAACTTCACGCTCACCATGCGCAAGCAGGACAACTCATTGATGGATCGGGGTACGAACCTCGTCACCACCGACAGCACGGGCTACTACCGCTTCGAAAGCGCATACCCGCTCAGCGAGTGGACCGTCATGGAGAACTACAACGACTCCTTCTACACCACCGGGGTCACCTACCAGGCGGACAACCAGCCGACCCCGACGACGGTCACGGGCGCGGGCGTCGATGTCAGCGTGCTCAGCATCATCGGCCTCAGCGGCCGGATGGACTGGGGCGTCCACCCCTATGACGCGACCGGCGCCAACGGAATCGACCCGCGCAACGGCGGCATCGTCGGCTCGGTGAGCTACGACACGACCCGCAACGAGCTCGACCCGCAGTACGCCGCCTCCGAGGACTGGCAGCCCGGTATCTCCGACGTGCCCGTGGAGCTATACGCCACGGTCGACTGCGGCACGAACGCGACCACACCGTGCGGTGGCACGAACGACGCCTTCGAACTCGCGCCGGACGGGTCGTTGGCCAAGGGAAAGCTGTTGAACACCTATCTCTCGGAACACTGGAGCCGCCCGACCGGCTGCGTAGCTCGGGATGTCGATGGCAAGCCTCTTGTCCACGCCGCAGATAACGCCGTGGCCTTCGACGAGAACGTGCTCGCGCCGAACCAGGAGACATCGGGAGAGTGCATCTCGAGCTTCATCCAGGGCGTTCAATTCGGGCCGTACCCGACCGACCAGGGCACATCGGCGGCCAACTTCGGTGCGGCCGTGGATGGCAACTACGGCTTCGCCGACGCCTGCACGGGCACGTTGATCGCCACAGATCCGTCCAACCCCGTGTGCGACGGCGGAACCTTCGAGCCGCTCGGAAGCGGCGATTACCTGGTCGAGATCGCGATCCCGCAGGATGCCACCGGTGACCCCTTGTACAAGGTGACCGGAGAAGAGGACATCAACATCGCCAACGGCGACCAGATCGTTCCGCAGGTGCCGCCGCCCGCGTGCGCCGGAACGCTCCGCACCGTCGACCTCGCGGGCGGTGGAACGGATGGCTACCCCGCAGTGGTGGGCAACGGCACCAATGGCGCCCCCACGGGTGTCACCGTGCCGGCCTCGACACCCGTCACCAACGCCACCTTCCTCGGCATCGGTGGGTCGCCCTACGAAGGCTCACCCAGGCCGTCGTGCGACACCAAGCTGGTTCGGGTGAACAACGGCAAGTCGATCGTGCCCATGTTCAACATCTTCACGGATGTCCCGGTGCCGGCCCGTCTGCGTGGCCTGATCGTCGACGACATCAACTTCTCCACAGACCCGCGGTCCACTCTCTTCGGGGAGAAGACCGGCGTGGCCTTCGCACCGGTCGGGATCTACGACTTCGCCAACCGGCTGGTCACGACCGTCGAGTCCGATTTCAACGGCGCGTACGACGTGCTGCTGCCCTCAACGAACCACATCAGCTGCCCGACCCCGTCCGGTGTGTGCGCCAACATGTACCGCTTTGTGGGCAACGACCCAGGTGCCCCCGGTCGGTTGAACGCCAACTACAACCCGCGGTATCGCTCGATAGCGACTGAGTTCGAGGCCTACCCCGGGGTGACCATCCCCACTGACCTTGCCCCGACCCAGGTCGGAGTCTATGTCGGGTCACCGACCACCGGCGTCAACACGGCCGTTGCCTGCACCCTCGACGCTGCCACACCGCAGCTGTTGAACGTATCGCAACCGTACGTTGCCGCAACGGGCAGCCGCTCCTTCACCATCGCCGGGACCGGCTTCGGCGCGGCCCAGGGCACCGGCCACGTCAATTTGGGCACGACAACGCTCGACACGACCGCCTGGAGCGACACGTCGATCTCGGTCAGCGTGCCTGCCGCGGCCCCGGTCGGGGCGCAACAGCTCACGATCACGTCGGGCAACGGGCAAAGCACGGTCAACGGGCTCAGCTTCCATGTGCTGGGAACCGGATACAACCCTGCCGTGCGAGAGGTCGGCCCTGGCCGCACCCACGCAACGATCCAGGCCGCACTCGACGCCGCGTTCGCTAACAACGGCGATGACCTGGTTGTCGTATACCCGGCAACGCCCACCGCGGCCAACCCCCGCGGCGCATACTACGAGAACCTCGTCGTCGCCTCGCCGGTCAAGCTGCAAGGCGTCGGCTCCGGCGGCTTCCAGGGCACCACCTTCGTGCCGGGATCGATCATCGACGCCGGCGCCTTCGGTGGAGACACCGCCCTCGCCACCGCCTGGTTCACCAAGGTCGGCAGCCTGACCTGGGACGGCAATCAGGCGGTGAACGACGGCGAAGCGATCTACGTGCTGGCGTCGGCGAACGCCACAACGGCGCCCGGTGCAGCACGTCAGTTCACCAGCGGATTCACAGCAGCCATCGACGGCTTCGACATCCGCGGCGGCGACCAGGTGGGCTTCCCCGGCAACATCGACGCCCTCACCGGGGGTCCCACCGGCCTCCCGCCGAACATCACGACCCAGGGGGGAGCGATTTTCGCCAACGCATACGCCCGCTCCCTGCAGATCACCAACAACGTTGTGCAGAACAATGGCGGCGGTTACGGGACGATCCGGGTCGGCACCCCTGACCTGGCCGCGCCGAACACCAGCCAGCACAACGAGAACATCCGAATCGCCAACAACCGGATTATTGCCAACGCCGGCACCAACCTGGCCGGCGGTATCGGCCTCTTTGCCGGCTCCGACGGCTACGAGGTGACGGGCAACGACATCTGCGGCAACTTCTCGCTGGAGTATGGCGGCGGGCTGAGCGCCTACGGCCTGAGCCCGGGCGGCAAGATCCACCACAACCGCATCTACTTGAACTCCTCCAACGACGAGGGCGGAGCGATCATGATCGCCGGTCAGCTGCCGGCGACGGTCGGTGCGCTCTCGCCCGGCTCCGGTCCGGTGGACATCTATGCCAACCAGATCCAGGCAAACATGGCCAATGACGGCGGTGGCGGCATCCGTTTCCTGAAGGCCGGCAACTTCCCGATGAATGTCTACAACAACATGATCGTCAACAACGTGTCCACCCACGAGGGCGGCGGCGTCGGAATCAACGACGCCCCGAACGTGCGGGTCTTCAACAACACGATCATGAAGAACCTGACGACTGCCACAGCGGTGACCTCGAACGGCCAACCGGCCCCTGCCGGCTTGGCGACCTCGGCCAACAGCGATCAGCTGCAGGCCACACTGCCGGCCGGCTCGCCGACCTTCAGCAACCCGGTGTCGTTCAACAACATCTTCTGGGACAACCGGGCCGGCACCCGGGCCGG
>JACMQV010000183.1 GCA_014376815.1 Cryobacterium sp.
CGAACTCGGGCTTGAGCATTCCCTTGAGGGAGTTCTCAATGTCTTCGAGAGCGTTGTAGATGACGGAGTAGAAGCGCACGTCGACGCCTTCACGGGCCGCACCTTCACGGGCCTTCGTGTCGGGACGCACGTTGAATCCGATGATGATGGCGTTGTCGACGGTGGCAAGGTTGACGTCGCTCTCCGTGACCGCACCAACACCGCGGTGGATGATGCGCAGCTGCACGCTGTCGTCGACCTCGATCTTGAGCAGCGACTCTTCCAGAGCCTCAACGGCACCGGAAACGTCACCCTTGATGATGAGGTTGAGCGACTCGACCTTGCCCTCTTCGAGAGCACGGGTGAAGTCTTCGAGGCTGATGCGCTTGCGGGCCTTGGCCAACAGGGCGTTGCGCTCGGCGGCTTCACGCTTCTCAGCGATCTGGCGGGCTGTACGGTCTTCCTCGATGACGAGGAAGGTGTCGCCGGCGCGGGGAACGCTCGACAAACCCTGCACCTGAACCGCGCGGGACGGCGTGGCGGCGAGAACGGCAACACCGTTTTCGTCGGCCATCGCGCGAACGCGGCCATAGGCCGTTCCGGCGACGATGGAGTCTCCAACGTGCAGCGTTCCGGACTGGATGAGCACGGTTGCCACCGCGCCGCGGCCCTTGTCGAGGCGAGCCTCAATGGCGACACCGCGGGCATCCTTGTTCGGGTTGGAGCGCATGTCGAGTCCGGCGTCAGCGACCAGGAGCACGGCGTCGAGGATTTCCTTGATGCCGGTCTTGTTCTTGGCCGACACGTCGACGAACATGACGTCTCCGCCGTATTCTTCGGCGACGAGGCCGAATTCGGTGAGCTGCTGACGCACCTTCTGCGGGTTGGCGCCGGGCTTGTCGATCTTGTTCACTGCGACGACGATCGGCACGTTGGCGGCCTGGGCGTGGTTGAGCGCCTCAATCGTCTGCGGCATGATGCCGTCATCGGCAGCGACCACGAGGATGGCGATGTCGGTGACCTGCGCACCACGAGCACGCATGGCGGTGAACGCCTCGTGACCCGGTGTGTCAATGAAGGTCAGCGCGCGGTCGATACCCTCGTGCTCGGTGATGATCTGGTACGCACCGATGTGCTGCGTGATTCCACCGGCTTCACCCTCGGCGACCTTGGCGTTACGGATCGCGTCAAGGAGCGCGGTCTTACCGTGGTCGACGTGGCCCATGACGGTGACGACGGGAGGACGAATCTCGAGGTCTTCATCGGTTTCGTCTTCGAGTTCCTGGTCGATGTCGATGTCGAACGCGAGCAGCAGCTCACGGTCTTCGTCATCGGGCGAGACCATCTGGATCTTGTAGCCGAGCTCGCTGCCGAGCACGTCGAACGTGGCCTCATCGAGGGACTCCGTTGCCGTGGCCATTTCACCGAGGTGGAACAGTACGGTAACGAGGTTTCCGGGGCTGGCGTCAATCTTGTCGGCGAAGTCCGTAATGGATGCTCCGCGACGCAGACGCACAACGGTTCCGCCGTCGCCGCGGGGTACGGATACTCCACCCAGCGACGGGGCCTCGCGCAGCTCGAACTCTGCTCTCTTCGTACGCTTCGACTTGCGCGCCTTGTTCTTGCCGCCACCGCGACCGAAGGCACCAGCGGTGCCACCGCCCGGGCCGCGACCGCGACCGGCTCCGCCTCCTCCACCGGCGGGGCGAGGCGGGCCGAAGCCGGGAGCTCCGGCGGGAGCGCCGGGACGAGTGAATCCGGGGCGTGCGGCGCCGGCTCCACCCGGAGCGCCGCCTGGACGCTGGAAAGCGCCCGGACGCTGTCCGAAACCGGTCGGGCGTGCAGCCTGGCCGGGTCCGCCAGGGCGCGGGGCGCCTGGGCGAGGCGCCGGAGGGCGCGGAATGTTGCTCGGGGTGGGTGTTGCGGGGCGCTGGCCCATGCCCTGCGCACTCGCGAACGGGTTGTTACCCGGACGCGGCGGCTGGGCCGGACGCTGACCCATGCCCTGGTTGCTGGCGAACGGGTTATTGCCCGGTCGTGCAGCTCCGGGGCGAGGCATACCCGGCTTGACCGGCGTAGCCGATCCTTCC
>JACMQV010000184.1 GCA_014376815.1 Cryobacterium sp.
CGAAGACAAGGCACGGCATCGTACAGATGCCGTGCCTTGTCTGTGCTCGCAGTCACGGGGCATGGTGTTGGTCCCACCGCGTCACAACGAAACGCCCCGGAGGCCGCGCGGGCGGGGCCTTTGCCTGGCCCCGCCGGCAGGTGCGGCCATGCGTTTCGTTGTGACGCGGTGGGACCTACACCGTGCCCCGTGACTGCGAGCACAGACAAGGCACGGCATCTGTACGATGCCGTGCCTTGTCTTGGTCATTCAGGTTGGAGGACTCGTTCGGGTCAGAAGACCGTCAGGCCCCGGGCCTCGAACTGGCCCCGCACCCGGTCCAGCAGGTGCTCATCCGGAGGATGAGACCCGTGCAGCGGATACGGGATGTTCAGCCGGTCCCACTTGTCCTCACCCATCTGGTGGAAGGGCAGCACCTCGACGCGCTCGACATTGGGCCAGCGCGACACGATCTCGGCCACGGCGTCGACGTTGTCGACGGCATCCGTCAGCCCCGGCACCAGCACGAAACGAACCCAGACGGGGATGTTCCGCTCTGCCAGCCGGTCGCCGAAAGCGACCGTCGGTGCGAGCTCGCGGCCGGTCACCTCTTTGTAGGTCTCGGGGATGCCCGACTTGACGTCGAGCAACACGAGGTCGAGGTTGTCCAGCAGCTTGTCGGACGCGCTCTTACCCAGGAATCCGGAGGTGTCCAGGGTGGTGTGCACGCCCAGCTTGTGGCACTCCTCGAAGAGTCGCGCCACGAAGGCCGGCTGCATCAGCGGTTCTCCACCGGAGATGGTCAGCCCACCGCCGGTCGAGTCGAAGACGCCCTTGTAGCGCTTGACCCGCGTGACGAGGTCATCGAGGGTGGTGAGCAACCCGTCCTTCATCTTCCAGGTGTCGGGGTTGTGGCAGTACTGGCATCGCAGGAGACACCCTGACAGGAAGAGTGTCATTCGCGTTCCAGGACCGTCAACGGCGGTGACCAGTTCCCACGAATGGACACTGGCAACGGAACCGTTGTGGATGGCTTCCATTTCGAGGTGGTGGAGTTCAGCCAGTTCGGCCTGCTCGCTGCTGACGGATGAACCGTCCACCAGGTCGATAGCGGCGCCGACGCTGGGTAGGCCGAGGTTTACTGCGGGCATTGTCTCGTCCTACTCAGCGTCGCCGCGTTGATATCAGTGAAAATCAGTGCGAGTGGAACGTGCGGCTGATGACATCCATCTGCTGCTCGCGGGTCAGGCGAACGAAGTTCACCGCGTAGCCGGAGACGCGAATCGTCAGCTGCGGGTAGTTCTCCGGGTGCAGCATGGCGTCCTCGAGCGTGTCGCGGTTGAGCACATTCACGTTGATGTGGTAGCCGGTCGCCGACGTGAACGCGTCGATGAGGCCGACCAGGCTCGTGATCTGCTCTTCCTTGGTGTGGCCGAGACCACTGGGAACGACCGTGTTGGTCAGCGAGATGCCGTCCTGCGCTTCACTGTAGGGAAGCTTGGCGACGCTGAGCGCCGACGCGAGCATTCCGTGGGTGTCGCGACCGTTCATCGGGTTGGCACCCGGAGCGAACGGCTCGCCCTTGCGACGGCCGTCCGGTGTGTTGCCGGTTGCCTTGCCGTAGACCACGTTGGATGTGATCGTCAGGATCGACTGGGTGTGGATTGCACCGCGGTAAGTCGGGTGCTTGCGGATCATGTTCATGAACCGCTCCATCACGTCGACGGCCATGGAGTCGACGAGGTCGTCGTCGTTGCCGAACTGGGGGAATTCGCCCTCGATCGTGTAGTCGACCACGAGGCCGGTCTCGTCACGCACCGGGCGGACCGTGGCGTACTTGATGGCCGACAGGGAGTCCGCAACCACGCTCAGGCCGGCGATGCCGCAAGCCATCGTGCGGATGATGTCCTTGTCGTGCAGGGCCATCTCGAGGCGCTCGTACGCGTACTTGTCGTGCATGTAGTGGATGCAGTTCAGCGCGGTGACGTAGGTCTCGGCGAGCCATTCGAGCGTTTCCAGGTAGGCCGGGAAGACGGTGTCGTAGGTGAGGATCTCCTCGGTGTTCGGCGCGGTCGCCGGAGCGACCTGCTTGCCGGACACCTCGTCCTTGCCGCCGTTGATCGAGTACAGGAGCGCCTTGACGGCGTTGACGCGAGCTCCGAAGAACTGCATCTGCTTGCCCACGCGCATCGGGGACACGCAGCAGGCGATCGCTGCGTCGTCGCCCATTTCGGCGCGGATGATCTCGTCGGACTCGAACTGGATAGCCGAGGTGTCGATCGAGACCTGGGCACAGAAACGCTTGAAGCCTTCCGGCAGGGCGTCGCTCCACAGCACGGTGAGGTTCGGCTCCGGTGCGGCGCCGATGTTGTACAGCGTCTGGAGGAAGCGGAAGGTCGTCTTGGTGACGAGCGGGCGACCGTCTTCACCGATTCCGCCGAGCGACTCGGTGACCCAGGTCGGGTCGCCGGCGAAGATCTCGTCATATTCGGGGGTGCGCAGGAAGCGCACGATGCGAAGCTTGATGACGAGGTCATCGATGAGCTCCTGGGCGCCCTCTTCGGTCAGGGTGCCGGCGGCGAAGTCGCGCTCGATGTACGCGTCGAGGAAGGCCGCGTTGCGGCCGAATGACATGGCTGCACCGTTCTGCTCCTTGACTGCACCGAGGTAGGCGAAGTAGAGCCACTGCACGGCTTCACGGGCCGTGGCTGCGGGCTTGGAGATGTCGGAGCCGTAGGAGGCCGCCATCTGCACGAGTTCCTTGAGCGCACGGATCTGCTCGGAGTTCTCTTCGCGGGCACGGATGATGTCCTCGGTCGAGGGCTCCATGTCCAGCTCGGCGCGGTCGTTCTTCTTGCCGGCGATGAGCGCGTCGACACCGTAGAGGGCAACGCGGCGGTAGTCACCGATGATGCGGCCACGGCCGTAGGCGTCGGGCAGACCGGTGATCAGGTGGCTGTTGCGCGCACGGCGGACCCCGGGAGGGTAAACGTCGAAGACGGCTGTGTTGTGCGTCTTGCGGTAGTCGGTGAAGATCTTCTCGAGTTCGGGAGACACGGGGTAGCCGTAGGTCTCGAGGGAGGTGGCGACCATGCGCCAGCCGCCGAAGGGCATAATCGCACGCTTGAGCGGGGCATCCGTCTGTAGGCCGACGATGACTTCGTTGGCCTTGTCGATGTATCCCGGGGCGTGAGCGGTAATGGAGGACGGCGTCGTGGCGTCTACGTCGTAGACACCCTTACGACGTTCCTCGGGGAACATCTCAGACAGCTTGGCCCAAATGCCCGTCGTGCGGGCGGTTGCTCCCGCAAGGAAGCTCGCGTCGCCCGTGTAGGGCGTGTAATTGCGCTGAATGAAATCGCGCAGATTGATCGAGTCCTGCCAGGGACCGGAGACGAAGGCCGGCAGGCCGGTTTCCGTCGTTCCCTTGTCGCTGCGAACACCGTCAGTAATTGTCATCTAGATTGCTCTCCTCGTGGGATCAGAGACACTCCCTCCGCGGAAGTGTCTCTCCCGCAGTCGGGCGTAGAGAGCAGGATCACGAGGCTCCGGCTATGCAACGATGCACCGTGACTTGCCCTCTTTTTCAACACTACTCCCGTGGACGGGGCCCAGAGTCGAATTCCTCGGGTTCTGGCTCTGCCGCGTCTTTCCGCGTGTCACGCACGCGCCGTTAAAAGGACGACCCCTGTGCGAACCGGTCAGAGTTTCTTGCCCGGATTGAGGATCGACTGGGGGTCAAAGGCCTTTTTGACCCGATATTGCAGGTCCCGCAGAACCGGGCCCAATTCGTCGTCGAGGTGTGCCTGCTTGAGCACGCCGATTCCGTGCTCACCGGATGCCGAGCCGCCCAGGGCGATGGCCAGGGCGATCACGCGGGCGAACGCCTGGTGGGCGGCCTCGACCTGGGCCGGCACGGCAGCGTCGAATCCGATCACCGGGTGCAGGTTGCCGTCGCCGAGGTGCCCGCCGGTGCTGATCGGGATGGACAGCTCCAGCGAGATCGCGGCGAGGCCGGAGAGCAGCGCACCCAATCGGGACCGGGGCACGGTGACGTCCTCGTTGAGGCTGGATCCGCGGGCGGCCTGCAGAGCCGGCTGGAGCAGCCGGCGGGCCGTCATCAACTCGTCCAGTCGCACCGAGTCGTGGGCGACCAGCACCTCCGTGGCTCCGCCTTCCCGGAGGATGGCCGCGTACTCCTCGACATCGGCGTGGGCCCGCCCCGCCTGATCCGACTGGATCAGGAGCAGCGCCTCCGCGCCGGACGGCAACCGCGAGTCCGGGTCGAAGTCGTTGATGGCGGTGATGCACGGGCGGTCGAGGTACTCGAGCACGCTCGGCCGGTGATGGGACGCGACGACGATGGCCGCCGCGGCCAGGGCCGCCTCGGTCGTGGCGAAGGTGGCCGACAGCCCGGAGGCGGCGGCCGGGGCCGGCAACAGCCCGACGGTGACCTCGGTGATGATGCCCAGGGTTCCTTCCGAGCCGACGAGAAGGGCCGTGAGGTCGTAGCCGGTGACGCCCTTGATGGTGCGGCGGCCCGTGCGCACGACCGAGCCGTCGGCCAGGACGACGGTCAGCCGGCGCACGAAGTTCCCCGTCACGCCGTACTTCACGCACAGCATTCCGCCCGCGTTGGTGGCCACGTTGCCGCCGATCGTGGATCCCTTCCACGAGCCGGGGTCCGGCGGGTAGAACAGGCCGACCGCCGCGGCGGCGCGGGCCAGGGCGTAGGTGCGCACGCCGGCCTGCACGGTCGCCGTCTGGTCCTCGGCGTCGACCGAGACGATTTTGTTCATCTTCGTCAGGTTGAGCACGAGGGATCCCTCGATCGCGTTGGCGCCGCCGGCCAGGCCGGTGCGGGCGCCCTGGGGCACGACCGGCACCCGATGGGCCGCGGCCACCCTGACGACGGCGGCGACCTGCTCCGTGGAGGCCGGGAAGGCCACGGCGAGCGGTGCCCCGGTCGCAGTGCTGTCCGACTGGTCTCGCCGATACGCGTCGGCGCGCGGACCGGTCACGAGCTGGGCGGCCGGCAGGACAAGGGCGAGCTCGGCGATGACGGTTGCGGCGTGCGGGAGTGCGGTGGGCTGAAGCGGGGTGGGCTGAGGTGCGGTCGTGGTCACGGATGCGAGCCTACAAGGGCAACCGCCCGGCCCCGAGATTGTGTTTATTGTTGCATCTATGGTTAGGCTTGAGGAATGATTTTCTTCCAGGAGTCCCGCCCGGCCACCGCCGGCTCGCCGGCCGCGGGAACCTCCGCCGCCGACCGGGTCTACTCGCGGGTCTCCGACGGGATCATCTCGGGGGCGCTGCCGGCGAGCTCGCTCATCACCGAAGGGGAGGTCGCCGAGGCGCTCTCGGTCAGCCGCACGCCCGTGCGGGAGGCTTTCCTCACCCTCCAGGCGCACGGCCTGCTCACGCTCTTCCCCAAGAAGGGCGCCGTCGTCACCGCGGTGAACGACGAGGAGACGGCGGAGCTGCTGCAGGTGCGCGTCATGCTCGAGACGACCGCCGTGACCCGGCTGGGCGAGCGCCCGCAGGACATCCCGGCCGCGGACGCGCAGTTGCAGGACCTGATCAGGGTGCAGTTGGACGCCGCCGGCACCGGCGACCTGCTCACCTTCGCCCGAGCCGACCATCGGTTCCACACCCGCATCGTCGACGAGACCCGCAACCGGGTCATCGACGATATGTACACCCGACTGGGGCCGCGGCTCGAACGGCTGATCCACCGAGCCGCCAGCCGTGATCCCCGCAACCTCGACCGACTCGTCGCCGAGCACAGGGTCCTCGCCGGTCACCTGCACGCCGGAGACACCCGGTCCTACGAGACCGCCCTCCGCCAGCACGTGGAAGACGGTCATCACGCGCAGCTCGCGCCCTGATCCCCCAGCACCCTTTCCCCGTACCCACTACCCCGGTACCACCCGTTCCAGAAAAGACCCATGATTTCCCGCCGCACCGTTCCAGCCTGGCAACTCGCCGCACCCGCCCTCTTCGTCATGGCCTGGGGGGGGAACCATTTCACTCCTCTTCTGCACATGTACGAGTCGCTGGGCCACTACTCGGCCGTGATGGCCGATCTCTTCCTCGGTTTCTATGTGGTCGGCCTGGTCCCGGGGCTGCTGCTCGCGGGGGCGCTGTCGGACCGTTACGGGCGCAAACCGCTGTCGGTCGCGGGCGTGCTGATCGGGATCGCGGCCAGCATCCTGCTCGGGCTCGGCTTCTCGAGCGGTGTCATGCTCTCGCTCGGACGCTTCCTGGCCGGCCTGAGCGTCGGCGTCGCCATGTCGGTGGGGACGGCCTGGCTCAAGGAGCTGTCGAGTCCGCCGTTCGACCACCGAGCCGGCCGCACCGCGGGCGCCCGACGGCCGGCCCTCACGCTCACAATCGGTTTCGGGCTCGGCGCCGGGGTGGCCGGCGGCCTCGCCCAGTGGGGCCCGCTGCCGACGCTGACCCCGTACCTGGTGCACATCATTCTCAGCCTCCTGATCCTCCCCCGGCTCGTCCGCGCGTCCGAAACCGTGCCCCGCCATCGCGCACACCGCCCGTTCTGGCAGGACCTCGCGGTTCCGCTGGCCGGCCACCGCCGGTTCCTGCGGGTGATCGCCCCCTCCGCCCCCTGGGTCTTCGGTGCCGCCGGAATCGCCTACGCCATCATGCCCAAGCTCGTCGAAGACCAGCTGGGCAGCTTGAATCTCGCCTATGCGACCCTCCTCACCGTGGTCACTCTGGGCACCGGCGCACTGGTGCAGCCGCAGGTGGCCCGGATCAACCGGATCACCCACGGGCGGGCACTGGTGGTCGGCATGTCGGTGATGCTGATCGGCGTGTTGTTCTCTGTCGCAACGGCGATCGTGCGATCCCCCGTGCTGGCCCTTCTCACGGCCATCGTGCTCGGCACCGCCTATGGGATCAGCATCGTCGCCGGACTCGTCGAGATCCAGCGGATCTCGACCCCCGCCGACCTCGCCGGACTCACCGGGGTGTATTACAGCCTCACCTACATCGGGTTCCTGCTGCCGGTCCTGTTCGCCTGGCTGAACTCGGTCGCCAGCTACACCACCCTGATGTCGATCCTGATGGTCGCCTGCATCGGCTGCCTCTTCCTCGTGACGCATGGCAGCCGCCGAGACTCCCCCCTCCGATAGCCTCGTCTCCATGCACTACACGCTCCGTCCTCTAAATGCCGGCGACTACGCCTCGCTGCTCGCCCTGAACAACGGCGCCGTTCCGGCCGTGAACGCCCACGACGTGGGCAGCCTGACCGCGCTCCTGGCGGCAAGCAGCCTGGCCATCGCGGTGGTGGAGGACGGCCGGCCACTCGTGGTCCTCGGCTTCGCGGTGGTCTTCGCCGTGTCCGCTGACTATGCGAGCGAGAATTACCGCTGGTTCTCGGCTCAATCGGACGATTTCCTCTACGTGGACCGGATCGTGGTGTCGGCCGGCGCGAGGAACCGGGGCCTCGGCCGGGTCCTGTACGCCGCCATCTTCGAGGCCGCCCGCGCCAACGGGGTCTCCCGGGTCTTCTGCGAGGTCAACGTCGCACCACCGAACCCCCGGTCCCTGGCTTTCCACGCCCGCCTCGGCTTCGCCGAAATCGGCCGGCAGTCGACCAAGAACGACACAGTCGTCGTCTCCCTGCTGGCGGCATCCGCTGAGGTGCGGCCGGAGCTCCCGTCCCGGGCCTGAGCAGCCGCTCCGGCGGGTCTGTCGGTCCCGGCCGGACGCCGTCCACGGGGCGCCCGCCGCAGGCGTACGCTGGCGCTATGACTGACGACGGTCGCGGAATCGCACTCCCGGACTCCCTCGACCGATGGGTTGCGACCCAGCGCTGGTTTGCCGGCGAAGGCCGCGTTCCGGCCCTCGTCAGCATCGCCGGCTGGACCCTCCCGACCGACGAGGTCGGCGTGCGCATCCGCACCGAACTGGTCGTGGACACGGCGGCCCTGCGGCCGACGCTGTACCAGGTGCCCCTGACCGAACGCAGCGCCCCCTTGCCGGGTGGCGGGCAGGCGCTGATCGGGATGCTCGGTGACTCCTTCGTCTACGACGCCCCCTTCGATCCTGCCTACTGCCGGGCGCTGCTGCGCTTCATCCTGGAGGAGGGGTCCTCCCCGGCGGCCCGCGGTGAGCTCCTGTTCGGGGGCGAGCCCGCGACCCGGCCACCGACCATGGCAGCCAGCCGCGTGCTCAACGGCGAGCAGTCGAACACCTCGATCATCTACGACTGCGTCGGCGACGACGATGAGCCGGTGCGGCCCATCATCTGCAAGGTGTACCGCGCGGTGCACGACGGTGAGAATCCGGACATCTCGCTGCAGTCGGCGCTGGCTCGCGCCGGGTCTCGCTCCGTGCCCGAACCGGTCGGCTGCGTCATCGGCCGGTGGGCCGACCCGGCCGCACCCGGCATGGTCCTGACGGGTCACCTCGCCTTTGCCCAGGAATTCCTGCCCGGGGTCGAGGATGCCTGGCGGTCGGCGCTCCGGGAAGCCGCTGCCGGGGTGGATTTCACCCGGCAGGCTCGAGAACTGGGCGAGGCGACCGCCGCCGTGCACGCGGACCTGGCCGCCGCTATGCCCACCCGGGACGCCACTCCGGAGGTCATCTCCGCCGAACTCGACAGCATGCGCGAGCGGTTCCTCAGCGCCACCGCCGAAGTGCCGGCCCTGGCCGGCTACCGCACCGCGATCGAGGCCGTCCTCGAGGGGGCCAGGCAGGCACGGTGGCCGAGACTGCAGCGCATCCACGGCGACTACCACCTCGGCCAGGTGCTCGAGGTGCCCGGACGAGGCTGGGTGCTGGTCGACTTCGAGGGTGAGCCCCTGCGCCCGCTGTCGGACCGCACCCAGCCGGATGTCCCGCTCAAGGACGTCGCCGGCATGCTGCGCTCGTTCTCGTATGTCGCCGGGACAGCCGGGCAATCGCATCATGGCCGGGGTGCGGCGCAGGCCGAGGCCTGGGCCTCCGCCTGCCGGCAGGCGTTCCTCGACGGCTACGCCGCCCGGTCCGGGTGCGACCTGCACGAGCAGGAGGCCCTGCTGAACGCCTTCGAACTGGACAAGGCCCTCTACGAGGCGGTCTACGAGACCCGCAACCGCCCGTCGTGGCTCCCGATTCCCCTGGCCGCGATCAGGGCACTGGCCGCGGAGGTCTCCGCCGCGAATTCCGACGCTGCGAGTGTCGACGTGCGCTAGACGGCCCGCGCTACCGTTTCAGCTCCGGGAACTGGTCGTCCCGCCACTCGCCCGGCAGCCGCATCTTCTGCTCCGCGGCGGCGTCCTCGCGCATCCGGAGTTCGACCCGCCGGATCTTCCCGGAACTGGTCTTGGGCAACTCGTAGAATTCGACCCGCCGCACCCGCATGTAGGGCGGCAGCCCGGTGCGGGCGTGGCGCAGCACCGAGAGAGCCGTCTCCCCGGTGGCCTCCCAGCCGGCCGCCAGGGCGACGTACGCCTTCGCGATGTTCAGCCGGGTGTCGTCCGGTGCCGGCACGACGGCCGCCTCGGCCACCGCCGGGTGCTCGAGCAGCACGCTCTCAACCTCGAACGGGGAAACCTTGTAGTCGGAGGACTTGAAGATGTCGTCGGTGCGCCCGATGAAGGTGATGTAGCCGTCGGAATCCCGGCTGGCGACATCCCCGGTGTGGAAGTATCCGTCCCGGACCGCCTCGGCGGTGCGTTCGGGGTCGCCGTGGTACCCGGCCATCAGGTTGACCGCGGCGCGGGACAGGTCCAGGCAGATCTCGCCCTCCTCGGTCGCCGCGCCGGTGATCGGGTCGAGCAGGGTGATGGCCACGCCGGGCAGGGGCAGCCCCATCGAGCCGGCCTTGAGGACCGACCCCGGCGCGTTCCCCACGATCGCCGTCGTCTCGGTCTGGCCGTAGCCGTCACGGATGGTCAGTCCCCATGCGCGTTGGATCTGCGTGATCACCTCGGGGTTCAGCGGCTCTCCCGCCGACAGGATCTCGCGCAGACCCAGGGGTTTGGCGCCCAGCTCCGACTGGATCAGCATCCGCCACACGGTCGGCGGCGCACAGAAAGTCGTGACCTTGGCGCGGTGCAGCTGCTCCGCGAGGGCGAACGGGTCGAACCGGGAATAGTTGTAGACGAAAACGGTCGCCTCGGCGATCCACGGGGAGAAGAAGCTGCTCCAGGCATGCTTGCCCCAGCCGGGCGAGCTGATCGCCAGGTGCACGTCGTCGGGGCGGAGCCCGATCCAGTACATCGTGCTCAGGTGGCCCACCGGGTAGGAGGTCTGGGTGTGCACGACCATCTTCGGCTTGCTCGTGGTGCCGGAGGTGAAATAGATCAGGGACGGGTCATCGGATGCCACGAGGACCGCGGACTTCTCCGGCACGACGAGGTCGGCGTCCGCGTAGTCGGCCCAGCCGGCGGTGGGGCCGCCGACGCAGATCCGGGAAAAGTCGCCCTCGACCGTGTCGAACTTGGCCGCGTCACCGTCATTGGCGATGACGTGGTCGACTCCCCCGCGCGCCACCCGGTCGGCCAGGTCATGGGCGGAGAGCACGGTAGAGGTCGGCAGGATGACCGCGCCCACCTTCATGATGGCCAGCATCAGTTCCCACAGCTCGACCTGGTTGCCCAGCATCAGCATCACGTGGTCGCCGTGTGCGACCCCGTGCCGGGTGAGCCAGGTCGCGACCTGGTCCGACCTGGCCCGCATCTCGGCGAAGCTGACCTTCAGTTCGCGGCCGTCCTCCTCCACGATCCAGAGAGCGGTCTTGTCGTTTCCCGCGGCCATCTCGTCAAACCAGTCGGTCGCCCAGTTGAAGTGAGCACCGACATCCGGCCACTCGAACTCGGCGGCGGCGCGGGCATGACTCTCCCGGAGCAGCAGGAGCTGGTCGCGGGCGCCGCGGAAACTGGTGGTGCTCGTAGGAATACTCACGGTTCCCATCATCCTCCGGATAGATGCCCGAAACGGCATAACCCCTGAGGACGCGCACGGATCCCAGCGGAAGAAACGGGCGGCCAGCGCGCCGGCAGCATGGAACCAGACGGCCAATCATTCCCTGTGTTCTCAAGGCCGGCGAGCCCGGCTGGGCTGCACCCGGGGCGGCTCGCCGGGCATCTTCGGAAAGTCCGGCGGGAACGGCATCTCGCCGAGGCCGTCGGCCAGGTCCCGGTCCCACCAGCCGAGCAGGGCATCGATCGTGCCGGGGTGCGTGTCCAGGCCCGCCCACGGGTCCCCGGTGCTCCGGAGCCGTCCAGGGACGGTGGCGATCGTGAAGTCCCGGGGAGCGACGTGCTCGAGCTCCGACCAGGCGAGCGGACAGGAGACCGGCGCTTGCGGGAGGGCCCGCGGGCTGTAGGCTCCCGCCATTGTGCGGTCCCGGTTGGCCTGGTTGAAGTCCACGAACACCCGCCGGCCCCGCTCCTCCTTCCACCAGGACGTCGTGACCGTGCGCGGCAGGCGGCGCTCGAGTTCGCGGGCCGCCGCGATCACGGCATGACGCACGTCGAGGAACTCATGCGTGGGCTCGATCGGAGCGAAGACGTGCAGCCCGCGGCTTCCGGACGTCTTCACGAACGCGGTCAGGCCGGCCTCGTGCAGGACCGCGCGAAGTTCCTGGGCGGCCGGGATGGCATCGAAGAAGTCGGTTCCGGGCTGCGGGTCGAGGTCGACCCGCAGCTGGTCGGGGTTGTCGGGGTTGCCCGCGCGGGAGGCCCAGGGGTGGAAGACGACGGTGTTCATCTGCACCGCCCAGACGGCCGCCGCCGGTTCGTCGATCACGAGCTGCGGATGCGAGCGGCCACTGGGGTACACCACGGTCACCGACCCCACGAAGTGTGGCGCCCCCCTCGGTGGGTTCTTGGAGAAGTACTGCTCCCCGTCGATGCCGCCGGGGAAGCGCTGCAGCGAGATCGGCCGGTCCCCGTTGGCCAGGCAGAAGGCCTCGCCGACGTCGACGAGGTAGCGGGCGAGGTCGAGTTTGGTCAGCCCAAGGTCCGGCCAGAGGACTCTGTCCGGACTGGTGATGCGCACTTCACGGGTGCCGTGGGGTCCCGGCACGGGAAGGAGAACGGGGCCGACCATGGCCACACTGTAGCCACGGCCGGCCTCCGCCGCCACGCCACGCCTGGCAGGTCGGTCGGTCGGTCGGTCGGTCGAGGCGGACCCGGCCAGGCGCCTCGGGACCGCTCCGGGGTCAGGGCCTGATCGCCCTGACCAGGGCCGCGAACCGCGCGTTGCCGGGCAGGTCGTCGACCAGCACGGGCTCCAGGTCCGGCCCCGCCAGCGGAATCCGCCAGTTGGGGTATTCGTCGGTCGTCCCGGGCTGGTTCTGCGTTCGCCTCTCCCCGACCGCGTCCACCAGGGCGACGCCCAGGAGCAACGACGGCGTCAGCGCGGTGTACGCGTAGAGCGCCTCCACCGTCTCCTGCACCGGCAGGGCCTGACCGTCCTCGGCGTGCGGCAGCAGTCCCCGCTCGCGCACCGCGGCGAACATGGATGCCTGCTCGGCGCGGTCGGCCTCCCGCTCCTCGGCCACCGGGCGCCCGAGCAGCCCGAGCGATTCGCGCAGGGTGACGTGGTCGCCCGCGAGGTAGCCGGCCGTCGGCGGCAGGTCGTGGGTGTTCACGCTGGTCAGGCACTGCTGACGGTAGCGCTCCGGGGGCACCGGCACGCCGTTGTCCCGCTCGAACCACAGGATCGAGGTGCCGAAGATGCCGCGTTCGGCGAGGTAATCACGCACCCAGGGCTGGAAGACGCCCAGGTCCTCCCCGATCACGATCGCCTCGGCGCGCTGGGCTTCGAGCGCCAGGATGCCGATCAGGGCCTCGTGGTCGTAGTGCACGTAGGTGCCCTCGCCCGGGCCCCCGCCGGCCGGGATCCACCAGAGCCGGAACAGCCCCAGGATGTGGTCGATCCGGAGGCCACCGGCGTGACGCAGGATGCTGCGGAGCATGTCCCGGTAGGCGGCGTAGCCCGACTCGGCCAGCCGGCCCGGGTGCCACGGCGGCTGGGACCAGTTCTGGCCCTGCTGGTTGAACATGTCCGGCGGCGCACCCACTGTCATCCCCTGGGCGAGCACGTCACGCAGGGTCCACGCGTCGGATCCCGTGGCCTGCACCCCGACGGCCAGGTCGTGCATGATGCCGATGGACATCCCGGCATCCATCGCCGCCCGCTGGGCGGTCTCCAGCTGCTCGTCGCAGAGCCACTGCAGCCAGCAGTGGAACTCGACCCGCCCGGCCAGCTCGTCCCGGTGCGCGGCGGCGAACGGGCCCCGCGGGCCCCGCGGCTCGAGTGACCACTCGGCGGCGTCCACGGGGAACCGTTCGGACAGGGCGCACCAGAGGGCGAAGTCCGCGAGGCCCTGCCCCTGCCCGGCGCGGAAGGCCTCGAACTGCTGCGCGCGGGCCGGGCTGGGGCGCACCTGATGGATGGCTTCCAGCGCGGTCAGTTTGGCGGCGTAGGCGGAGTCCCGGTCGAGCCGGTCAGCGTTCAGGTTGGCCGGATGCTGCCGCGCGGCCAGGGCTTCCACGACCGAGCGCGCCTCGCTGGACAGGTAGGCGTATTCGGCCACGTCCTCCACCCTGATGTAGAGCGGGTGGAAGAAGCGCCGGCTGGACGGCAGGTACGGCGAAGGTTCGACCGGCGGCGCCGGTTCGGACGCGTGGAGAGGATTGACCAGCACGAAGCCGGCGCCGTACTGGGACCCGGAGATCGCGGCCAGGTCCGCCAGGTCGGCGAAGTCGCCGATCCCCCACGAGCGGGAGGAACGCACCGAGTAGAGCTGCGCCATCAGGCCCCAGTCGCGGCGCCCGGCCTGGAGCCAGTGGGTCTGGAGCCGACCCGGCGTGACAACGAGGACGGCCTCGCCCGTGCGGCCGTCGTTGTCGGCGTGGAGGGTGTGCCACCCCAGGGGAAGCCCGCGCGGCACGGCGAAAACGAACCGGCTGGTGGGCTGGCCGTCGACGTCGCGCGTCTCCCCCGCGTCGTCCCGCTGCGGCACCTCGAAGCGGGTGCCGTCCTCGGCGACGATCCAGACCGTCGTTGCCGAGCCCTGGCGGGCGTGAACGGGCAGCTCGAATTCGGTGCCCTCGCGGATGACCACGGTCGGCGGCAGCAGGCGGCGCCACGGCGCCAGTCGCTGCTCGGCCAGGGACGAGTCGATCTCCTCGGGGGTTCCGGCGGCGACGTCCAGCGCCGTCAGCACGCCGCGGAGGGTGCGGCTGTCGATCGGGCGCTCCACGCCGTCCCAGCCGCGGAAGGAGGTGTCAACCCCGCGTAGCCGTGCCAACTCCAGCAGCGCCGCTGGAGTCCCGTCGATCTGTTCGTATCCCATGCCCCAACTCTACGGGCCGGGCTACTGCCCGGAACGGCCCTGAACCAGCGAGAACAGCGGGCGACAGGTGGTGCAGGCTTCACCGTCTTCGCGGGCGACGGCATCTCGCTCGCTCTGCAGTCGTTCGCGTAGTGCCCAGACGAGCAGGACCACGGCCGCAGCGGCGACCACGGGGCGAACGAATCCGTCCAGCAGCGGCACCGCCGTGCGCAGATCGGTCGAGAGCGACAGAGCAACCAGGCCGAGAACGGGCCAGCGCAGATCGCACAGAGTGGCCTCGGCGCCAATCGGCGCGTCGACGTAGCCGGAGACGATCAGGCCGACCAGCCCGGACCCCGCCACGGTGAGGAGATACCCCCACCACGCGCCGGGGAAGACGAGTGCCCCGCCGCTCACCGAGACGGTTCCCGACACGAGGGAGAGACCGACGACCGCGACCGTGGCCACGCCGGAGGCGATCAGTCGGCGCTGGCGCGACCAGGTTCGGAGTTCCCCGAACAGGGCCGGGACGCCCCTGATGCCCGTGATTGCGGTGATGCTCATGCCGTGGCTGACTTCCTGGTCGATGGTGCGGCGGGAGGCCGCAGGCACACATATGTATATATATACCCTATGGGGTATTTTCCCTGATGCCAAGCCCGGTCGCATCCGTCTTCGTCCTCTTCGTCCCGGCCGTCATCGCCGTGGAGAGCGGAACGGGCGGAATGATCAGGAGCGGCGCCTGGGCCTTCTCCGCCACCCGGTTCGTCACACTGCCGAGGGGTGACTGACGACGTCGATGCGCGCCCAGGACGATCAGGTCGCAGTCTCCCGACGCCGCCCGGAGCACGATCTGCTCGGCCGCCCCGCCGATTGCACGGGCGCTGAGCGTGCGCACGCCCAGCGCGGACAGACTGCGGGCGGCGGCGGCCTGGGTCTCGCCGGTGATCCGGTCGAGCCGTGTCGCGGAGGCGCCGAACGCGGTGTCGTAGTCGAGGATCGTCAGCAGCGTCACGGACCTCAGCGCCGTTCCCAGCAGGGTCGCGGCGGCCAGGACGGCACGGTTCGCGGCGTCGGAGCCATCGATGCCGGCCAGGATCCGGATCCGGCCGGTCGGCGCCACCCCGGAAGCCGCCGCCCCGGCCTCCTCCGCTGTGCCCACCGTCGCCTCGGACACCGTTCTCTCCGCTGCCGGAGCCGGGGCTTGCCGCTCGAGGTAGGCCCCCAGGCCGGCCAGGGCGATCGCGAATGGGCCCGTGGCGACGCCGAGCACGAGCCAGATGACGACGTCGTGGCCGCGCCGGATCATCACCAGCGCGACCCCCAGGCCGACCAGGACCCACCCGGCCAGCACCAACACCATGACCTGCCACATGCCGCCAGCATCGGCGGCCCGCGTCGAACCCGCAAGGGCTGAATGGTCACCTGCCCCGAGTCAGGTCTCTGCGGCGAACCGTTCGACGAAGGCCTTCAGCAGGGTAGCCGGCTCGGTGACGACGGATGCGTCGATGGCCGCGATGACCTTGTCCATCCCGTTGGGGTCGAAGTAGCCGTGCTCACGGTAGATGCGGATGCGCGTCAGGATGCCCGCATTGGTCAGTTCCGGATGGAACTGGGTGGCGTACACGTTGCGTCCCACCCGGAATGCCTGCACCGGGCAGCTCCGGCCGGTCGCGAGCAGCACGGCGCCGGCCGGCAGGACCGCACACGCCTCCTTGTGACCGACGAACGCCTCGAAGCTCGGTACGAGCCGGGCGAACAGCGGGTCGGTCGCCCCGTCGTCCGTGAGCGAGATCACCGTCGGCCCCGCCTCCTCCGCCCACTCGTCGTTGAGCGTGCCCTTCAGGTGGCTCGTGAGCAGGCCGATGCCGTAGCAGGCGCCGAGGAACGGGAAATCCTCGGCCAGCACCCGGTCGAGCAGGGCCCCGAGCTCGCGCTCGATCCGGCGCTGCACGGCGCTCTTCGTCTCCGCCGGGTCGCTCGCGTTGAACGGGCTGCCCCCGACAATGATCCCCGAATAGTCCGACAGCACGATCGGCGGCATCGGGCCCGCCTCGAGCCGTACCCGCTGGAGCTGGTCGGGGGCCAGCCCCCCGGCCTCGAGAAAACCGGCGTACTCGTCATCGGCGGCCTCATCCTCGGGACGCGTGGCCAGCAGCAGAAAGGGTTTCACAGCATCATCGTAGCGTCGCGCTGGCCGGGCTCAGCGGCAGCCGGATCGTGATCGTGGCGCCGGACTGTCCGGCTTCTGCGTGACGGGTTCTGCTTCTACCGGGCGGTCATGGGGTGGTCACGACTTCGAGGCCCGTTGACGCTGCGGCGGCGGAGATGCCGCCGGCATCCGTGACCGACGTGTACCCCAGCTCGGCCAGGCGGGCCGTGGCCACAGAGGAGCGATTGCCCGACTGGCAGTAGACGAGATAGTCGCCGTCGGTCGGCAGCGCGGCCATCCGACTGTCGAAGTCAGACGACTGGACGTCGATATTGATCGCCCCCTCCAGGTGGCCGGAGGCGTACTCCCCCGGGGTGCGCACGTCGATCACGACGGTGTCGGCGGAGAGCGATGCCGGTGGAGCCGCCGGCGCGGCGGAACAAGCGCTCAGGCCGAACAGGGCGGCGGACGCCAGGGCCAGGGACGCGAGAAAGGTCTTCATGACTGAAGCGCTTCGCTGTCGGTGGCCGAGACTAGCTGCAGGTGCAACGCTGCTCGACGGCAACGTCGGCCATGACGCTGTCGACGTGCTCGCCGCAACCCGTCCAGGTGATCTTGTTGCAACGGTTGCACCGGATGGGACTGCACATGGGTTACTCCTTCAGTGATCCAACGGAAACCCCAGTATACCCCCTAGGGTATCCATTTTCTCACCTGAGGCTCAGAAGTCCACTGTGTACGCCGGGATAAGCACGACGCGCACGAGAGCCGGGTCGATGCCCGCCGCCCCCAACAGCTCCTTCAGTCGATCGGTATCCGGCACGGGGAGAGCTCCCTCGACGCGCACGACGACCGTGTCCTGGGCCGTCGTCACACTGGCCAGGTCCCAACCGGCCGCCCGCGCCCAGGCCTCCGTCACGACCTGCACGGATGCCTCGAGGGTGAACCCGACCACCGACAGCGGCGGCACGAGGGAGATCGCGATGGCGACGCCGGGCAGAGTGTCGGAGATGTCCCGGCGAACCAGCGCGATGGAGCCCACCACGCCCGTGCCCAGTGCCGCCAGCAGGTCGATCAGCCGGGGGTTCACCCGGGCAGCGACCTGGCTGTTGTTCTGGGCCACGACGTCGACCGGCAGGAGCAGGCCGATCACCAGGGCGATCGCGACGGCCACCGCCGCCCCGGCGACCATGACCCCGATCGACCGGCTGAGGTTCTTCGGATCCCCCAGCACGGTCGCCAGCATCGTTCCCATGATCGGAACCATCAGCGGCGCGATGATCATGGCCCCGATCACGGTAGCCGTGGAATCAGACGCCACGCCGGCCGCGGCGATGACCGAGGACAGAACGAGCAGGATCCAGAACCGGCTGATCCGCTCCCGCCGGTGCTCGCCCTCGAAGAAGACCGAGTCCCGCAGGACGGGAAGGTCGTTCATCGCCAGTCGCAGGAAACCGAGATCCATCAGCACGTCCGGCCGGTCAGTCCGCGCGGGGCAGTCCGCGCCTGCCTGCCGCGTCGAGGGTCTGCTGGATGGACCCGTCAACGGCCAGCACCTCGGCCAGTCGATCCGCTGACCACGCCAGCTTCCGGTACGCGTCCTCCTCGGCGCCCCGCCTGCCGTTCACGCCTTCGTTGGACAAGTTGAATCTGAGACTGTCCCCGTCCAGCAGGAACTGTCTCATCGCGGATGCGCTCGCCGCATCCAGCCCGGTCAGATCGGCCAGCTCCTGCCCGGTGACCACGGTGTCGTCCCCCAGTGTGGCGGCGAAACCCGCCTTGGTGCTGGCCTCGGCGTAGCGCCCCAGCGCCTGGCTGCGCTGCACGCTGGCGTTGACGAACGGCACGGAGGCCACGGCCAGGACGAGGCCGGTCACCAGGACGCCCAGCCCCACCCAGAAGGCCAGGCTCCGCGGGCGCGGAGGCGGCGAGGCGGCGTACTCGGCCGGCACCGGGTCATCCGGGTTCCAGTCACCAGCGCTCCCATCCCCCATGCTCATGGCGCCGAACCATCGACCTTGTCGACGGCGGCAGCCAGCTCCGCCTGCCGCTCGGCCAGGTCGGCGACCGCAGCCCGGTACCGCTCGATCATCGACGGCAACTCGGTACGCACGATATCGACCGCCCCGGAGTCGTTGTACTCATCGATACCCCGATTGAAACCCTCGACCAGCTCATTGCGCACGGCCATGTGATCCTCCGCCGCTCGGACATACGCCGCCATAGCGCTGGACACGGCGTCGGTCCGGGCACTCAACTCGGCCGCGACCGCCGCCGAACGGCCCAGGTCACCGTGCAGTTCAGAGAGCTCGGTCGCGAACACGGCCCCGGTGACGTCGTCGATGTGATTCGCGGTGGCGAAGCCGGCACCGCCGACGACCAGGGCCAGGGCCGCCAGCACCCACACCGTCATGGTCGACGACCGGCCGGTGAACGACCGAGCGCCCGCGCCACCCCTGCTGCCAGCCATGACCACACCTCCTCAGAGTGCCTGCCGTGACTGTAGGCCCGCCGATATCAGGGTGCTAGGCCTGGGGCGGCGCGATATTGACCAGCCAGCTCACGCCGAACCTGTCCGTGCACATCCCGAAACTGTCTCCCCAGGGTGCCTTCTCGAGCGGCATGGCGACCGTGCCTCCCTCCACAAGCCGGTCCCAGTACCCGCGCAGTTCGGCCTCGTCGTCACCGCTGAGCGACACCGAGTAGGTGTTGCCCGGCGTGTACTCCATCCGGTTCGGGGTGTCCGCCGCCATCAACGTGAGGCCGTCAGCGGTGGTCAGCATGGCGTGCATGATCTTGTCCTGTTCGGCCGGGTCGTCACTGGCCTGGAAATCGGCGAAGGTGCTCATCGTCAGTTCGCCGCCGAAGACGGACCGGTAGAACTCCATGGCGTCCCGCGCATTGTCGCGAAACCCCAGGTAGGGGTTGAGCTGGGTCTTCATGATCTGGCCTCCTGGTTGAGCGTTCATGGTGTTCGTTCTGGTTCGTGCCTCGATTCTCGGTCCGGCAGGGCAAATGGTCGAGGGGTCGGTGGAGTCCTACGCTGGATTCATGGAAGCCTCAGGGACGACAGGGACACAGGGAACGACGATGCGACCGATTCTGACGCTCACGGTGAACCCGGCGCTCGATCTGAGCACCTCGACCGAACGGGTGGTCAGCGACCACAAACTGCGCTGCGGCGCCTCCCGCCTCGACCCGGGCGGGGGCGGCGTGAACGTCGCCCGGGTCGTGCAGCGGCTGGGCGGGCAGGCACTGGCGGTATACACCGCGGGCGGGCCCACCGGGGAGGCGTATCGCCGGTTGATCGAGGCCGAGCACATTCCGACCCTGGTCGTGCCGATCTCCGGCAGCACCCGGGAGGATTTCACCGTGGACGAGACCGCCACCGGCAAGCAGTTCCGCTTCGTGCTGCAGGGGCCCGAACTCAGCGAAGCCGAATGGCGCGCCTGCCTGGCGATCGTCGCGACCACGATTCCGATGAACGGTTTCGTGGTCGCCAGCGGCAGTCTGCCTCCCGGCGTGCCGGACGATTTCTACGCCCGGGTCGCCCGGCTGGCGCACCAGCGGGACGCCCGGTGCATCGTGGACGCCTCCGGGGACGCCCTCGCCGAGGCCCTCGCCGAAGGGGTGTACCTGATCAAGCCGAGCCGGCGAGAACTGGGCGAGTACGCCGGGGCCACCCTTGAAACCGATGAGAGCCAGGTCGACGCAGCCTCCGCGCTGGTCGGCCGAGGGGCGGCGGAACTCGTGGCGCTGACGCTCGGCGGGGCGGGAGCCGTGCTGGCGTCGACGACGGGCGTCATCCGTTCGCCGGTGCCCCGCGTGCAGGTGCAGAGCACCGTCGGAGCGGGCGACAGCTTCCTCGGGGCCTTCGTGCTGCGCATCGCGCAGGGCCACCCCGTCGAGGCTGCCTTCCGGGCCGGCGTCGCGGCCGGCAGTGCGACCGCGATGACACCGGCCACCGAGCTCTGCCACCGGGACGACGTCGAGCGGCTCGAGGCCGAGCTGGCCGCGGCCATGGGGTAGGGATCACGGGGCAGGATCACGGGGCGGGTTCACGGACCAGGACAGTACAGTTGCGATCATGAAGCTCACCGCCATCGACCCGCCCAGTCGCAGCTTTTCACGCTGGCTCACCGACGAGGAGATCGGGCAGGTGCTCGCCCACGACCGTGGCTGGCGGCTCGCGCCCGATGGCAGTGTGATGGCCGGAAAGATCCGAAAGATCCGGATCGCGCCCTCCCTCACCGCGCTGGGAGCGGCCGCGATCAGCCACCGCTGGACCAGCAGGGCCGCCGCGCCGGGCAGCGACGGCAGCGGCCCGACGCACATCATGTGGGGCGTGTTCAACGCCCGCACCGACTCGGACATCGCGGTGGCGGTGGGCTCATGAGCCATGAGCGCGCCACCACCCGGACTCCCCCGTCCTCCCCGCCCCGCACGATTGGCCGGCTCCTCCTGGGCGCGTTCCTGCTGCTCGCCGGGATCAGCCACCTGACCTGGAACAGGTCGGCGTTCCTCGCCCAGGTGCCGCAGTGGGTTCCCGCCGACGGGGACGTCGTCGTGGTCGCGTCGGGAATCGTCGAGATCCTTCTCGGCACCGCACTGCTCACCCTGGCCAGACGACAGGTGCAGGTCGGCTGGGTCGTGGCCGCCTTCTTCGTGGCGATCTTCCCCGGCAACATCTCCCAGTTCGTCACGGGCACCGATTCCTTCGGCCTGGACTCCGACGTCAGCCGCGGCATCCGGCTGGCGTTCCAGCCGCTGCTGGTTCTGTGGGCGCTGTGGTGCACCGGTGCGTGGCGCGCGTGGCGGGAGAGCCGGAATACCACCGCGACCTGAAGCTTCATTTTCCCGCCCAACCTGCTGTATCGTCCCCCTATGGGTGCGAAATCGTTCAGTCGTACGGTCGGGCTCATCGTTGCCGCGATCGCCGGAGGGGCAGCGGTTCTCCTGTGGTTCGCGATCGCGTCGACCGGCCCATTGGACGGACCGACGTCGAGCATCCGCGGCATCCGCGGGGTCTGGGGCCTGTTCTTTGATCTGCAGGCACCGACCGCTCGGGTCCTGGCCGCCGCAGTCGCCCTGGCTATCCTGTTCGCCGCGGGAATCGCGCTGCTGGAGCAGCGGACGAAGAGCACGTCACATCGCTCGACGAACCGGGTCAACACTCCGCTCGCACCGAAACTCGTGATGGCGGCGTCACGGGGAGTGTTCGCCGGCCCGCTGACCGTGACCGTCCTCATCCCGGCGCACAACGAAGAAGCGTCGCTGCCGGAGACGCTCTCCTCGCTTTTCGCCCAGTCCCACCAGCCGGAACGAGTGATCGTGGTGGCCGACAATTGCACCGACTCGACGGTCGCCATTGCCCGGACTCGGGAGGTCGAGGTTTTCGAATCGGTGGACAACACCGACAAGAAAGCGGGCGCGCTGAATCAGGCGCTGAAGACGTTGCTCCCGTTTCAAGGCGACAATGACGTCATCATGGTGCTCGATGCCGACACCACGCTCGATGACGGATTCCTGGCAGCCGCCGTCGACCGCCTCACCGATGACCGGGCGCTCATGTCCATTGGGGGCCTCTTCTACGGGGAAGAAGGCTTCGGCCTCCTCGGCCAGTTCCAGCGCAACGAGTACGTTCGCTATTCACGCCAGATCCGGCGTCGACGCGGACACGTCTTCGTCCTCACGGGTACAGCGTCCCTCTTCCGGTCGGCCGCGCTGCGTGCCGTGGCGGACAATCGAAGCGTCACGATCCCGGGAAAGCGGGGAGATGTGTACGACACCGCCGCTCTCACCGAAGACAACGAGCTCACGCTCGCCCTCAGGTCGCTCGGAGCGCTCATCATCTCTCCCGCGCAATGCACGGTCGTCACAGAACTCATGCCCACCTTGCGCACGCTGTGGACCCAACGACTGCGGTGGCAGCGCGGGGCTCTGGAAAACATCGGGGCCTACGGCGTGACACCGCCCACCTTCCGATACTGGGTCCAACAGCTGGGCATCGGCTACAGCGTCATCGCCCTGTCGTCGTTCATGTTCCTCCTGCTGCTGACCGCGCTGTCCGTGGACCGGATGGTGTGGTTCCCGTTCTGGCTGGGCCTGGGTTCGGTGTTCATTGCCGAACGAGTCGTTTCCGTATGGAGGGCGGGGTGGCGGGGGCGCCTTCTGGCCGGAACCCTTTTCCCGGAGCTGTTCTACGATGTGTTCCTCGACGCCGTCTACGTCAAGGGAATCCTCGACATCACCTTCGGCCGTGAGGCAAGCTGGGGGCACGGTAAACGCGTCATTCCGACGACCCCGACCACCGCCTCGTGAACGCTGACCTCAGGTTTCCGGCCGGGATCCTCTTGCCCGAGTCCTTCCTCCAGACCGACTTCTTCGCCATCCTCGCGACGTTCGTCGCGATCAACACGGTGATGTACGCGGTCCTGGCTGTCGCCAAGATTCTGCCCAGGATCTACCTCACCGATTGGCTGTCCAACCGCAATCGCCGATCCGAGACGCGCAGCATCTACCCGCACGCGCACGACCGAAGCTAGTAATCGCTCTCGGCGGCGCCGGTCGCGGCGTCGTGGTTCAGCGCCAGCACGGCGAGGTCGATTTGCACGAGCATCTCGGTGCGTTCGGCACGCTCGCGTTCGTAGCAGGGATCCCGCCAGTCGATGGCCAGCCTGATCAGGCGGGCCGAGAGCGCGGCGCTGATCTCGTCGCTGGCCACCCGCTGGGCGCGCTCGACGATGCGGGCGACCTGCTCGGCATCCTCGGCGACGTGCATCAGGGCGACGGCGAGCTTCTTGTGCACGCGCCGACGCAGAGCCAACTGACTGATGTCGTGTCGCTGGTCGTCGGTGATGTCGGTCGACCATCTGGCCTGGGTGAGCGTCTTCCGGAGATGGCTGACGCGCAGCCCGTACTCCTCGTTCTGGTGAGCGACCAGGGTGAGTTCGTTCCGTGCTGCGAGCGCGTAGACCGCCGGGTCGTAGTCGAGGTTGTCGCGGAGCGCGCCGACGATGATGTCGTTCTTGACGGCCATGCCCACGGCGGAAAGAGCGATCAGCAGGCCTTCTTCGACGATTCGCTTGATGGGAGGCAGGGCGGCACTCACTTCCTGTGCAGGACTCATCAAAATTCTAGTCGTGCGATACTGACCGCGAAAACGCGACCGAGCACGCAGGGGATGGAGACACGCGAGATGGCCACTGCCCCTGTCCGCCACCCGATCAGTCAGGTGTCCGTTCCCGGCCAGGTCTTCCTGATGGGTGACGCGAGCGGCGCCGGCAACGCCGGTGACGGGGAGTGGCCCGTGCACCCCGTCTGGGTGGACGGATTCGAGCTGGACGCCACGTCCGTGACCAACACGGCCTTCGCCGCTTTCGTGGACGACACCGGCTTCCGCACCGAGTCGGAGGTGTTCGGCTACTCGGCCGTCTTGCACCTCGCCCTCGAGGCTCAGCTGGAGGACATCGTCGGCCAGCCGCCCGAGGTCCCGTGGTGGCTGGGCGTTCGCGGCGCGGACTGGGCACACCCGGGCGGCCCGTTGTCGTCACTCCAAGGGTTGGACGAGCATCCGGTGATGCAGGTCAGCTGGAACGACGCCCAGGCCTACTGCGCCTGGGCCGGGCGCCGGCTGCCGACCGAGGCCGAATGGGAATGCGCCTCCCGGGGTGGGCTCGAGGGGCGCCTGTACCCCTGGGGCGACGAATGGGGTGACCGGTACCGGTGCAACACCGGCCGGCAACGCGTCATGCGCGGCTGCTCCTTCCTCTGCCACGATTCGTGCTGCAACCGCTATCGCAACTCGGCCCGGGCCTCGAACACACCCGACTCGGCCGCCGCGAACATCGGTTTCAGAACGGTCCGCCTGGCATAGGCACCGCTGACACCGGGAGCACGAGGCCTACCGTGTTCGGCGGCACGGATGCCGAAATGCGCAGCACCGCAGCATCGCCCATGCCGCTTCCGTGTGGGCGGTCCCAACCGAAACGGTCCCGACCGAAAGGGAGCACACCATGCCACCACCGTCCACTAATACGTTCACGGGCACCATCGACGTCGAGATCAGGGACTCCCAGCCGGACTGGGCTCCCTTCGAACCTCCCCAGGCACCCGCGGGCGCCCCCAACGTCGTCTACGTGGTGCTCGACGATGTCGGCTACTCCGCGATGTCGAGCTATGGCGGGCCGATCGAGACCCCGAACATCGAACGGGTGGCGAGCGAGGGGGTGCGCTACACGCAGTGGCACACGACCGCCCTCTGCTCGCCCACCCGGTCCTGCCTGCTGACCGGACGCAACCACACCAGGAACAGCATGGCGTGCATCACCGAGGCGGCGGTCGGGTTCCCGAACGCGGGCGGCACGATCCCGCCGGAGAAGCCCTTCTTCCTCTACTACGCGCCGGGCGCCGCCCATTCGCCGCAACATGCACCCCGGGAATGGTCCGACAGGTACAAGGGCAGGTTCGACGCCGGCTACGAGGTCATGCGCGAACGCACCCTGGCGCGCCAGAAGGAACTGGGCATCGTGCCGCCCGACACGGCGCTGCCACAACTGAACCCGATCGGCACCTATGAGACGCGCGCCGGTCCCGACGTGCAGCCGTTCCCGTTGCTGGACCAGACCCGCCCCTGGGCCTCACTGTCCACCGACGAGAAGCGCCTGTTCAGCCGGATGGCGGAGGTCTACGCCGGGTTCCTCTCCCACGCCGACCACCAGATCGGTCGGCTCCTGGACTACCTCGAGGAGATCGGCGAGCGGGAGAACACCCTGGTCGTCGTCGTGAGCGACAACGGTGCCAGCGGCGAGGGTGGGCCCAACGGGAGCGTCAACGAGATGAAGTTCATGAACGGCCTCCCCGACGAGGTCGCCGACAACCTGCCGATGCTGGACGAGCTGGGCGGCCCGCACACCTACAACCACTACCCCAACGGCTGGGCGATGGCGTTCAACACGCCCTTCACGATGTGGAAGCGCTACGAGTTCAACGGCGGAACCTGCGACCCGTGCATCATCTCCTGGCCGGCCGGCTCCACGGCGCGGGGAGAGCTGCGCGGCCAGTACCACCACGCCGTCGACATCGTGCCGACGATCCTGGACGTTCTCGGCGTCGAGCCGCCCCAGCGCATCAAGGGCCAGGTGCAGAGCCACTTCGACGGGGTGAGCATGCGCTACAGCCTCGACGACCGGGACGCCACGGGCCGGAGGCACACACAGTTCTACTCGATGCTCGGCTCGCGCGCGATCTGGCACGAGGGCTGGAAGGCCGTGACGACGCATCCCACCCTCAGCGGCTGGGGCCACTTCAACGCCGACGAGTGGGAGCTGTACCACACCGACGAGGACCGGGCCGAGCTCAACAACCTCGCCGCCGAACAGCCGGACCGGCTGCGGGAACCGGTGAATCTCTGGTTCGCCGAGGCTGTCGCCGGCCCGGAACCGATACGTCTACTACCCGAACACCGCGGAGGTGCCCGAGTCGCAGGCGGTCAACACCCGCAACCGGTCGTTCTCGATCGGTGCGCTCGTGGGCCTGTTCGAGCAGAAGATCGACGCCACCGCAGATCTCCCCACGGGCGGGAAACTGATCATCTCGGCCGCGTTCGTGAAGGACGGCGAGGATCCGCCGCATGTCTCGACCGGCATCCTCTCGCTCTACCACGGCGACCGGAAGGTGGGCGAGGGCCGGATCAAGACCCAGCCCGGCGGGTTCGCGATCGCGGGCGAGGGGCTCTGCGTCGGCCGTGACAGCGGCGAGGCCGTCACCGGCGACTACCCGGGCATCAGTCCGTGGGCCTTCACGGGCGGCACGATCCACCGGGTGGCGGTCGATGTGAGCGGGCAGGCCTACCTCGACCTCGAACGCGAGGCCCAGGCGATGCTCATGCGCGAGTAGGGGCGGAAACGGGCGGTTCCCGGGTCACCCCGCTGCCCCCGGTGAGGACAGCGGGGTGACGTACGAGTACCCGGTGCTGTTGTTCTTGGTCATCGACAGCACGAGTTCCATGTGCGGCTCGAGGGCGGTGACCTTGTCGAGCGGGGATCCGATGATGAGCTGGAAGCCCAGTCCCTTCCACGCAGCCACGGCCCGTCCCGCGAACTCCGAGTCCGACTTCACGAAGCCCTCGTCGAGGAAGACCGGCGCGAAGCGCGGGCGGGTGCGGCTCTCGTCACCGAGCTGGAATCGCAGGGCCGCCCCGACGACGAAGGCCACGAGTTCCTGGGACTCGCCACCGCTCTTGCCGCCGAGGGACGAATAGGTGCTGACCTCGGTGCCGTCCGGCGTGATCCGAACCGCGGTGATCTCCACGTGCTTGCGCACATCGAGCAGCAGGTCGCGCTGGGACTCGGCTTTGGAACCCGGATCGGGCCGGCTGATCAGGTTCATGAAGGCTTGCAGTCGCTTGAAGCGGCTCTCGGTCTGGTCGTCGGTGAACTCCTCCGTGGCACCGGAGGAGAGGAGCTTCAGTTCCTTTCGGAACGCGGTGGCGTCGTCGCGGTGCAGGCGGCGCAGCGCGATCTTCAGCCGGTCGCGCCCGGCGCCGAAGGGCAACGTCGTCAGGATCTCGTTGATGGGACGGAGCCGGTCCTCGATTTCCTCGATGGACGTGGTGAACGCTCCTGCCAGGGGAACGAGGTCCTGGCCGCTCCAGAGGGACAGTCGCCGCTTCCACTCCTGGCGCCGCTCATGCAGGCCCAGCGTGTAGACGGCGTCGAGGATGTCGCGGTAGCTCGTATACGAGTCCAGCGAGACGCCGATGTTCGGGTCCGGCCAGCGGCTCTGGAAGGTCTCGAATATTCCGACCAGGGTGGTGCGGGCGCTCGTGGCGCTGTCGCGATCGTGGCTGGACTGCTCGGTGAGCCGGTCGCGCAGACGCCTGACCCCGCCTTCGAAGGCGGCGAGGTCGCCCTGGTCGCCGACCATGGCGAACTGGGCGTCGAGGTGGGTGGAATGCTCCTCCGAGAGGGACACCGACTGCTCACGTTCGATCCGGTCCAGCTGGCTGCTGACCGCATCCTGCCGGTCCACGATGCGCCCCTGGTCGGCGATGAGGCCCTGGGAGTCACGATCGGCCGCGTGCTTCTGCTTCTGGGCGCTCTCCAGCTCGGCCGCGCTGCGCTGTTCCTCGTCCTTGAGGGCGCGCAGGACATCACTGTTGGCCAGGACGCGTTCGCGTTCGGCCTCCTTGTCCTGAATGCGGGACTCCGCGCCGAGCACGTCGATGGCCGGCCATACGCTGTCGACGATGAACTGGTGGGCGCCTTTGCGGCCGCGCAGGTCCGCGACGCGGGTGGCCACGACGGATGCGTCACGCGCCAGGGAGTCGGCGGTCGCCTTCAGGCGCAGCAGGTCCTCGTCGATGTCGTGCAGGCGGGCCCGGCTGGAGAAGCCGATGATGGACTTCTGGTCGCTGTTCCAGCCGTGGGCGCCACGCTTTCCGTTGCGGGTCTGCCCGCTCGGGGTGACCCGGGGGCCGTCGCCGAACAGGCCGGCCGGGGTCTCGACGCAGAGGGCGTCGAGGTTCGCGGACCGCACCCGGTCCTGCACCCAGCCGCTGAAGGGCGAAACCTTGAACACGAGTTTGCCCGAGACGTAGCGGTCGTCGCCCGCGATGGCCTGGTGCGGCCGGAGCGCCACCCCCTCGAAGTGGATGCGCACCGGGATGCTCAGCGGGTCGATGGCCCGGCTCAGGGAGGCCAGGCGCGTCTCATCGACGAGCATGACGCGCACGACCGAGGACAGCGTCACCTCGGCGGCCTGGCGCCACTCCTCTTCGCCGGGGGCGATGTCGATGAGTTCGGCCACGAACGGCAGCTCCTCGGCGGGGATCCCCGCGGCCTCCGCGATCATCAGCCGGGCGTTGTGCAGGTGCTGGGGTACCAGGCTCGCCCGCCCGCTCAGGAATGCGTGTTCCTGCTTCAGGGTGCGGATCTGGCTTTCGACCGGATAGGCCTCCCCCTGGAGCAGCACCCGTTTTGCCTCGATGCTCGCCTCGGTCGTGGCGAACTGGGCCAGGAACAGGTCGGCGATGCCCTGGGCTTCGACGAATTCGTCGTGCGCGGGAATCGCCACGTTCAGGATCCGGATGCGCTCGTCGAACTTCGCGCGGTCGCCAACGACATCGCCCAGCCGGTCGGCCAGCTGGGCGAGGTCGTTCTGCAGGCTCACCAGCACGTCGCCGCCGTTGGCCCGCTGCTGCTCCTGGATCTGGGCCACCCGACCCTTCAACTCGGTCTCCGCATCCCGGGCCCGGGTCGCCTCCTCCTGGTTCTCGCGGCGCTCCACCCGGTTGGCGTCGGCGGCGCTCTCGAGCAGAACCCGCTCGGTCTGCAGCTGCCAGAGGACGAAGGGGGTGTCCCCGGCGCGATGCACGCCGAAGACGTCGATCAGGTCGGCCTGGCCGTTCGCCGTCTCGTAGTCGCTGTGCAGGTCCGGCAGACGTTCCAGCACCTTTGCCTTCTGCGCTTCCGTGACCATGGCCCCGTAGGAGCGTTCCAGGTCTTCGAAGTGCGCGACGGCCTTGTCGGCGGCGGCGAAGGTGGCCGGTTCTTCCAGCACCATGGACTTGTAGAGCCCGTCGACCGTTTTGACCTGCTGCCCGGCCTGGATGCGCGCGAGCAGGCGCAGGGCCTTGCCGCCCTCCCCGTTGGCGCCGATCCCGAGCCGGGTGTACAGGGTCTGGGCGAACGCCGCATAGGTGTCGAAGACATCCATCTCGGGGAACCGGGTCTTCAGCGCCCGCTTGTCGAACCGGGACTCGGTCACCCCGGCCAGGTCACGCAGGTCGAGGTAGCCGTCCGTGGTGGCCATCTTCATCGTGATGTCGGCGAATCTGCTCGCGCCGCGGGGAACGAAGTAGGCCCGCAGCACCGTGAAACGGCGGTGGTTGTCGTCGATGAACGTCATCGACACGGCGCCCCAGGTCGACTCATTGGCGCCGCGCAGCACCTGGTCCTGCATCTCCCCCGTGCCGGCCTCCCGGTTGGAGTCGGTCTTGCCCTTCAGGTAGGTCATCAGGTTGCGCTGGTCGGCGCTGCGGGCGCGCCCGGAGCCGGCGTCGTTCGAGGCACCGTTGAACGGGGTGTCGGAGGGCATCATCAGCGCCAGGTAGGCGTCGAGCAGGCTGCTCTTGCCGGTGCCGGATGCGCCGGAGACCAGCGTGGCCGTGGCGGCGAACGAGATCTCGTGGTGGCCCTGGAATCCGCCCCAGTTGACCATCTGGAAGGACTCGGCGCGCCACTGGGTGGTGCCTTCGGTGAGACCGTCGGCGTAGAACAGCGGGGAATCGGTCATGAGGTGGCCTCCACCGCGGTCTCGGTCAGGACGGTCTCGGTCAGGATCTCCGGAAGGTTGTCGGAAAGCTCGGCGTCCAGCGCGTTCTGCGCGACCAGCCACTCGAGCAGTTCATTCAGCCGCTCGACCGGCAGCAGCACCTCGATCACGGCGGAGATGCGGAACCGGTCCGGGTCGCTCGTCTTCAGCAGGACCCGCGCCTTGGCGAGGCTGTCCACGGCGGCCGCGGACTTGCGGGCGTCACCCCAGCGGTCGGTGGCGTGCTCGGGGCGGAAATGCGCCACGTTCTCGACCAGGTTGTCGCGGTCCACGATCACGATCTCGTGGCCGTTGGCGCGCTCGCTGCGGAACCGCTGACGCAGCAGCACGAGCAGGATGGTTTCCTCCCGAGTGTACGACACGTCGTGCAGGAGGGTCGGGAAACGATCGCCGCCCTCGGAGACGGCCTGCCGTTTGAAGGCCACCTCGTAGTGGAGGTCCACGTGCAGGTCGAGGAAGACGTCGTTGAGGCGGGACTTCAGCAGTTTCTGAGAAGCGAGGAGCGTCTGCCATTCCGCCGGCTGCAGGGCCGCGGAGATGTAGCGGTGCTTCAGCAGCAGCACCAGGGTGCGGCGCTGCTCCACGGTGAGCCCGCCCTCGTCGCCCTCGAACAGCGAGAAGCTGCGCGACTCGTCCTCCGGGTTCAGGTCGTTCTCGTCGGTCAACTCAGTCGTCATGATCAGATCCATAGTTCAGGGCGGACAGGGCCGCGGTTTCGTCCTCGTTCAGAATGATGCGCGGCACCTCGAAGCTGCGGCTGGAGCCGTCCGGCCTGACCGTCTCGAACCGTTCGAGCGTGACGGCACGGCTGACCGCGTCGATCTGGGTGGCGATCTGCAGCATCCCCAGGATTTCGACCGGACGGCGCAGGGTGGCGTCCAGGTCGTTGAACGCATCGCCGACGGATGCGGCGTCTCCGGTGCTGAAGGCAGTCACGATGGCGTCGCGCAGCTCCCCGAGCAGCGGGCCGCCCTGTTTGCGCATGTCGTCGAGGCTCGGTGGCTGCGGGGCATCGTCGGAGACGTCGACCAGGGCCGGCGGCGGCAGGTGCGCGCCGGGGTCATAGAACCGCTCCCGGAGATGCCCGACGTCGAGCGTGCCCGGCATGAGCTCGGCCGTGACCGTGGACCGGGGCCCGGCGGTCTGCATCCAGGTGGCGAGCTCCTTGTTGACCTCCCGCAGCAGGCGTTCCAGTTCGCGGTCCTTCACCACGTCGTGGTTGACGATGTGCTCCCGGAGCGTGGTTGTCAGCCCGTTCCGCTGGGTCAGGACGTCGTCGATCCCCTTGCGGATCAGGCGCACGGTCCCCATGAAGCCGATCCGCTCGTTCTTCGACAGAGACAGGGCGAAGGGGTGCAGCAGGATCGTCTCGAGGTCGGTCTTGAGCTCCAGGAGCAGCTCATCGTTGCGCAGCAGGGTGAAGGCCCCCTCGAAGGCGCGGCCCTCCGGGGTCGAGGACATCAGGGCATCCGTCTTGGACAGGTACTCGTCGAGCACCTCGCTGATCGGCCGTTCCTCGCCGCGGAAGTCGTTGACGATCTGCCGGTGCATCGCTGCCACCGATTCCTCGACGCGTTTGAAGTCGCTGGGCAGCTGGTTGATCAGGTCGATCAGGTTCGCGTACCCCTCGAGCATCTGCTCATTCGACACGGCCGCGATCTCCCCGCCGGCGGCGAGGCGGTCCCGTTCGCTCGTCCTCTCGGCGATCTCCTGGTCCAGACGGCGGATCCGCTCGTCCCGGTCGGGGTTGGCCTGCGTGGCGCGGTGGCGCACCGTGTCGACGATCGTGGTCAGGCGGGACTCGCTGATCAGCGCCCGGTCCCGCGACAGGCTGTCCACCAGGAGCATCGCCTCGAGCGCGTGCGAGGTGAGGGAATAGTGCTCCTCGTCGCCCTCGCCGGTCTCCCGGTAGAGCCACTGGTCGTTCATCCACTGCACGCAGAGGGCTCGGCCGGTCCGGCCGGGGACGTCGCTGCCGACCGAGCGCAGGTCGGCCAGGTAGGCGTCGACCTGGGTGTGCAACAGGTCGGCCTGCACACTGCGCCGATCCCGGCTGAAGGAGGACTTGAAGACGGCCAGCACGAACGGCGCCCACTTGCGGTCCAGCAGGCGCAGGGTGGGTTTGTCGAATGCTTCGCGCACCCGCGCCAGTTCGCCCGCGATTTCGCTCATGGTGGAGGTTCCTTTCTCGGGCCTCCTCAACCGTAGTCGCACGGGCCCGCCGGTCGGCACGCCGGAGCGGTGCTACGCGCTCGGTCTGAGGCCGCGGAAGCCGCGAAGACGCAGGCTGTTGCTCACGACGAAGACCGACGACAGGGCCATGGCTGCGCCGGCGATCAGCGGGTTGAGCAGTCCCAGCATGGCCAGCGGAATCGTGGCGACGTTGTAGGCGAAGGCCCAGAAAAGGTTCGCCTTGATGGTGGACAGGTCAGGAGGTCGACCTGGTCTCCTACGACCGGGGTCGGACCCCGTGGGCTGGAACTCGCGGAGCAGAACTGACTGGGATTGTGCTGACGGCGTCAGCTCACTCGGGTTCCGTGACGGGCTCGTAGCCGGCCTCGTCGATGGCGGCGGCAACGGCGGCGGGATCGAGCGGCGCGGTGCCGGCGACGGTGACGAGGGAGACACCGCCTGCGACGAGCTGCACGTCCACGCTTTCGGCGCCGACGAGCTTGGACAGCTCGGCGGTCACGGCGGACACACAGTGCGAGCAGGTCATCCCCGAAACGTGGAGGGCGGTGGTCGTCAGGTCGTTCTGCTTGGTGTTGAACATGCTCTTACTATACCCCTAGGGGGTACTGGACGCCCGAGAACCCGAGCAGACCGGCGGCGTCCCGGGCCCCCGTCGTGTGAGACTGGCACACAGGACTCATGAAGGAGCAACACAGTGGAAGACCCGCGCGCCAAAATGGAGGGCAACAACCTCGTCAATCTTGGTGCGCCGCACCTGGACTGGTCGAAGACCCCCGGTCGCAGGCCGGGATTCTGGTTGTCGGCGGCAAGCCTCGTCCTGGCGGTCCTGCTGCCGTTTCCGGCCGCCATCGCCGCCGCGCTCGGCCTGTCTTTCTCCATGCAGGCATTCCAGGTGATTCCCGCGGGCGCCCGCGGGCGCCGGCTCGTGATCACGTCCCTGGCCCTGGCCGGGGCGGCGATCCTGGTGGTCGTGGCGCGAATGATCGCGTCGGTTCTCTCCTAGGCCGCTTGCCTGGATCGCTTGCCTGGATCGCTTGCCTGGATCGCTTGCCTGGATCGCTTGCCTGGATCGTTTGCTCAGAAGGGCGGCGGATCGGCGTCCGGCGCGGTATCGAGGGGCTCGAATGGAACCGCCGGATCCGACCGGTAGTGCAGACCACTCGGCGCTGTCCAGTCCAGCACTCCCCCGGATTGCTGACTCACCGTCCACTGCGTCTGCGACTTCAGCCGGTGATCCGGAGCACACAAACAAGCCAGATTGTCATACCGGGTCTCGCCGAACTGCTGCCACTCATGACCGTGATCCACCTGCGCCCGCACTGCGGGCCGCGTACAGCCCGGGAACCGGCAGGTCCCATCTCGAATCTCGATCAACCGCCTGAGGTCTGTGGGCACCCGGTACTGATCCCGGCCCACCGAGAGCATCACCCCGGTCTCCGGATGCACCAGAATCCGCGTGAAGCTCGGCGCCCCCGCGGCCAGCAACCGCGCCGTCTCGGGATCGATCGGACCATACCCCTCGAGGATTCCCGGCTCGTCGCCCTTACCCAGCAGAGTCAGCACCGGGACCGTCACGTTCACGGTGGCACGCACACCCCGCCCCAGGCCCGCCGGCGTCACCCCGTCGACCATCAGGCCCGCGAACACATCCGCCCGCAACTGAGCCAGAGTGCGCTCCTCTTCCGGACCTTGAAGACTCACCGCCATGTCACTCACCCGGGTGAAGACAGCCTGCGCCACCGGCATCGGCAGGTAGCCGTGCAGCCACCCCATGCCATCCTGCGCCGGCTCGAGCACCAGAACCCGATCCGCCTCACACTTCTGCCGCCGCACTCGAATCGACTCCGGATGCTCCGCCTCCCTCAGCCGGCGCGCCACCCGCTCGAACTGGGACACGGTCAGCCGATCCGCACCAGGCAGGACCGCCGCCTCGAAACCCGGCCGGGCCCCCTCGGGCAGTGAATTGGCCTGCTCGATCAGCACCCGCGCATGCGCGTAACTGATCCGGCCGACCGCCAATGCGTCACGGGTCGCAGCGAACGCCCCAGCGAGGGCTTCACTCTGCGAGATCAGATTCGAGGCCGCCGCCTGCGAAATGCGCAGTCCGCACGCCAACTCGGAGATCGTCGTGCGATACGCGATCTCGACGGCGTTCCACCGCGATCCGGCCACGCCGGCCGAGACTACGGAGTCAGGACGACCATCCTCCTCGTCGGCAATCAGTCCGTTCTCCACCGCCCGCGCGACGACGGCCCGGCGCGCCCGCTCACGCTCCGCGGCCATTTCGGTTTCGAAGCACCAGGACCGCACGCGCTCCACCGCCTCGGCCCGCGCGGCCGAAACGGACGCCAGCAGCCGATCCTGGGCCGCGGCCGCCCCGACCAGCTCCGCCAGGGTGCCCACCCGGCGATCCAGGAACCTCGTATCGCCCGCAGTGGGCGCACCGAGTCCGGGGATACCGGTCGCCTCCAGGCCCGCATCGTCGAACTCCTCCACGTCGAACAAGGCCTCGAGATCAAACTCGAAGCCAGGGGCGACCGTCCCGTTCAGGAATGCCGGGCCGGTCAGAGTGGTGAACGCAGCGAGGGCGTCCAGAGTCGTGGTGCTCTCATTTCTGAGGTTGTCCATGCGACCAGGATAGCACCGAATAGCACACAACTGTGAAGGAATCTCACTTTGTGTACTCTTTTTTTCGAACGCAGAAACTACAAACTCAACCCGCGCCGGTCAGCGCGGCGAGCGCAGCCGGCCCACCCCCGGCAGGAAACGGCCGACGCGGGCGCCATAGGCGACGTAGTCCGGATGCTCGGCCAGCAGCATCCGTTCCTCCCACCGGGCCTTGCCGGCCAGGAGCAGCACGAGCGCGACCCAGGCCACCAGGTGCCAGGCCGACGCGCCGAACAGCGCGAGGCCGAGCCCGCCCGTGATGAGTCCGGCATAGATCGGGCTCCGCACCAGCCCGTACACGCCGGTGGTGACCAGGGGCGCGTGCTCCCGCGGGATCGGGCTCGCGGTCAACGCCGGACCGAGGCCGGCCACACCCAGCACGGCGAGCACCGCGCCGCCCACGCAGAGCACGATCGCGACCACGGCGAGGAGGACGGTGACCGGCCAGAGAGTTCCGTGGGGCAGGAACGCCAGCGCCGCGAGCAGCAGGAACTGCGCGGAGACCAGGCCGATCGCGAGCGCGCGCTTCATGATCCGAGGCTACGCCCCGGAGCCAGGGGGCGCTGTTGGGCGGGCCGGTCCCGGGCTAGATTCGTGCCATCGACAGTGCCATTGACAAGCCGACGACAGTTCCGATGATCCGGAGAGTGTGGCAACCGTGAACCCGCAACAGATGCCCGTCTTGATCGTGGTTCTCGCCGCCCTGGTCGACCTGGCGATTCGAATCGCTGCGATCATCGTCATCCCCCGCAATCGGAAGCCGACCGCGGCGATGGCCTGGCTGCTGGCCATCTTCTTCATTCCCTACATCGGGGTGCTGTTCTTCCTGCTTCTGGGTAGCTCCAAGCTGCCGAAGAAACGGATGGAGAAGCAGGGCACGGTCAACAGGATGATCTCCGAGGGCGTCGCGGGAATGGATCTCACGACCGGCAGGACGGAGTGGCCGGAATGGTTCGCGTCGGTGGTCACCCTCAACACCAGCCTCGGCGCGGTTCCGCTCGTCGGCGGCAACACCGCTCACCTGTTCGGGGACTACCGGGGTTCCATCGCCGCCATCACAGCCGAGATCGAGGCCGCCACGACGTTCGTGCACGTGGAGTACTACATCGTCTCGCTGGACGACACGACGAAGGACTTCTTCGCAGCGATGGAGGCGGCCGTCAAGCGCGGGGTGACCGTGCGGCTCCTGGCGGATTACATCGCGTGCAAACGCACCGTCGGCCGGGAGGCGACGTTCGCCGAGCTCGACCGGATCGGGGTCAGCTGGAACTTCATGCTGCCCGTGCAGCCGTTCAAGGGCAAGTACCAGCGGCCGGACCTGCGCAACCACCGCAAGATCGTGGTCGTCGACGGGCGGGTGGGCTTCATGGGCTCGCAGAACCTGATCGATCGCAGCTACCTCGCGCCCAAGAACCTGAAACGGGGGCTCCAGTGGCAGGAGCTGGTGGCACGGGTGACCGGCCCCGTGGTCAGCGGCATGAACGCGGTCTTCCTCTCCGACTGGTACAGCGAAACCGACGAGATGCTGCTCAGCGAGCGGGTGCCCGCGGACACGATTCCCCTGGACACGTCGCCGAACGCCCTGGAATGCCAGGTCGTGCCGAGCGGTCCGGGGTTCGAGGGCGAGAACAACCTGCGGCTCTTCCTCGAGCTGCTCCACTCCGCCCAGAAGCGCATCATCATCACGAGTCCGTACTTCGTGCCAGACGAGGCCATGATGTACGCCATCACCTCGGCCTGCCAGCGTGGCCTCGAGGTGCAGCTGTTCGTGTCGGAGATCGGGGATCAGGGGCCCGTCTATCACGCCCAACGGTCCTACTATGGGGCGCTCCTGGCGGCAGGGGTGCGGATCTGGCTGTACCCGGCTCCGTACATCCTGCACGCCAAGCATTTCTCCATCGACGAGGATGTGGCCGTGATCGGGTCGAGCAATCTGGACATCCGTTCGTTCGCCCTGAACATGGAGGCGTCCCTGATGGTGCGCGGCGCCTCGTTCGTCGCCCAGATGCGTGAGGTCGAGGAGGGCTATCGGAACGTCAGTCGCGAACTCACCCGGGCGGAATGGGACAAGGAACCCGGGCGATCCACGGTGCTGGACGGTCTCGCCCGCCTGACTTCCGCCCTGCAATGACGGGGTGAACGGGGTTTCCACATGCCGGAGACAGCCGGGCTGACCTCGGAGGAGGCCGCACAACGGCTCGTCCAGGACGGACCGAATCTGCTCCCCCGGCTCGCCGGGCCCCCCTGCGTGAGCTGGCCCGCCAGTTCACGCACCTGCTCGGCCTGCTTATCTGGGCCGTAGTCGGAGAGGTTTGACCAGTTGGCGCCGAAGGTGTTGCTCTCCACCGCGTCGACGCCGGTCTCGAGGTAGGCGCCGTGGATCGCCTCGATCATGTCGGGGCGGCTGACGTTGAGGATCTCGTTGCAGCCCTCGAGCTGCTGGTAGTCCTCGAGGGTGGGGTTGTGCTCCTGCAGCAAGGTGCCCATGGCGCCGTCGGCGATGACGACGCGCTCCGTCAGCGCGTCGAGCAGGGCCTGCGCCCGGGCCGGTCGCACGGCATCCGCGACGTCCAGCGGCCTCGTGGCATCGGGGCGGGTGACGGCGTCGCGCGCGCGGGGTTCGGTCATCGGCCCAGCCGAACCGGGCGGCCCAGGGTTCAGTCGCGTATTACGTGGGGCGTCACGTCACCTCCGAAAGCGCCCGGCTCATGGTGCAATGGTGGGTGATGTCATCCCGCACCGTTCCCCCGCACCGTTACGTCTACTCGACCGACGGCGTGAACCTCGCCACCTATGAGTTCGGCGATCCGGCGCATCCGACGGTGCTCGCCGTGCACGGGTTCGCCTCCAGTGCGGTGGCCAACTGGCACGCGACGGGCTGGACCCGGGATCTCACCCGTGCTGGCTTCCACGTGATCGCGATCGACCAGCGAGGTCACGGCCTCAGCGACAAGCCGCACGCCACAGACGCGTACACGATGGAGTTGCTGGTCGACGACGTACTGCAGGTGCTCGACGCGTACCTGCTCGACGAGGTGAGCTATGCGGGGTACTCCCTCGGCGCCCGAGTCGGCTGGCAGGCCGCCCGCGAGCTGGAAGGCCGGATCACCCGCGCGGTGCTCGGCGGTATCCCGGACGGGGATCCGCTCAAACGGTTCAAGGTCACGGATGCCCGGGCCCACATCGAGCACGGCACCGAGGTGGACGATCGGCTCACCGGGGCTTACCTGACCATGGCCCGTGCGTTGCCGGGGAACGACCTGAAAGCGCTCGTGGCGCTGGTCGAGGGGATGCGCGGCGGCCCCCAGCCGGGCGCCGACAACGCTCCGGCGCAGCCCCTCCTCTTCGCCACGGGCAGCGAGGACGCCATCCTGGAGGCCTCGCGGGCGCTCGCCGCCGCCGCGCCGAACGGCAGCTTCTTCGAGATCCCCGGCCGCAACCATTTCAACGCCCCGACCTCCCGGGCATTCCGGGATGCCGCCATCGCGTTTTTCGGGGCGGCAGCCTGAGGTCCTGCACGGCCGACACTGCGGGTCAGCGCCGGCCGACCGGCGCCGGGTCAGTACCAGCCGACCGACTCCGAGTGGTTCCAGGCAGAGCAGGGGGTGCCGTACCGCCTGGAGATGTACCCGAGGCCCCAGGTGATCTGGGTGGCCGCGTTGGTCTGCCAGTCGGATCCGGCGGAGGCCAAACACCCGTTGAACGGGTCTGTCCGGCGCACTCCCCGCGCCCCGGCGCGACCGTTCGATCTCTCGCTGACCGGGAGATCCGGCCCCGCGTTTCACTCCGGTTCGACTGCCGGGACGTC
>JACMQV010000185.1 GCA_014376815.1 Cryobacterium sp.
AGTCGCGCAGCACGGGGATCTGGTTCACCTGGGAGTTCCAGGCGTAGAGGCCGAGCGTGACCGGGAACAGGGTTTCGTCGCGCAGCATGATCAGCGGCAGGGAGAAGTTGTTCCAGATGGCGACGAACTGGAAGAGGAAGACGGTGATCAGGGCGGGCACCATCATCCGTACCGAGACGGTGAAGAAGGTGCGCACCTCGCCGGCACCGTCGAGCCGCGCGGCCTCGATCAGCTCGTCCGGCACGCTGGCCGACGCGTAGATGCGGGCCAGGTAGACCCCGAACGGGCTGACCAGGCTGGGCAGGAACACCGACCAGAACGTGTTGGTGAGGCTGATCTGGCTGAAGATCAGGAACAGGGGCAGCGCCAGTGCCGTGGCGGGCACGAGCACCCCGCCGAGCACGACGTTGAAGATGAGTTCGCGACCCGGGAAGTTGTACTTGGCGAGTGCGTAGCCGCACATGCCGGCGATGATGGTGCCGATGGCGGCGCCGAGCCCCGCGTAGAGCGCACTGTTGAGCATCCACTTGAGGTAGACGCCGTCGCGGTACGTGATCAGGTTGCCGATGTTGGTGAACAGGGAGAAGTCGGCGAACCAGAGCGGGTTCGTGGTGTTGAACTGAGACCGGTCCTTGGTGGCCGCCACCAGGAGCCACCAGATCGGGATCAGGAAGTAGAGCGTGAAGACGCCCATCACGATCATGGCGCTGACGCGGGCGAACGGGCTTTCCCGCTGAGCCTTCGGCGCCTGACCGGGGGTGGGACGGATGCCGCGTTTCTGCCGCACCGGGTTGACGGTGCTGGTCGAGGTGCTCACTTGGCTTCCTTCCGCTGCGTGAACTTCAGGAATGTGAACGAGAGGATGAACGTGGCCAGGGCCAGCACCACGGAGAAGGCGGCCGCGAGGTTGAAGTTCGGGATCGATGAGGTGGAGTACACCGTGAGGTTCGGGGTGAACGTGCTGGTCACGGCCGAGCTGAAGCTGCGGAAGACCTGCGGTTCGGCCAGAAGCTGCAGGGTGCCGATGATCGAGAAGATCGCGGTCAGGATGATCGCCGGCATGATCAGCGGGATCTTCACGGACCAGGCGGTGCGCACCTGGCCGGCCCCGTCAAGGCGAGCGGCCTCGTAGAGTTCGGTCGGGATGGCCAGCAGCGCCGAGTAGATGATCAGCATGTTGTAGCCCACGAAGACCCAAGTGACGACGTTGGCGATGGCCCAGAGCACGAGGTCGGCGGACAGGAAGTTGATGTTCTCGGTGACGGCGCTGAACGGCGACAGGTTGGGCGAGTAGAGGTAGCCCCACATGATCGCCGCGATCACGCCCGGCACCGCATAAGGAACGAAGAAGGCCAGCCGGAAGAACTTCTTGCCGCGCACGAGCGGCGAGTCCAGCAGTAGCGCGAACAGCAGTGCCAGTCCGAGCATGATCGGCACCTGCACGGCGCCGAAGGCGAGCACCCGGCCGATGGAGGTCCAGAACGGCCCGTTCTGGAACACCAGGACGTACTGGGTCAGCCCGCCGAAGACCTCGGTGGCCTGGCCGAAGGTGCCCTCCCGCTCGATCACGAGCAGCGACTGGTAGATCGCGTAGCCGATCGGCACCAGGTAGAACAGGGCGAACAGGGTGCCGAACGGGAGCACGAAGGCGAGGATCGCGCCGACGTGCGGCACGCGCTGCCGGGGCTGCTTCGGGCGGGGCTGCTTGCGGCGGGCGACGCTGCCCGGGGCATCCGTGAGTGGAACGGCGGGTGCGCTCATGATGCGGGGTCCTCTCTGATCACGCGGACGGCACCGGCCGGAACGCGGACAATACGACTGACGGATTCGCCGGTGACGAGTTCATGGCCGGAGGCCGGCAGGTCGATGTCGTCCCGTCCGTGGTTGATGAGGAACAGGTAGGTCGCGGCGGCACCGGCGCGGCGCACGACCTCGATGGTTCCGGGGCTCTCGGGGCCGACCGCGGTGACCCGCGCCTCCTGGCAGATTGTGCGCAGCAGGTCGGTCAGGGCGCCGGCCTCCAGCGCGGTGGCGAGGTACCAGGCCTCGCCGGCTCCGTGCCGATTGCGGGTGATGGCCGGGATGCCGGGCAGCGGCCCGTCGAGGTAGCCGGCGATCACCTCGGCGCCCGTGCTGCGCAGCCGTTCGACCCAGAGGCTCGCGGCGGCGCCGGAGTCGAGGGCGATCATGTGGCCGGGCAGCAGCGGGGCGAACTCCTCGACCGTGATGCCGAGCATCTTGCGGAAGGCGCCGGGATAGCCGCCCGGGCGAACCCGGTCGTCTTCGTCGACGATGCCGCTGAAGAAGGTGACCAGGGCGTGGCCGCCGGCCTCGACGTAGCCGGTGAGGTTCTCCGCGTCGGCGTCGGAGACCAGGTAGAGGGATGGGGCGACGACGAGGCGGTACCCGGAGAGGTCGGCGCCCGGGGCCACGATGTCGACCGTGACGCCGAGCCGCTGCAGGGCTGCGTAGGCGGCGTGCACCTGCTCGAGGTAGCGCACCGACTGGGACGGGCGGGACTCTCCGTCGCCGGCCCACCAGGCCTCCCAGCTGAAGAGGAGTGCGGCATCCGCCACGACCGTGCTGCCCGCGACCTCGGCCAGCCGGTCGAGGGTCGCCCCCAGCGCGACGACCTCGCGCCAGAGCACGGTGTCGGTCCCGGCGTGGGGCACCAGGGCGGAGTGGAATTTCTCCGACCCCTGCAGCGAGGCCCGCCACTGGAAGAAGCAGATGCCGTCGGCGCCCCGGGCCACGTGCGCCAGGGAGTTGCGGGTCATTTCGCCCGGGCTCTTCGCCAGGTTGTGCGGCTGCCAGTTGACGGCGCCGGCCGCCTGCTCCATCAGGAGCCACGGCCGCCCACCGGCGAGGCCGCGGGTGAGGTCGGCGGCGAATGCCAGCTCGGTGGTGGGGTCGGCCAGGCGGTGGTCGAGGTAGTGGTCGTTGGCGACGACGTCGACGTCGGCGGCCCAGGTCCAGTAGTCGAGGTTCTTGATGTGGGAGGTGATCATGAAGTTGGTGGTCACGGCGACATCGGAGTGGCGGCGCAGCACGGCCGTCTCACGGCGGTAGTAGTCGAGGAGCTCGGCGGAACTGAACCGGTGGAAATCGAGAACCTGGCCGGGGTTGCGGCTGGAGAGGGTGAGCCGCGGGGTGAGGATTTCGGCCCACTGGCCGTAGCGCTGGCTCCAGAACGAGGTGCCCCAGGCGGCATTCAGGGCCTCGATCGTGCCGTAGCGCGCCTGCAGCCAGAGCCGGAAGGCGACGGCGGTGTCGTCGCAGTAGCAGAGCGCGTTGTGGCAGCCCAGCTCGTTGGACACGTGCCAGAGGGCGATGGCGGGGTGGCGGCCGTAGCGTTCGGCGACCTTCTCGACCAGGGCCAGCGCGTGCTCGCGGAACACGGCCGAGCTGGGGCACCAGGCCTGGCGCCCGCCGGGGTAGCGGGTGGTGCCGTCGGCGGTGACCGGGAGGATCTCGGGGTGCAGCGTGGTCAGCCACGGCGGCGGCGACGAGGTGCCCGTGCCCAGGTTGACCCGGATGCCGTTGGCGTGCAGCAAATCGATGATCGTGTCGAGCCGGTCGAAGTCGTACTCCCCCGGCCGCGGCTCGAGGTGGGACCAGCCGAAGATGTTGATCGCGACCAGGTCGACCCCGGCCTCACGCATCAGCACGACGTCTTCGGCCCAGACCTCGGGGCCCCACTGCTCCGGGTTGTAGTCACAGCCGTAGGCGATGCCCTCGTGCGCGAACGGGCTGGCCGAGGCCGTCCTGCCCGACGTCGCTGCTCGCGAGTTCATGTTTTCCCTGACTGTGATGCACCGGTTTCGCCGCACTGCGGTGCCCGGGACGTGGACGACTCTGTGAACGTGCACAGATTGGAAAAAAAACACTCCCTCGGCTTTTCTGTGAACGTACACACAATAAGGACTTTCCGGATGCCGTGTCAAGCACGAGCGTCGTCCGGGAGCGTTACAGTTATCAAATGGTGACCATCCCGTCTCGACGCAAGCGCGCGACGATCCACGACGTCGCCGTGGAAGCCGGCGTGTCCCGGGGCACGGTGAGCCGGGTCGTCAATGACGAGCCCTACGTGTCGGCGGCGGCCCGGACCGCGATCGAGGCGGCCATCGAGAAGGTCGGCTACGTGCCGAACAATGCCGCCCGCAGCCTGGTCATGCAGCGCTCCCAGGCGGTGGGTTTCATCGTGCACGAGCCGCACTCCCTGTTCCTGGACGACCCCAACATCGGCGGCATCCTGCTCGGCGCCAACACCGTGCTCTCCCGCGCCGACTACCAGATGGTCAGCCTCGTCATCGATTCCCAGCGCGACACCGACCGCGTCGCCCGCTACCTGAGCGGCGGATTCGTCGACGGGGTCATCATCGTCTCCGCCCGCCACTCCGACCCGATGACCCGGGTGGTGGAGAGACTGGCGCTGCCGGCCGCGTTCGTCGGGCATCCCCCCGATCTGCGCCGGCTCCCCTTCGTGGGCATCGACAACCGCCGTTCGGCGCGCGCCATCACCGAGCGGCTGATGAAGACCGGCCGCCGGCGCATCGGCATGATCGCGGCGGCCCTCGACCGCGACTCGGGAGCCGACCGGCTGGCCGGCTTCACGGATGCCCTCGGGCCGCGCTTCGACCCGGCCCTCGTCGCGCAGGTTCCGCTCTACACCTACTCCGACGGCGTGACCGGCATGCGTGAGCTGCTGGCCCGCGACCCCGGGATCGACGGCGTCTTCGCGGCCTCCGACGCCGTCGCGGCCGGGGCGCTCGAGGCTCTGCGCGATGCCGGGCGAAGCGTGCCCGGCGACGTCGGCGTCGTCGGCTTCGACGACAGCACCTGGGCGCTCCGCACCCAGCCGAAGCTGTCCACGGTGCACCAGCCGGCCTTCGGCCTCGGCGCGGCGGCGGCCGAGTGCGTGCTCGGCCAGCTGCGCGGCGAGGCCCAACCGGCCGACGGCATCCTGCTGGACACCCCCATCGTCTGGCGCGACTCGGCCTGAGCCGGGTCCGGGGCACACTGGGAGCATGGTGCGCAAACAGGCTCTCGTGCGCGGGGTGGTGCAGGCCGTCGGGTTTCGGTACTACACCCAGGCGGAAGCGCGCCGGCTCGGCCTGTCCGGGTCCGTGCGCAACCGCCCGGACGGCTCGGTGGCGGTGGACGTCGAGGGCGACGCGGCATCCGTTTCGGAGCTGCTCGCGTGGCTGGCGCACGGGCCTCCCTCTGCGATCGTCGAATCCGTGCAGGTGACCGACCTGCCGCCGCGCGGCGAGACCGGGTTCCGCATCGTCTCGTGAACGGCCCGGGATTCACAGTCAGCGCCCGCGCCCGTTGCTGGCGTAGCGTGGAAGCATGAGCGCGCGAGCACCCGACCCCGCTCGGACGGACAGGACGGCGCGCCCACTCCCCGCGGCGCAGAGGGCGTCGGCCCTGCGCGCCCTGCCGGCGGCCGCCCGTCGCCCCGCCCTGCCCCGCCGGGTCGGGTTGCCGCCGGTGCGCCGGATGTTCGGTATCGGGCGGTTGCTCCTCGCGGCCACGGGCGTCGTCGCGCTGATCGGCTACTTCGACTACGTGCTCGGCTTCGCGACCTTCGCCATCTACAACTACTTCAGCTACTTCACCGTGCAGAGCGGCATGGCCGCGATCGTGGCCTTCGTCGCCGGGGCCGTGGTCGCGTTCCGCCACGTGACCGACCCGCCCTGGCTCGACTGGTTCCGGCTGCTGGTCACGACATACATCATGGTCTCCGGCATCGTGTTCCTGACCATCGTCATCCAGTCCTCCTCCCGCGACTACACGATCGAGGTGCCCTGGTCGAGCCAGTTGCTGCACTTCTGGATCCCCACGATCGCGCTGCTCGACTGGTTGACGGATGCCGGCAAGGCCCGCCTGCCGTGGAAAGTCCTGGCCTGGGTGCTCTCGATTCCCGCCATCTGGGGGGTGTTCACCCTCGTGCGCGGATCGATCGTGGGCTGGTACCCCTACTTTTTCCTCGACCCGGTGCAGGTCAGCGGGCCGCTGGAAACCGTGCTTTACTGTCTGGCCGCCGTGCTGCTGTTCACCGGGATCGCGGCCGTCCTGATCGCCACCTCGCGGCTGACCCCGCAGCCCTGGCGACGCCCCCGGCCGGACCCGGTCAGCCCGGCACGGATCACGGCAGGAGGTGCCGGTACGCGTCCGGATTCAGCCTCAGGTACTCCGGCAGGTCCTGGGCCGGATGCCCGGTGAGCCGCTCCAGATCATCGGTCACCACGTCCATGTCCCCGGCCGCGATGGCCAGGTAGCTCGAGATCCAGCCGGTCACCTCCCACTCCGGCGCCCCGAAGTGCGCCCGGGATGCGCGGGCCTGCGTCACGGACTCCGGCAGGTAGGTCACCGGTCGCCCGGTCGCCTCGGACAGCTCCGTTGCGCCCTCGGCGAGGCTCCAGGTGCTCGGCCCGGTGAGCGTGAAGGTCTGCCCGTCGTACCGGGCGGCGCCGGGGCCTGCGGCAGGGGACCGTCCGGCCTGCAGCACGGCGACCACGGCATCCGCCACGTCACTGTGGGCGACCGAACCGATGCGGCCCTCCCCGCCTGGACCGCGGATCACACCGTCGGGTCCGGCCATCTGCGGGATCAGGCGGTGGTAGAAGTTGTCGCGCAGGAACGTGAAGGCCAGGCCGCTGGCGCGCAGGTGGGTTTCAGTGGCCGCGTGGTCGCGGGCCAGCGTGAAGGAGGCCTGCGGATCGGCGCCGAGGAAAGACAGGTAGACGATCCGGGTCACCCCGGCGCGGGCCGCCGAGTCGATCAGGGTGCGGTGCTGGCTCACCCGGTCGGCGCTCTCCGCCGCGGAGACCATGAACAGGGTGCCGATGCCGGCCAGCGCGCGAAGCAGCGCGTCGGCGTCGCCGTAGCCGGCGGTGCGCACATCCGGATGCGGCGTGCGGAGACGCGCGGGATCACGCACGATCAGCCGAGTGGGGGTGCCGGCCGCGTCGAGGCGCTCGCGCACGAGGCCGCCGATCAGGCCGGTGGCACCGGTGAGTGCGATCATCCAGCACCCCCCCCCGTTACCTTGTAGGTAGCCCTTGAAGCTCGCTTCTGAAGGGTGTTGGCCTGTTAGGCCCGGCATGGTTGCTGCCCCCAGTCGTCAATGATCCGGGGGGTGTTGTCACCGGGCCTGACTGGCATTGGGTGATCGCTAATAGGGGCTCGACTGGAACTCGTTTCTGGGTCGAACGTAACGTGGATGCCGAGACTTGATGCCGTGGACAGG
>JACMQV010000186.1 GCA_014376815.1 Cryobacterium sp.
CGCGCCGCATTGCTCCACGCGGCGGCGATTCTATTCGCCCGCTCTGGGTTCAACGGCGTATCGATCGAGGGCCTCGGTACGGCCGTCGGAGTAAGCGGACCAGCCGTGGACCCCCATTTCAGCGGTAAGCAGGCCGTGCTCGCCGCTCTGCTCATCGGCGTGAGCGAGGATCTGGTGGCCGGGGGCGATTCGGTCGTCTCAGCGACCGGTGATGCCGCGGCCGCCGTGCGGGGCCTCGTGCGCTTTCACGTCGACTTCGCCCTGGCGAACCCCGACGTGATCCGCGTTCAGGACCACGACCTCGACAGCCTTACGGAGTCGGACCGGCATCGGGTGCGGGTGCTGCAGCGCGAGTACGTCGAACTCTGGGTGCGGGCACTGCAGCAGGTGCATCCGGCGGTCGATGCGTCACACCTGCGCATTCGCGCACACGCGACCTTCGGCCTGCTCAACTCGACCCCGCACACCCTGCCGGCCTCCCCGAGCGGCGCGGTGCGGCCGCTGCTCGAGGAAATGGCACTGGCGGCCCTCGGCACGGCCTGACGCGGCCGCCGTCGGGTGGCACGGCCTGGCGCGGCCTGACGCAGTGTGACAGCGCCACGCGGGTGCCGCGCCTCTGCGCGGGTGGCATGCCACCCGCGGAACGGCGCAGCACCCGCGCACGAGCCGGACGGCACCCGCGCAGCGCCCGGCGGCATCCGCGGGCGGGCGTTCGACTACGTGTCGGAGGTGCAGACGCAGAGCTCGTTGCCCTCCGGGTCGGCCAGCACCCACCAGTCGGGGGCGTGCTCGTCGGTGAGCAGATCGCCGCCGACGGCGACGATCGCCTGCACCCGCGCCTCGGCCTCACTGGTGGGGACGTAGACGTCGAGGTGGATGCGATTGCGTTCCGTGCGCGCGATTTCCATGTGCTGGAACCAGACTCCCGGTCCCTGCCCGTGGGGGTCGGCCAGGTCGATCTCGCCGTCCCGGTACGACTCCACGTAGCCGAGCCCGACCTGCCAGAAGGGGCGGATCACATCCGCGTCGGTGCAGTCGATGGCCACGTCGTAGCGCGCCGGCAGGAAGGGCGCGCGTTCGGCGTCCTGCGCGTCGGCGATCTCCTGGATGCGCAGCGCGAGCCTCAGGTCCCGGTCGGTCACGCCGCCCGCGTCGTGGGAGGAGAGCCGGAAGGTGACCCGGCCGTAGCCGAGCCGCACATCGGGGTGGTGGTTGAGGGCGTCCGCCGCCTCGGCCACCTGGTCGAGCACGCGCACCGCGGAGGCGAAGTCCACCGTGGTGAACGCCCCATGCAGGGCGCCGTCCAGGTGTACGAAGGCGCCGCCGGCGAGCACAGGCTCGGTGTCGACAGGGGTCAGGAGGGTGCCCGGTTCTCTCATCCTCCCACTCTGCCCGGGCGTCCCGACCCGGTCAAGGCGGGCCGTCGCCCGCCTTCCTTCCCCCGCCCGAACTACAGGTGCCCCGAACCAATTCGACGGAGATTCTGGGCAAAATCGCCGAATTAGACCGTTGCGGACCTCGTGGGAGCAAAATTCCCGTCGAATTCGTTAGGGCCGGGTCCGGGTGGTCGGGCCGGGTCCGGGAATTCACGGCGGGTGACGGATGCCTCGGGCCGGGAAACGGGCGATCCCCGGTGACAGCCGGTAGCCAAAAAGGGATAGTCGGGGGGACACTGAGGCGTGGACACTACCGGAGAAACGATCCTGTGCGACCTCGACGGCACGGTTTACTCCGCCGGAACGACAGTCGACGGGGCGGCGGAGGCGATCAACGGCCTCAGGAAGCTGGGGTGCGTCATCCGTTTTCTGACCAATACGGATTCGAAGCCGGAGGCGCTGATCCTGTCGGACCTGCACACCCGCGGCGTCGACGTGCGTGCCACGGAACTCTTCACCCCGGTGACGGCCGCTCGCCGCTACCTCGCCGCGGCAGGAAGCGAAGTCAACGTGATCGCGGTGGTGTCGGGCGTGCTCCGGGAATCGTTCGTCCCGTTCATGCGGGAGGGCCACCACCCGATCACCCATGTGGTCGTCGGGGACGCGCGGGACACCCTGAGTTATCCCGTGCTCGACGAAGCGTTCCGGGCCCTGCAGGCGGGAGCCGAACTCGTCGCCCTGCAGCGCGGCCGCTATGCCAAACGGGCGGACGGCGACCATCTGGACACCGGTGCGATCGTGGCCGCCCTCGAATACGCCAGCAGGTCGACCGCCGTGCTGCTCGGCAAGCCGTCCCAGGATTTCCTCCGGCTCGCCGCGGAGTCGGCCGGGACGCAGCCGAACGAGGTGTGGGTCATCGGCGATGATGCGACCACCGACATCGCGATGGGCAACGCGGCCGGCGCGACCACGGTGCAGGTTCGGACCGGGAAATACCCGGACCAGGCCGCCGAGCGGGCCACGATTCGAGCCGCCTACTCGATCGACACGATCGCCGCGCTCCCGGAGCTGGTCACAGCGGCCTCCACGCACGCGTCCGACTAGGCGGACTTCCCGCCCGGTCCGAGCCCGGTCGCGCTCCGGTCCCGCCGGTTGCGTCGGTCCCGCCGCCTTGCCGGTCTCGTCCTCACCAATTCGACGGAGATTCTGAGGAAAAACGGCGGTTTGGGCCATATCTCATCTCGTGGGAGCAAAATCTCCGTCGAATTCGTTCGGGGCTGGGCTGGGCTGGGCTGGGCTGGGCTACAGCAGGGTGAGGGCCAGGCCCGGGTTGGCGAGGACGCCCGCGATGTCGGTCAGGAACCGGGCGCCCTGCTCGCCGTCGACCAGGCGGTGGTCGAAGGACAGGCTGAGCGTCATCACCTGGCGCAGTGCCACCTCGCCGCGGTACTCCCACGGCCGCGGCCGGATCGCCCCGATCGCCAGGATCACGGCCTCCCCCGGCGGCAGGATCGGCGTTCCGGCGTCGATGCCGAAGGAGCCGATGTTGGTGATCGAGACCGTGCCGCCGCGCAGGGCGGCCGGGCTGGTGGTGCCCGCCCGGGCGGCGGCGGTCAGCTCGGCGAGCGCCGCCGCGAGGCCGGCCAGGCCGAGCCGGTCGGCATCCGGGATCGTAGGCACCAACAGGCCGCGCGGCGTCGCCGCGGCGATGCCGAGATTCACATAGTGGAACTGAATGATCTCGCCGGCGGCCTCGTCCCAGCGGGTATTGACCTCCGGGGTGCGATTCACCGCAAGGCAGAGGGCCTTCGCCACGATGGCGAGGATGCCGATGCGCGCGCCGGCGAACGAGCGGTCCTGTTTGAGCACCTCGATCAGTTCGACCATCGGGGTGACGTCCACGGTCAGGAACTCGGTGGCGTGCGGCGCGGTGAAGGCACTGCGCACCATGGCCTCGGCCGTGTGCTTGCGTACGCTGCGGATCGGGCTGCGGGATTCCCGGACGCCCGGAACGGGTGCCGCCGGCCCGGCCGAGTCGGCCGGTTCGGCGGCCACCGTCGCGGCGGCCGTCTCGGCCACCGTCTCGGCCTCGGCCTGCAGCGCGCGCGCCGCCTCCACGTCCTCCCGGGTGATCAGCCCGGTGGGGCCGGTCCCGATCAGCCGGGTGAGGTCGACGCCCCGGGTGCGGGCGAAGGCGCGCACCGGCGGCGTGGACCGCGGGCGTTCCCGGATGCCTGCAGCCGGCTCGGCCGCGTCGAAAGCGCCGGTCTTCGCATGCAGCGTGGTCGCGGTCCGGGCCTCGGCTGCCAGAGCCTCGAGGGTCGCGTCCAACGCGTTCATCCGCGGCCTCACGTCCGGGTTCGCCGGCGGGCTCACATCCGGGCTCACGCCAGTGGCGGACCGGTCCGCATCCCCGGCTCGCGCCCGCCGCGTCGGACGCCCGCCGCGTTCGACGGCGGGCCCGTACCCGACGAGATTGGCCTCCCGCCCCCGCGCCTGCCCCTGCGCCTGCGAAGGCGAAGAAGAAGAAGAAGAAGAAGAAGAAGAAGAAGAAGAAGACGGCGGTGCGGTGGGAGCCTCGCCGGGCACCTCGAAGGAGACGATCGGCTCCCCCACGTGCACGACCGTGCCGGGCTGCTGGTGCAGCTCGGAGACCACGCCCGCGAACGGGGACGGAAGTTCGACGACGGCCTTCGCGGTCTCGACGTCCGCGATCAGCTGGTTGAGCTCGACCGTGTCGCCCGGCGCGATGCGCCAGGCCACGATCTCGGACTCGGTCAGGCCCTCGCCCAGGTCGGGCAGCCGGAATACCTTGATCATCGTCGCCTCCCCAGGACGCGGTCGACGCCGTCGAGCATGCGGTCGAGGTCCGGCAGGTGGTGGCTTTCCAGCTTCGCCGGCGGATAGGGGATGTCGAAGCCGGTCACCCGCACCGGGGCCGCCTCGAGATATTCGAAGCAGCGCTCGGTGACGACGGCCACGATCTCGCCGCCCAGCCCTCCCGTGCGCGCCGCTTCGTGGGTGACGACGAGCCGGCCGGTCTTCCGCACGGAGGCCTCCACGGTGGCGTAGTCGATCGGCGAGAGCGACCGCAGGTCGATCACCTCGATCGACGTGCCCTCGTCGGAGGCGGCGATCGCGGCATCCTTCGCGGTGGCCACGAGCGGGCCGTAGGCCAGGAGGGTGACGTCGGTGCCGGGCGTCACGACCTGGGCGCTCTCCATCGGGGCACCCAGCTCCGGCGCCACCGGGCCCGAGGCGTGGTAGCGGCGCTTGGGCTCGAAGTAGAGCACCGGGTCGTCGGAGGCGATCGCCTGACGGATCAGGCTGTAGGCGTCCTGCGGGTTGGAGACGGCGATCACGCGCAGCCCGGAGGTGTGGGTGAAGTACGCCCCCGGCGACTCGGAGTGGTGCTCGGCGGCCCCGATGCCGCCGCCGAACGGTACCCGGATGGTGATCGGCATCCGGACCGCGCCCTGCGTGCGGTAGTGGATGCGGGCGACCTGGCTGACGATCTGGTCGAAGCCGGGGAAGATGAAGCCGTCGAACTGGATCTCGCAGACCGGGCGGTAGCCGCGGTAGGCGAGCCCGACCGCGGTGCCGATGATGGCGGACTCGGCCAGCGGGGTGTCGACGACCCGGCGCCGGCCGAACTCGGCGAGCAGATCGCTGGTGACCCGGAAGACGCCACCGAGCGCGCCGATGTCCTCGCCGAGCAGCACCACCTTCGGGTCGTCGAGCATGGCCTGGCGGAGGCCCGCGTTGATCGCCTTGGCCATGGTCAGCGTCGTCGTGCCGGTCAGGGGCACGGGCGTGGCCAGGGGCACGGATGCCGGTGCCGGGTCAGCCACGGTGTCGGGGGGTCTCACACTGGTCGTCATCGTCATCAGGCCTTCCCTCCGGTGGGATCGCTATGGGCGGGGTCGTGGTGGTCGGTGTCACTGCCGGTTTGCTCGAAGCCGGCCAGGTAGGCGGCGTACTCCGCGCGCTGGCCGTCGAGGGCGGCGTGGGGGGTGGTGTAGACGTGGGCGAGCACGCTGAGCGGCTCCGGGTCCGGCATGCCGATGCAGCCGGCGCGGAGGTCCGCCGCCGTGGCATCCGCCCGGGCCCGGGTCTGCTCCTCGACCTGCGCGGTGAGCAGGCCGAGCCCGTCGAGCAACCGCCGCAGGCGCAGGATCGGGTCCTTGGCCGCCCACTCCTCGAGTTCGCCCGCGGGCCGGTAGCGGGTGGGATCGTCGGCCGTCGTGTGCGGCCCCATCCGGTAGGTGACGGCCTCGATGAACGTGGGGCCGCCGCCGGTGCGGGCGCGGTGCAGGGCGATCCGGGTGGCCGCCATCACGGCGAGGACGTCGTTGCCGTCAACCCGGAGGCTGGGGATGCCGAAGCCGGGCGCCCGGTCCGCGATGCTGCGCCGGGCCTGCACCCCGACCGGCTCGGAGATGGCCCACTGGTTGTTCTGGCAGAAGAAGACCACCGGCGCCTGGAAGCTGGCCGCGAAGACGAGGGCCTCGCTGACATCACCCTGGCTGGTCGCCCCGTCGCCGAAGTAGGTCACCGCGACCGAGTCCACCCCGTCGGCCAGCGCGCCCATGGCCCAGCCCGTCGCGTGCAGGGTCTGGGCGCCGATGATGATGTTGGGCGTCGCCATCCCGAATTCGTACGGGTCCCAGCCGGACTGCGCGTTGCCCCGCCACACCCGCACGATGTCGGCCGGGGCGACGCCCCGGCAGTACGCCACGGCGTTCTCGCGATAGCTGGGGAACACGAAGTCGTCGCGCCGGAGGGCCCGGGCCGAGCCGACCTGCGCGGCCTCCTGGCCCAGCAGCGGCGGCCACAGACCGAGCTCGCCCTGCCGCTGCAGCGCGGTGGCCTCGGCGTCGATGCGCCGCACGACGACCATGTCCTGGTACAGGGCGACCAGTTGCGCCCCCGACACATCCTCGACCCAGGGATCCAGGGTGCCGTCCGGGTGCCGAACGCCGTCCGGCGTCACGAGTTGCAAAAAAGGTGCGGGGATAGTTCCCGTGAGAATGTCGTGCATGATTGCCGCTCCCAGCGTCGTTGCCGAAGTTGTAGAGAGCGTATGGTCGGGCGACACAGAGCACAACCATGCTCGGAAATATTGAGCAGTCTGCCCTATTCGTGGGGCCCCTGCCGTGCTAGCGTGAAGCACTATGCACAGTCTGGACAGAGTCGACCTGCAGCTGCTCCGAGCCCTGTGCACGGACCCCCGCAGCACGTTCGTGGCGCTGGCCCAGCACCTCCATCTGTCCCGGAACACGGTGCAGGCCCGGATGGCCCGGCTCGAGGACTCCAACGCCTTCCTGTCCTTCGACCGTCGCATCAACCCGGTGGCCCTGGGCTACCCGCTGACGGCCTTCATCGAGGTGCACGTGCAGCAGAAGCGGCTGAACCAGATCGTCGCCGAGCTCGCCCTGGTCCCCGAGATCGTGCAGGCCTACGGCATGAGCGGTGCCACCGACCTGCTCGTGCGCGTGGTCTGCACGGATGCCGACGACCTGTTCCGCATCGACGGCACCATCCTGGCCTGCGAGGGCGTCGATCGCACCGAGACCTCCCTCGCGATGGGCGAGCTGATCCCCTACCGGGTCACCCCACTGCTGGAACGCACCGGGCGGCGCGGGGGCCCCGGCGCCGGCCCGGACACGGTCACGACCTGATGCCGCCCACGCGATTGTGACCGGCGACCCCGTGACCACCCTGCCGATGTTCCCGCTGGGGTCCGTCCTGTTCCCCTACATGCCGTTGCAGCTGCGGGTGTTCGAGGACCGCTACCTGGTCATGCTCAGCCGGATCCTGCACGAGGAGCCCGCCGAGTTCGGAGTCGTGCTGATCGAGCGCGGCCAGGAGGTCGGCGGCGGCGAGCGGCGGTTCCCCGTCGGCACCGTCGCACAGGTCACGGAGGTGGAGGCGGCCGAGGGCTTCGTGGGCGTCACCGCCCAGGGCGAGCGACGGATCGAGGTGCTCGACTGGCTCACCGAGGACCCGCACCCCCAGGCCACGGTGCACGAGCTGGAGCCCCTCGCCTGGGAGGACGAGATGCTGCCGCTGCGTGAACAGGCCGAGCAGGCCGTGCGCCGCGCCCTGGCGCTGGCGAGCGAATTCGCCGACCAGCTGTGGCCGTCGACCGTGGAGCTGTCCCACGACCCGGTGGCGGCCGCGTGGCAGCTCGCCGGGATCGCCCCGCTCGGGGCCCTCGACCAGATTTCGCTCCTGCAATCGACCACCATGGAGGGCCTTCTCACGGCGCTGATCGAGTTCACCGCGTCGGCCGTGGAGTCCCTCAGCGCCCCCTGGCCCGAGGATTGATCGTCCGCCCGGCCAGCCGAATCTATTTGATAAATTCACCATATAGGTATATAAAGAAGTAATGATGTGTCGCGTGTCACGGAGCCTGAGTTGAGCGTCAAACGGCTGACCAGTCTCATCCGCCAGAGCGGGCGCATCGCCGAACCGGCCCCGCCCGCCCCCGCCCTCTTCCCGGGGGCCGAGGTCTTCGGCGGCAGCATCCAGGTGCGCTTCATCAACGCGGGCGGCTGCAACGACTGCGCGCAGGAGGTGTCGAGTGCCTTCGGCCCCGTCTACGACGTGGAGCGTTACGGCATCCGTCTGGTGGCATCGCCGCGGCACGCCGACGTGATCCTGATCACCGGCGGCGTGACCCGCAACATGATCGAGCCCATCCGGCGCGCGGTCGACGCCACGCCGACGCCCCGTTTCGTCATCGCCGTCGGGGACTGCGCCCTCACCGGCGGCGTCTTCGCCGGGGGGTACGGCATCGCCGGACCGGTGCCCGATTTCATCGACGTCGACCTGTCCGTGCCGGGCAACCCGCCCGAGCCGGCTTTGATCGTCGAGGCGCTCCGCCGGATGACCGGCCGATGACGCCCCTCGAAGCCGGGATGCTCGGCCAGATCCTGATCGCCGCCCTCGCCGTCACCGGGGCACTGGTCGTGACCATCCGCTGGCGCTCCCGGGTGATCGGCTCCCTCTGCGCCCTCCTCGCGGCCGCCGGCGTCGTCACCGGCGCGATCGCCCTGTTCGGCGGCGAGGGGTCGCTCACGATCCCCACCGCCCTGCCGATGGACCCCCTCGTGCTCTCCCCCGACCGGCTCGGCGGCCTCGTGATGATGGTCGTGTCCGCCGTCGGCGTGCTCGCGTCCCTGTTCGGGATCGGCTCCGCCCGCGTCGCCTCGGCGTCCCGCGCCTCCTGGATGTCGATGGCCCTGTTCCTGTTCGGGATGCAGCTCGTGCCCGCGGCCACCGACGTCGTCTCGTTCCTCCTGCTCTGGGAGATCATGACCCTCGGCTCGACGGCCCTGCTGCTGGCCCACCACGCGACCCGCGGCACGGTCGCCTCGGCGCTCGTCTGGTACTCGGCCATGTCCCAGCTGAGCTTCTTCTTCGTTCTGGCCGGCTTCGCCGTGCTGGCAGCGGCCACCGGCGGCACCGGCTTCGCGGTGCTGGCCACCGTGGACCCCTTCTCCTGGCAGGCGACCCTCGCGTTCGTGCTGCTGCTGCTCGGTTTCGGCGGCAAGGCCGAACTGGTGCCCCTGCACGTCTGGGTTCCCCGGGTGCTGCCCGAGGCCCCCGGCCACGTCGCCGCCGCGATGAGCGGCGCGATGGTCAACATCGGCGTCTACGGCGCCCTCCTGGTCTGCGTGCGCCTGCTGCCGGGCGGGCCGGCCTGGTGGGGCGTGCTGATCATGGCCCTCGGCGGGCTGTCCGCGCTCTACGGGATCCTGCAGGCCTCGGTGGCCAGCAACCTGAAGGTGCTGCTGGCCTACTCCACGACCGAGAACATGGGGCTGGTGTTCCTGGGGCTCGGCGCATCCGTTCTGCTGCGGGCCGACAACGCCACGGCCGCGGCCGACGCGGCCCTCGTCGCCGCCCTGCTGCTGATGGTCAGCCACGCCGCCTTCAAGGCCACCCTGTTCCTCGGCGCCGGCGCGGTCGCCCGCGGGGCCGGGGAGATGAACCTCGACCGGCTCGGCGGGCTCGGCAGCCGGATGCCGTGGACCGCCGCCACCTTCGGCGCGGCCGCCATGGGAGCCGCCGCCCTGCCCGTCACCAGCGGGTTCGTCGCCGAGTGGATGCTGTTGCAGGCCCTGATCCACGGATCCCGGGTCGACGGGGAGGTCGTCTCCGTGGCCGCCTCCGTGGCCATGCCGCTCGCCGTCGCCGTGATCGCCCTGACGGCGGGGCTGGCCCTGCTCACCTTCGTCAAGGCCTACGGGATCGCCTTCCTGGCCCGTCCGCGCTCCAAGAAGGCGCTGCACGCCCGCGAGGTTCCGGTCATCATGCGCATCTCGCTCGTCCTCGGCGCGCTCTGCGTGATCGCCCTCGGCCTGGTCCCCGGGCCGCTGGCCGTGGCCATCGCCTCGGCCGTGGGCCCCGCCTTCGCGCCGGACGTGCGCACCATCGGGCTGGCGGGCGTCGACGCCCGCGGCATCGGCGCCGTGCTGGACCCCACGACCTTCGTCGTGCTGGCCGCCCTGCTGCTCGTTCCGGTGCTGATCGCCGTCGTCGTCTCGGCCCGGCGCCACCCCACCCGCATCTCGCCTCTGCCCTGGGCCGGCGGCGGGTCGCGGCTGCGGCCGCGGATGCAGTACACCGCCACCTCCTACGCCGAACCCCTGGTGCGCGTCTTCGACGACGTGCTCCGGCCGTCCCGCGACGTGGAAGTCACCCACGTCGGCGAATCCCGCTACCTGGTGGAACGCGTGCACGTGGAACAGAGCGTGTCCGACGTGATCGAAACCCGGCTCTACCGCCCGGTGCTGAACGCCGCCCAGCGGTTCGGCATCCTGGCCCGACGCGCGCAGAACGGCAGCATCCATCGTTACCTGTCCTATTCCTTCATCGCCCTGCTCGTCGTGCTGATTGTGGTGTCCCTGTGAGCATCGCGGCGATCGTGATCGCGGCCCTGCAACTGGTGCTCTTCGTCTTCCTCGCCCCGCTGCTGATCGGCGTGATCCGCCAGGTGCGGGCCCGGCTCGAGGGGCGGGCCGGCGCCGGCGTCTGGCAGCCGTGGCGGGGCGTGCGGAAGCTCCTCACCAAGGAACCGGTGCGGGCCGCCGACAGCAGCTGGATGCTCGCGGCCGGGCCGGTGACGCTGCTCGTGTCGAGCCTGCTGCTGGTGGTGCTGCTGCCCCTGGTCGGCACACTCCCCCTGCCGCTGATCCCGAGCGACCTGTTCGTCATCGTGTCGGTGATGCTGATCGGAGTGGTGGCGCTGGCCCTGGTCGGCCTGGACGCCGGCACCGCGTTCGGCGGCATGGGTTCCAGCCGGCACATGACCGTCGCCGCCCTGGTCGAGCCCACCCTGCTGCTCGCGGTGTACGCGCTGTCCATCCCGGCCGGCACCTCCACCCTGTCGCTGATCGTGGAGACCCGGCTCGCGAACCCGGCCGTGATCATCTCGCCGGTCAGCCTGCTGGCCATGGTCGCCCTGGCGATCGCCATCATGGCCGAGACCAGCCGCCTGCCCGTCGACAATCCGTCCACCCACCTCGAACTGACCATGCTGCACGAGGCCATGGTGCTGGAAGCCTCCGGGCGGGACCTGGCCTGGCTCGAGCTGGGCTCCTGGCTCAAGCTGGCCGCCCTGCTCGGGCTGCTCAGCAACCTGATCATCCCGTGGGGGGTGCTGACCGAGTTCTCCCTGCTCGGGGTGCTGGTCGGCGTGGTCACCGTCACGGTCAAGATCCTCGCGCTGGGCGTCGTGCTCAGCGTCGGTGAGGTGTTCCTGGCCAAGGCGCGCCTGTTCCGGGTGCCGGAACTGCTCGCGGGATCGTTCGCCCTGGCCCTTCTCGCCGTCACCGCCTCCTACCTGGTCGCTTAGGACACCGTGTTCAACACCATCTACCCCCAACTGATCGGCCTCTGCACCGGCACCCTCCTACTGACGAGCGCCCTGATGGTCTGGCGGCACTCGCTGCTCGCCTCCATCCGCCTGCTTAGCGTGCAGGGCTTCGCCCTGGCCGCCCTGGTCGCCGTGATCGGCCTCGAGGAGGGCGAGGTCGAAGTCATCATCGTCTCCGTGCTCGTGCTGCTGGTCAAGGGCATGGGCCTGCCGTGGGTGCTCGCCCACGAGACCCAGGCCACGACGCGCACGGATGAGGCGCCGCGCCTGAACCCGACGGCGGGGCTCCTGACCGTGGCGCTGCTGACCATCCTCAGCTACGTCGTGGCCAGCCGGCTGCTGGCCGGGGACGCCAGCATCTCGGCCCACGCCGCCCCGATCGGACTGGCCATGGTGCTGATCGGCTTCCTGCTCCTGGTCACCAGGCGGCAGGCCGGGTCGCAGCTGATCGGGTTCCTCGTGCTGGACAACGGCATCGCCACGGTCGCCTTCCTCACCAGTGGCGGCGTGCCCCTGTTCCTCGAGCTCGGCATCTCCCTCGACGTGCTCCTGGTCGTGGTCATCCTCTACGTCTTCGCCGGCCGCATGCGCAACAAGTTCGGCAACACGGACATCGACCAGCTCAGAAAGTTGCACGACTGATGTCATTCGCCCTCTGGACGCCCCTGGCCGTCCCGGTCCTCCTGGCCCTGCTGAGCCTCACGGTCCCCCTCCCCTCGCTCCGCCGGCTAAGCCCGGTCGCCTCCAGCGTGGCCGTGCTGGCCTCGGGCCTCGTGCTCGTTAGCGCGGCGCTGGCCGACCAGGTGCCCACGCTCGGCGGCGGGCTGCTCCGCGCGGACGCGCTGTCCGCATACATGCTCACCGTCGTCGGCGCGGTCGGCCTGGTCTCCACCTGGGGCGGGCTGGGCCACGCCACGGCCGCGTCCGGCAGGTTCGCCGGATCCTACGACGCCCTGATCTCCGTCTTCCTGGCCGCCATGTCCCTCGCCGTGCTCGCCGACAACATCGGCCTGATGTGGGCCGCGGTCGAAGCCACGACCATCACCACCGCCTTCCTGGTCGGGCACCACCGCACCCGGTCGTCGCTGGAGGCCGCGTGGAAGTATGTGATCCTCGGCTCCGTCGGCGTCGCGATCGCCCTGCTCGGCATCGTGCTGATCTACGCCGCCTCCCGCGGCACGGGTGAACCCACCCTCTCCTGGCTCGTTCTCAGCCAGGCCGGCCTGCCCCTCGACCCGGCCCTGATCCGGGCCGGCGGCGCACTCGCCGTGCTCGGCTTCGCCACCAAGGCGGGCCTCGCGCCGATGCACAGCTGGCTTCCCGACGCCCACAGCCAGGCGCCCGCGCCGGTTTCGGGGCTGATGAGCGGCGTGCTGCTCGCCGTCGCCCTCTACGCCATCCTGCGCATCCAGACCATCACGAACGCCGTGATCGGGCCGGATTTCCTGCGCATCATGCTCAGCGTCGGCGGGCTGCTCTCCCTGTTCGTGGCCGCGGCGCTGCTGATCCGGCAGCGCGACTTCAAACGGATGCTCGCCTACTCCAGCATCGAACACATGGGTATGATGGCCGTCGGCGCCGCCGTCGGCACCGCCGCGCTCCCGGCCGTGCTGCTCTACGTGCTCGGCCACGGCCTGACCAAGGCCACGCTGTTCGTGATCTCCGGCCGCATCCTCGAGGTCGAGGGCACCCCCCGGATCGAGGGAGTGCGCGCCCTGCTCGTGCGGCGCCCCGGCCTGGCCGTCCCCTGGCTGATCGCGATGGCCGCCCTGATCGGCTTCCCCCCGTTCAGCATCTTCTTCTCCGAGGTCGGCATCATCATCGCCGGCTGGACGAGCGGCATGGGCGTGGTCGTCGGGATCGCCCTGGTGCTGCTGCTGGTCATCTTCGCCAGCCTCACCCGCCTGACGGTGGCCATGACGATCGGCGCACCCGCCGAGCCCGCCGCATCCGCTGATCTGGCCGTCCCGGACGCCCCGGATGCCCGGCCGGCCGAGCCGGACCGGTCGGCCCACGGACCCCGGCTGCCGATCATCCTGGCCCTCGGGACCACGGCCGTGGTGGCCTTCATCGCCGAGCCGGTCGGCACGCTCCTGGCCCGCGCGGCCGCCGTTCTGGGAGGAATCCAATGACGAACCCGAACCCGTCCCTGCACGCCGCCCCCGAGACGCGCTCTCTCTCCCGCGACGACCTCCGGCAGGAGGCCGCCACCCTCCTGGAGGACGGGAACCGGCTCGCGCTCGTCGCCTGCCACGACGACGGCGACGGCCTGCGCGTGGTCTACTCCTTCGCCGCCGTCTACCCGCGCCGCCAGATCGACCTCGTCGTGGCCGTGCCCTACGACGATGCGTGGATCCCGAGCCTGGCCGACCTGTCCTACCCCGCCGGTAACTTCGAACGTGGCATGCGCGACCTGTTCGGGCTGCGGCCCGCCGACCACCCCCAGCCCCACCGGCTGGTGCGCCACGGCCACTGGCCACGCGGCTGGTACCCGATGCTGCGCGGCGCACGCGTCACACCGGAATTCGAACCGGACACCGAATCGTTCCCGTTCGTGGAGGTCGAGGGTCCCGGGGTCTATGAGATCGCCGTCGGCCCCATCCACGCCGGCATCATCGACCCCGGCCACTTCCGCTTCTCGGTCGTGGGCGAGACCATCGTGCGGATGGAAGCCCGGCAGTGGTACATGCACCGCGGCGTCGAGCGGCTGTTCGAGGGCCGCCGCCCCGAGGACGGCATCGAACTGGCCGAACAGATCACCGGGGACACCGTCGTGGGCCACGCCCTGGCCTACGCGATGGCCGTCGAGGCCGCCTGCGGCATCGACGTGTCGGAACCGGACCGGATGCTGCGCGCCCTGCTGCTCGAACTCGAACGCCTGTACAACCACGTTTCCGACCTCGGCTCCCTGGCCAACGACGTCGGTTTCAGCATCGTGCACTCGCACACCCAGCGGCTGCGGGAAACCCTGCTGCGCATCAACAGGAGCGTCACCGGCCACCGGTTCCTGCGCGGGGGCCTGACGATCGGCGGGGTCTCCGTGCTGGCTTTGCCCGACCCGGCCGACCTCACCCGGGTGGCCGCCGACATGCAGGAGATCATCGCCATCACCCTCGGGCACGCGATCGTGCGCGACCGGTTCACCGGCACCGCCCCGCTGCCCGTCGCCCAGGCCCAGGCCATGGGCACCCTCGGCTACGTGGCCCGCGCCTCCGGCATCGACACCGACGCCCGCCGCGACCACCCGTTCGTCGACCTCGGCGAGCACTTCCACGTCGTCACGGAGACCGGCGGCGACGTACTCAGCCGGTACCGCGTGCGTGCGGGCGAATTCGAGGTCTCCATCGCCGTGGCGATCGACCTGATCCGGCGCCTCGGCGCACACCGGGGCAGCGGAGTCGCCCTGGCTCCCCGCGGGGCCGGCGCCCCGGCATCCGGCCTGTCCCTGGTCGAGGGCTGGCGCGGCACCATCTGCCACCGGGTCGAACTCGGGCCGGACGGCGTGCTCACCCGGATCAAGGTCGTCGACCCGTCCTACTTCAACTGGCCCGCCCTGCCGGTGGCCCTGGCCGAGACGATCGTGCCCGACTTCCCTCTGGTCAACAAGAGTTTCAACCAGTCGTACGCGGGCAACGACCTGTAGGGGCGCTCAGCTCAGCTCAGGAGACTTTTTGGATTCCTGCTCGATCGTGCGCAGCAGGGCGTGGGAGTCCTCAAGGGTCGCGACGAGCATCCGTTTCGCCACGGCGAGGAGTTCGGCCACGTCGGCGTCGCGCAGCGCGTAGTAGATCGTGTTGCCTTCGCGCCGGGTGACGACCACACCGGCCCGGCGCAGGACCCCCAGCTGCTGCGACAGGTTCGACAACTCGGCACCGAGCGCCTCGGCGAGGCTGCCCACCGAGCGCTCCCCGTCGGCCAGCTGCTCGAGCACCTGCACGCGCAGCGGATGTCCGAGGGCCTTGAACAGCTCGGACTTCAATCGGGCCATGGGCAGTCCGGTCGTCGACACAGTTTGATCATATCGCTAACTAGTAATACTTTCAAATAGGTAGCTTTCCTGACTGTTGCCGTTTCGGACAACTGTTGCCGGTATGCGGGCAACAGTTGTCCGGAACGGCAACAGTTACCCCGAACCCAACGGCGGCGGGCACGCAAAAAGCCCGCCCTGCCGAAGCAGGACGGGCTTTCCGTCTTACCGACCAACCTGGCGAGAGGTTGTCGGCAGAACTACCAGACTACGCCTCGGTGGTGCCCGATGCGTCCTCGGCGCCGGCCTCAGCCGACTCCTCGAGTACCGGGGCAAGCGACAGCTTGCCACGGTCGTCAATCTTGGTGATCTCAACGAGGACCTTCTGGCCCACGCCGAGCACGTCTTCGACGTTCTCCACGCGCTTGCCGCCGGCGAGCTTGCGCACCTCAGAGATGTGCAGCAGACCGTCCTTGCCCGGGAGCAGTGAGACGAAGGCGCCGAAAGCGGCGATCTTCACGACGGTTCCGAGGAACTGCTCGCCCACCTCGGGGTTGGTCGGGTTCGCGATGGAGTTGACCATGGCGCGGGCGGCCTCGGCCGACGGTCCGTCGACGGCGCCGATGTACACGGTGCCGTCCTCCTCGATGGAGATGTCGGCGCCGGTCTCGTCCTGGATCCCGTTGATCGTC
>JACMQV010000187.1 GCA_014376815.1 Cryobacterium sp.
GGCAAGTACCTCGGCGGCGGCTCGGCTCCCAACCTGCCCGCGGTCGCGGCCGGTACCGCCCTGGTGGCCGGCGTGCTGACGATCCTGTTGGGCGCGGGGGCCAACTTCCCGCTCGCGCTGGCCCCCGGCCTGGGCCCCAACGCCTTCGGCGCCGTGGCCAACGCCACGCAGTCCACCTGGGCCGACGCGATGGGCCTGGTGGTCCTGGAGGGCATCGCCATCCTGCTGCTGGTGCTGACCGGCTTCCGCACCGCGGTCTTCCACGCCGTTCCTACTCAGCTCAAGGTCGCGATCTCGGTGGGCATCGGCTTGTTCATCGCCCTGATCGGCTTCGTCGACGCCGGCTTCGTCAGCCGTATCCCCGACGTCTACGGCACGACGGTGCCGGTCCAGCTCGGCTCCACCGGCACCCTGTCGGGCTGGCCGGTGCTGGTCTTCGCCGGCGGCCTGCTGCTGCTGATCGCCCTGTGGGTGCGCCGGGTGCGGGGCGCGATCCTGATCGCGATCGTCTCGGCCACGGTGGCCGCGCTCGTCCTCGAAGCGGTGCTCGACCTGGGTGCGCGTATCGACAACCCCGGCGGCTGGTCGCTGACCGTGCCCCGCTTCGACGGCTTCGTCGACCTGCCGGACTTCGGCACTCTGGGCCAGTTCTCGCTCTTCGGCGCCTTCGCCTCCATCGGCGTGGTGGGGGCACTGCTGCTGGTCTTCTCGCTGATGCTGGCCGACTTCTTCGACACCATGGGCACGATGACCGCGATCGGCGCCGAAGCCGGGCTCAACGATGCCGAGGGCACCCCCCCGAACATGCAGCGGATCCTGATCGTGGACTCGGTGGCCGCCATCGCTGGTGGAGCCGGCGGCGTCTCGTCGAACACCTCCTACATCGAGTCGGCCGCCGGCGTAGGGGAGGGCGCACGCACGGGTCTGGCCTCGCTGGTCACCGGCTCGCTGTTCCTGCTCGCGATCTTCTTCACCCCGGTCGTCCAGGCCATCCCCTCCGAGGCGGCGGTGCCGGCGCTGGTCCTGGTCGGCTTCTTGATGATGCAACAGGTCACCGAGATCGACTGGACCGACGTCGAGATCGCCCTCCCGGCCTTCCTGACCATCGTGCTGATGCCCTTCACCTACTCGATCTCGGTGGGCATCGGCGCGGGGTTTCTGGCCTTCGTGCTGATCAAGCTCGTCGTGGGCAAGGCCCGCGCGGTGCACCCGCTGCTGTGGGTCGTCTCCGCGCTGTTCGTCGTCTACTTCGCCATCGAGCCGATCACCGATCTCCTCACCTGAGCGGATCGCCTCCGGGCCGGCCCTCGTCGGACCACGGTCACCTGGACCTCTGATTCCAGGCCCTTCGAGGGGGTATTACCCTGCCGGACATGAGCGCGATCGACGGGGTGTCCCAGATCTTCGACCCTGAGGCCTGGGACGTCGTCCCCGGTTTCGACGACCTGACCGACCTGACCTACCACCGGGCGAAGGCCCACGGCACGGTGCGGATCGCCTTCGACCGACCCGACGTGCTCAACGCGTTCCGCCCGCACACGGTCGACGAGCTGTTGCGCACCCTCGAGCACGCCCGGATCTCCTCCGACGTCGGCTGTGTGATCCTCACCGGTAACGGCCCCAGCGTGAAGAATGGCAAATGGGCGTTCTGCACCGGCGGTGACCAGCGGATCCGCGGGCGCACCGGCTACCAGTACGCCGAGGGCGAGACCGAGGACACCGTCGACAAGGCCAAGCTCGGCAGGCTGCACATCCTGGAGTGCCAGCGGCTGATCCGGTTCATGCCCAAGATCGTCGTCGCCGTCGTGCCGGGCTGGACCGCCGGCGGAGGGCACAGCCTGCACGTCGTCTGCGACCTCACGATCGCGAGCGCCGAGGAGGCCCGCTTCAAGCAGACCGACGCCGACGTCGGCTCGTTCGACGGCGGCTTCGGGTCGGCGTACCTCGCGCGCCAGGTCGGGCAGAAGTTCGCCCGCGAGATCTTCTTCCCCGGCGAGGAGTACTCCCCCGCCGACGGCGTCCGGATGGGCGGCGTCAACCGCGCCGTGCCCCACGCCGAGCTCGAGGCGACCGCCCTGGAGTGGGGTCGGCTGATCAACGGCAAGTCGCCGACCGCGCAGCGGATGCTGAAGTACTCGTTCAACCTCATCGACGACGGCCTGGTCGGTCAGCAGATGTTCGCCGGCGAGACCACCCGGCTGGCCTACATGACCGACGAGGCCGCCGAGGGTCGCGACCAGTTCCTCGAGAAGCGCGAGCCCGATTGGTCGCCATACCCCTGGTACTACTGAATCGGCCTATGTTCACAGGTTAGCGCCCTGTGAGGTCTCCTGGAGAGCGTTTCTGGTCCGCCCAGGACCGGTGGCACAACCGTACCGGTGTTGGTACGGTTGTGCCATGGCGGCCGAGGTGAAGTATCGAGACCTGGTGCGCGAGATCGCGCTGGGTGAGTACGGCTTCATCACCACCAAGGAGGCAGTGGCGGCTGGTGTTCCGGCCGTTGAGCTGCGCAAGCTGGCCGCCCGCGGCTCTGGTCAATGTCACATACGGGATCTATCGAGTTCCCGATGCACCCGGCACTCCGTTCGATCAGTTCGCTGAGGCGCTCCTGCGGGCGGGGGAGGGGTCCTACCTTCGCGGTGACTCGGTGTTGGCGTTGTTCGGCCTAGCCGATGTGAATCCGCGCAAGATTCGCGTCGTGTCGCCGAAACGCACGCGAGCGAAGCTGCCGGCCTTCATGGACGTAAGCGCGCCGCCGAGTGGAGAGGCCCCCAACCTGACTCACTACGAGGGACTTCTGGCAATGCGGGTTGCTGACGCGATCCTTGACTGCAGAC
>JACMQV010000188.1 GCA_014376815.1 Cryobacterium sp.
ACTGGCCACCCACCCGCTTGTCCCGGATCGCCGACAGGCCGAGCAGGTCCAGGATCGCCTCGGCCTTGGCCTGCAGCTGGCGCTCGACCCGGAAGGTGCTGCCGGCGCCGGTCAAGCCGCTCGCGACGTCGTAGCTGACCTTGGCGTGCTGCGCCGTCTTGAGGTTCTCCAGCGCCGTGGCGCTCTTGACCATGCCCACGTTCTGGAAGGTGCGGCCGAAGCCCATGGCCGCCTTGGCGTGCGGCGGGGAGGTCGTGACGTCCCGGCCCCGGTAGAGCACCTGGCCGCTGCCGGGCTGGTAGAAGCCGGTGATGCAGTTGAAGGCCGTGGTCTTGCCGGCGCCGTTCGGACCGATCAGCCCGACGATCTCGTACTCGTTGACCTCGATGTTGAGTCCCTGGAGCGCCTGCAGCCCGCCGAAGCGGATGGCGAGGTCGCGGACCTCCAGGACCGCCGTTCCGTCAGGCGCGGGCACTGGAGCCCTCCACGGACGCCGGGCCGGAGTCCTTGTCGCCGTGCAGCGAGAAGGGCTTGCCGGACAGCCAGTCGAAGAAGGGCTTGTTCTGCTGCGCGATGCCGCCCGGGTTGAACACCAGCGTCAGCAGCAGGCCCAGCGCACCGATGAAGGCGACGTCGTACTGCTCGAGGTTGCTCTGGTTGAAGCCCAGGAACGCGCCGCCGTTGACGAAGCCGGTCTCGATGAAGCCCAACGGCCCTTCGAGCAGGTAGTCCAGCACCGCGAACAGGGTCGCTCCGAGGATCACCCCGACGCGGTTGCCCAGGCCGCCGACGACCGTCATCAGCACGAACGTCAGGGCCAGGAAGAAGCCGAAGTCGCTGCCCACGACGTTGCCGACGCGGTAGGCGTAGAGGGCGCCGGCCAGTCCCGCCAGGCCCCCGGAGAGCACGAACGCCAGCAGCTTGAACACGGTGACGTTGATGCCGAAGGCCTCTGCGACCCGCTCGTTCTCCTTGAGCGCCAGCAGTGCCCGGCCGGTCTTGGTCTTCGTCAGGCGCCAGTCGAGGTAGAACGCGACCGCGAGGAACGCCAGGCAGAACAGGTAGAACCGCCCGTCGTCGAACAGGAACTCCGGGCGCTCGGCGGGCTGGCCGGCGCCACCGTTGGTGAACTCCCCGACCTCGAACAGCGAGCCCTCCAGGGTGAGCCCGAAGACCAGGGTGATCAGCGCGAGGTAGAGACCGGTGATGCGCAGTGCCGCGACGCCGAGCAGCAGGGCGAAGGCCGCCGACGCCAGGATCGCGACGGCGAAGGTGGCGGCGAAGGGCACCCCGCGCACGGTCAGCGAGTACGCCGCGGCGAACGCCCCCATGCCGAAGAAGCCCTGGTGGCCGAGCGAGAGCTGGCCGGTGTAGCCGATGATGATGTTGAGCGACAGGGCCACGATGGCGAAGATGACCGCGTCCGCCGCGAACGGGGCGTACACCTCCGAGCGCGGGATGAGCACCAGCAGCCAGAGCGCGAGGGCCAGGTAGACCAGGACGCGCGGGACCCAGCGGACCGGGCCGAAGTCGCGGCCGACCCCGTGCGCGGGGTCGGGGGCGGTGGCGGCCTGGGGGGCGGGCGCCGTGAGGGTCATCAGGTCTCCTTGCCGAGCAGGCCGGCGGGACGGACGAGCAGGACGGTCAGCAGGATCAGGAACACGACGACCTGGTTGGCCGACGGGACCACGGACTCGGGGATGTTGCGGGCACCGACGGCCTGCACGATGCCGATCACCACGCCGCCGAGGAAGGCGCCGGGCAGGCTGGTGATGCCGCCGAACACCGCCGCGGTGAAGGCCGGGATCAGCGCCACGAACGTCAGCACGCCCGGGCCGAGCACGCCGCTGCTGCCGGCGAACAGGATCCCGGCGACCCCGCCGAGCAGGCCCGCGAACCCCCAGGTCAGCGCGGAGATGCGGTTCACGCTGATGCCCACCAGGCTCGTCGCGGTCGGCTCCATCGATACGGCCAGGATGGCGGTGCCGGTGCGGGTCCGGCTGAAGAACAGCGCGGAGGCCAGGGCCAGCACGATGAGCACGGCGACGATGACCAGGCCCTGCTTGGTGACCAGCAGGCCCCCGCTGGTGAACGCGTCACCCTGCAGCACCGGGTCCAGGGTGACCCCCTCGGCCCCGAACAGGAAGCCGGTGATCGCGATGATCAGCAGCGCCGTGCCGGCGGTCGCGACCACGAGGGTGACCTTGGGCTGGCTGAACAGCGGGCGGATGACCAGGCGCTCGGTGAGCAGCGCGACGCCGATCGCGATCGTCACGCCGAAGACCGCCGCGACCGGGTAGGGCACCTTCGGCACGAAGCCGAAGCCGGTCACCCCGGCGTAGCAGCCGAAGGCCGCGACGGCACCGAACTCGGCCTGGGCGAAGTTGAAGATCCGGTTGCCCTTGTACAGCAGCACGATCCCCAGCCCGAGCAGGCCGTACACGGCTCCGTTGATGGCCCCGGACACGACCGGGGTCACGATCCGACTGCCGAACTCGAACGCCAACGGCGTCATCACGTGCTCATGCCTCTCCCTGCTGCGGGCCGGCGGGGGCCGGGGGTGATCTGAGTGTCGGCACCGCACCCGCCGCTCACGAGCGAGCGGCGGGTGCGGCGGGGCAGGTCGCGACGGACTACTCGTAGAAGCCGTTCGTCTTGTACACCTTGCTGCAGTCGCTCTTCAGGGCGTACGCACCGGTGCCGCCGAAACGGCCGTTGGTGTAGGTGAGGTTCGGGAAGATCCCGCCCTTGAAGGTCTTGCCCTGCACCGCGGCGATGAAGGACTCCCGGGAGAAGCTCGGTCCGGGCACGGCCTGCAGCATCTGCTCCAGGATCTGGCTCGAGCCGTAGATCGAGAACTCGATGTCGTCCTTGAACTGCACACCGGGCGCCAGCTTGGCGGCCATGTCCAGTCCGGGGTACGGGGAGAGGAACTCGCCCTTGTAGCCGCCGCGCGAGCCGTTGCAGGCCAGGTTGTGCACCGAGTTGACGCCCATCGAGACGCCGACGCCGGCCCACTGCGGGCAGTACGCCGGGCAGCCGGCCTTGCCGACGAGCTCGATGAAGAACAGCGGCTGGCCCAGGAAGTAGACGCTCTCGAAGCCGCCCTCGCGCAGCCGGTTGGCCACGGTCGTGGAGTCCGCGCCGCTCTTCGGGGTGCGGATGACCGTCGCCTGCTGACCGGCCTTCTGCAGCTCCCCGACGATGGCCTGCTCGGCGTCGAGGAAGTTGGGGGTGTTGGAGATGACGATGGCCCAGCCCTTGCCGTTCTTGGGCGCGAGGTAGCCGCCGTTCTTGGCCATCTGGACGACCAGGCGGGCCTGCTTGGGGTAGGTCAGCGAGGTGGCGAAGTAGTTCTTCAGCCCACCCAGTCCGTTCTCGGTCACGCCCGCGGAGAGGTACGGCACGTTGCCGCGCGCCAGCACGGAGGACCGGGCGCAGGCCTGGATCTGGTCGGTGCCGGCGCCGCCGACGATGAGGAACTCGGTCTTGGCCTTGGCGTTGCAGGCCTTGACCGCCGGACCCGGCTGGTACTTGTCGTCGAACGCCTCGGCGATCACCCGGTAGCCCTTGATCAGGCGCGGCTTGCCGTCGTTGTCCCAGTACTTCGGGGTGCCGGACTTGAAGGAGTCCTGCGGCACCCCCGCGCCGGTCAGCGGGCCGTGCAGGGCGATCCGGATCGTCTTGGCCTTGTCGTCGATCCCGATCTTGCTGTCGGGGCCGAGCGGCTCCTCCGCAGCCGGTGCGGCGCCGGTCGTGCCGCCGCCGGCCGGAGCCTTGGCGCCGCCGCCGGAGGAGGTCGTGCCGCCCCTCGAGGGGGTGCCGGCGCCGCCGGAGGACGTCGTGCCGCCACCCGAGGACGTCACGGCGCCGCCGGAGGACGTCGTGCCGCCGCCGCCGCCGCCGCCAGCGGCAGCGGGGTCGGTCGCGGTCCCCCCGGCTGCCGGGTCGGTCCCGGTGGTCGTGCCGTCGGCGGGGACGAAGGCGTCGACCGCGCCGTCACCGTTGGCGTCGACGGTGACCTGCGCTGTGCCCAGGCTCAGCCCGCCCCCGCTCTGGGCGAGGGTGTCCTTGTCCTCGGGCATGACGCCGCAGGCGGC
>JACMQV010000023.1 GCA_014376815.1 Cryobacterium sp.
CCGTCGCGTTCGCGGCCGAGGCGGAAGCCCCGGGACTGCACGGCGGCGTCGTCGGGCCGGGACCCGTCCGGGGCGAGCACGGCCTTCCAGACCGCGCCCTGCAACCGGATCTCGTCCGCGGACGCCGGCACCGGGGTCGCCGGGCTGGTCCCGGTGGCCGCGGCGACCAACTCGAATTCCGCGGCCTGCACCTGGTCCGGGTCGGTGCGGGGCCGGGTCGGGGTCAGGGCGGTCAGGATCGCGTCGGCCGTGTCGATTCCGATGGCGCCGGTGGCCAGGCCCGCCGCAGTCGCGGGGAACACGGGCGGCAGCGACTCCCCGGTCAGCGTGGACCCGGAGCGGAGCTGTTTGCCCAGCCGCACCCGCCGCGCCGCGGTCGACCCGGACACCAGGGTCACCCGCTGCAGCAGCTCGACTGCGTTTCGGGAGCCTCTGCGGGCCGAGAGCTGCCCGGTGCCGAGCTCCGGCCGGGACCGGTCGGCCACCTCCGCGGCCGCCGCCACCCGCAACGCGTCGATCCGGCGGCCGAGGACCTCGACCGCCGTCGTCACGTTCAGCAACCCGTCATCGCCGAGGCCCCGCACCGCCGAGCACTTGAGAGTCGCACCGAGTTCCTCCGCGAGGGCCTGAAGGTCGGCGACCACTGCGGCCGCGCCGGAGGGGCCGGGCGCGGCATCCGTTTCGAGGCTTTCGGTGGGGGTGGTCACGAGTACCAGAATACGCTCAATCGAACGCAAAGTCGAGACTAACTCAACTTGTGGAGAACTATTTACCGAAGATAAATCTGATCACGTCAGGGATGCCAGTGCCGTTTCCTCAGCGTGAGGCCTCGAGCCAATTCGACGGAGATTTTGCTCTAGAAGCCCGCTTCAGGCCCGCTCGGGGCCAGTTTCGGCAAAATCTCCGTCGAATTCGTCAGCGGCCGCCCGCATCCGGGGCCACGCACGGCTGCCTCGAGGCCCGAGGCGGTCGGTCCCCCCGTGCCGACCGCCGGCACTCACTCCTCTAATTGACGTCGTTGGGGTGCGCGCTCACCCGGCCGACCCGCTCGAGGGACGAAATCGTGGCCAGTTCGGTGTGGCTGAGCTCGAAGTCGAAGACGTCGAGGTTCTCGACCATGCGTTCCCGCCGGTTGGACTTGGGAAAGACGACGTTGCCGGTCTGCAGGTGCCAGCGGATGACCACCTGCGCCGGCGTCTTGCCGTGGGCCTCGGCGGCGACGGCCACGACGGGCTCCTCGAAGAGCGGGTACTTGCCCTGGCCGAGCGGCCCCCAGGCCTCGATCCTGATACCGTGCGCCCGGGCGAACGCGGTCTCCCCCGGCTGCTGGTGGGCCGGGTGGAGCTCGATCTGGTTGACCGCGGGCACGACCCCCGTTTCCGAGATCAGGCGCTCGAGCTGCGGCTCCAGGAAGTTGGACACCCCGATCGAGCGGGCCCGGCCGGACTCGCGGATCTGCTCGAGAGCCTTCCAGCTCTGCACGTAGCGGTCGTTGGCGGGCGCCGGCCAGTGGATCAGGTACAGGTCCACGTAGTCGAGGCCGAGCTTCTCGAGGCTCTCGTCGAACGCCTCGAACGCCGACTCGGTGCCCTGGCGGTCGTTCCACAGTTTGGTGGTCACGAACAGTTCCGCGCGGTCGATTCCCGATGCGTCGAGCGCGGCGCCCACCCCGGCCTCATTGCCGTAGATGGCGGCGGTGTCGATGTGCCGGTAGCCGACCTTCAGCGCGTCCCCCACGACGCGTCTGGTCTCGTCGGGGTCGACCTTGAACACTCCGAAACCGAGCTGCGGGATGGTGTGACCGTCGTTGAGAGTCAGGGTGGGTACGGGAACTGTCATTGGCCCACCCTAGGTCGCGGCCCGGTCCCCAACCTGAACAGCAGGCGACAACTCGGTGACCGCTGCTAGTCAGGCAGCCGCGTCGATACGGCCCAGTCCCCGCCCAGATGGAGTTCGCACCGCGCGGGGCCCACGAAGGGGCGCAGCTCGATCCGGTCCGGGTCGTGGCCCAGCTCGCGGGCGATACCCCGCACCAGGCCGAGGTGCACGGAACAGATGACCTCGGGGTCACGCCGCGCATCGTCGCGGAACGGGCAGGCGAGCAGTTCGATGATCGGCCGCCCGGGGTCGTCCGCGGGACCGACGGCACCCGCATCCGTCGCGCCGGCGGCCTCCGGGGCCACATCCGTTTTCGCATCCGTCGCCGCCGCCGCCGCCGTCGCCGTCGCGGCATCCGGCACAGGATCCGCAGCCGGCGCCGTCTCCGGGTCGAAACCGAGCCGGTCCAGAATGCGCAGCAGCGGTGCGGTGCCCTCCGCGGCGGTCCCCCGCAACTCGTCGGCGTAGCTCTCCGCCCAGATCTCCCCGGCCCGGACCGCCCGCGCCCGACCATGGTCGTCGTCCTCGGCGAGCGCGCCGGCGAGGACCCGGCTCAGGTCGTGCTGGGCTCCGACTTCCCGGGCGGCCGGCCCGGCAGTGAAGAGGATGCGCGGCCGACCCCGCGTCCCGGCCCGGTCGACGGCCCGGCGGATCAGTCCCGCATTCTCGAGCTGGTCGAGGTGGAACCGGGCGGTCGTCACGTGCAGGCCGATGCGCCCCGCGACCGCGGCGGCGTCGAGGGGGCCGGCAGAGCCCATCAGGAGGTCGAGCACCTGGCGGCGGGCATCGGAGGCGAGGGCGGCGTGCCGGTCCCCGGTCCCTTCCTCACTATTCATACTTTGATGCTAACATCGTGCGGTTTAAGCGCCACCCCCCGGTGAACGGTCAGCCCGGCGAACGGTCAGCCCGGTGAACGGTCAGCCCGGCGGGCGCCGCGCGAGGTCATACGATAGAAGGCTCATGATCCCCGTCACTATCACCTTCCCGCCCGAGCTCCCGGTCAGCCAGCGCCGTGACGACATCGCGCGCGCCATCCGTGACAACCAGGTGGTCATCGTCGCCGGCGCGACGGGTTCCGGCAAGACCACCCAGCTGCCGAAAATCTGCCTCGAACTGGGCCGGGAGAACATCGGCCACACCCAGCCGCGCCGACTCGCCGCCCGCACGATCGCCGAGCGCATCGCCGAAGAACTCGGCCAGGAGGTCGGCCAGACCGTCGGCTACCAGGTGCGCTTCACCGACCAGGTCGGGCCCGACACGCGCATCAAGCTGATGACCGACGGCATCCTGCTCAACGAGATGCACCGCGACCGGATGCTGCAGAAGTACGACACCATCATCATCGACGAGGCGCACGAGCGCAGCCTGAACATCGACTTCCTGCTCGGCTACCTGCGCCAGCTCCTGCCGCAGCGCCCCGACCTCAAGCTCATCATCACCTCGGCCACGATCGACCCGCAGAGCTTCGCCGAGCACTTCGCCGCGCCCGACGGCACGCCGGCCCCGATCATCGAGGTGTCCGGCCGCACCTACCCGGTCGAGATCCGCTACCGCCCGCTGGTCGCCGAGGCCATGGACACCGACGACGACGACACGACGGATGCCGCGCCCACCGTCGACCGCGACTACATCGAGGGCATCTCCGCCGCGCTCGACGAGCTCGAGCGGGAGTCCAACGGCGACGTGCTCGTCTTCCTCAGCGGCGAGACCGAGATCCGCGACGCGGCGGACGCCCTTGCCGGCAAGTACGCCTCCTCGGGCCGCACCAGCCCCACCGAGATCCTCCCGCTCTACGGCCGGCTCTCCTCCGCCGACCAGCACAAGGTGTTCCAGCCGTCGAAAGTCGCCGGTGTGCGGCGCCGGATCGTGCTCGCGACCAACGTGGCCGAGACCAGCCTGACCGTGCCGGGCATCCGCTACGTCATCGACGCCGGCACCGCCCGGATCAGCCGGTACAGCGTGCGCTCCAAGGTGCAGCGGCTGCCGATCGAGGCCATCTCGCAGGCGTCCGCGAACCAGCGCTCCGGCCGTAGCGGACGCACCAGCGACGGCATCGCGATCCGCCTCTACTCCGAGGAGGACTTCGGCCGGCGGCCCGAGTACACCGAGCCGGAGGTGCTGCGCACGAACCTGGCCGCGGTCATCCTGCAGATGATCTCCCTCGGCCTCGGCGACATCGCCGCCTTCCCCTTCCTCACCCCGCCCGACTCCCGCGGTATCAAGGACGGCCTCGACCTGCTCGCCGAACTCGGCGCGGTCACCCCCGACACGGCCGGTCACGGCGCCGGCAGCAAGACCGGCAGCAAGACCGGCAGCAGGCCCGGCATCTCCAAACTGACCCGCATCGGCCAGCAGCTCGCGAAACTGCCGATCGACCCGCGGTTCGGCCGGATGGTGATCGAGTCCAAGACCCAGGCCGTCAGCCGCGAGGTGATGGTGATCGTCTCCGGGCTCACCATCCAGGATCCCCGCGAACGCCCGCTCGAGCGACGGGCGCAGGCCGACCAGCAGCACGCCCGGTTCGCCGACCCCACCAGCGACTTCCTGAGCCTGCTGAACCTGTGGAACTACCTCGAGACGCAGCAGAAGGATCTCGGCTCCAGCGCCTTCCGGCGCCTGTGCAAGAACGAATTC
>JACMQV010000189.1 GCA_014376815.1 Cryobacterium sp.
ACTCGGCATCGGATCGGTCGTGCCGTAAAGTGCATCGCGTGCACACTGATCCGAGTACCTGGTTCCTGAGCCGGGCCGAGCGCGGAAACCTGGCCACGGACGTGCATGCGGGTGGTGCCGGATCGCCGGCCTGGTCGGAGGGCAACCTCGTGGTGCCCCTGGTCCATGGCGCTACCTACTTCGCCCGGCTGCACGAGGAGCTGACGGCGTTGCAGGCGGGAGACCGTGTCTGGTTCACCGACTGGCGTGGGGATGCCGACGAGCGGATGCTGCCGGACGGGCCGTCGATCGGCGATCTGCTCGCTGGGCTGGCCCGCTCGGGAGTGGAAGTGCGCGGCCTCGTCTGGAGATCCCACGGGGAAAGCGTGTCGGCCCCGATGAGCGGCCGCTCCAACGAACGGCTGGGTCGCGAGATCAACGAGGCCGGCGGCGAGGTGCTGCTGGACCAGCGCGTGCGCCTCTTCGGCTCGCATCACCAGAAGTTCTTCGTCATCCGCCGTCGGGACGACCCGTCGCGGGACATCGCGTTCGTCGGCGGGCTCGACCTCTGCCACGGCCGCCGGGACGACGCCGACCACACGGGAGACCCGCAGGCGCTGGACATGGGTCCCCGGTACGGCACACGCCCGCCGTGGCACGATGCCTCCCTCGAACTGCACGGCCCCGTGGTGGCAGACCTACTGGCGGTGTTCGCCGAGCGATGGAATGACCCTCACCCCCTGGACCGGCGCACGCCCTACCGGATGCTGCTACAGCGTCTCGCCCGCATGCCCCGGCACCCCAGGCCCCTGCCGGAATCCGCGCCACCACCGCCGCGGGCGGGCCCGCACGCGGTGCAGCTGCTGCGCACCTACGGTGTGAAGCGCCCACCGTTCCCGTTCGCGCCTGCCGGGGAGCGCAGCATTGCCCGCGCCTACGGGAAAGCCTTCGCCCGCGCACGCTCGCTGATCTACATAGAGGACCAGTACCTGTGGTCCACGGAAGTCGCAGCCGCTCTCACGGCGGCCCTCACACGCAACCCCGAGTTGACCGTGATCGTCGTCGTGCCCCGGTATCCCGACTCCGACGGGCGTCTCGCCGGGCCGGCAAGCCGGCTGGGCCAGTTGCGGGCACTCAGCATGCTCCGCCGCGCCGCGCCAGGCCGGGTCGGCGTTTTCGACCTCGAGAACGCCGCGGGCACTCCGATCTACGTGCACGCCAAGGTCTGCATCGTCGACGACACGTGGGTCACCTGCGGCTCGGACAACTTCAACCGCCGATCGTGGACCACCGACAGCGAGCTCACGTGCGCCGTCATCGATACCACCCCGGGCACCCCGGAAGCACCCGGCGCAGGGCGCGGCCCCGACGCTTCCGGGCGCCTGGCCCGGGACCTCCGCCTGCAACTGTGGTCGGAGCACCTGGGCCTGGACCCGGACGATCCCGCGCTCGACGACCCCGCCGCCGCGCTCCGCCTGTGGAACACCACCGCCGACGGACTCGACGACTGGCACGCAAACGGCCGCCGCGCGACCCGACCCGTGGGACGAGTGCGCCGCCACACTCCCGAACCGGTCACGCGCATCCAGCGGCTCTGGGCGGTCCCGATCGGGCGCTTCGTCATGGACCCGGATGGCCGGCCCCGCCCGCTGCGAGGCACCGCGCGCTTTTAGGCCGCGCAGTTC
>JACMQV010000190.1 GCA_014376815.1 Cryobacterium sp.
CGGCGGCATCCTGGGCCTCGTGGCCATCAGTGTGTCCGGGGGACTGCTCGTCAGCGCCGCCGTCACTCCCGTCGTGGCCCTCTCCGGTATCGCCGCCAGCGACACCGTCAACGTCTTCGAGAATCTACCGAATTACCTGGCAATCGACCGTTTGTCGCAGAAGAGCAACATCTACGCCACGCAGAAAGACGGCACCCCTGCGCTACTGGCGTCCTTTTACGAGCAGAACCGGATCGAGGTCGCCTGGGCAGACATCAGCCGGTATGTCATCGATGCGACCATCGCCAGCGAAGACCCGCGCTTCTACGAGCACGGGGGCGTCGATGCGAAGGGGACGGCCCGGGCGGCCGTCAAGACCGTCCTCGGCGGAGAGACGCAGGGCGGGTCGTCGGTCACCCAGCAGTTCGTCAAGAACGTGCGGGTGCAGAAGTGCGAGATGGTGACCGACCAGCGGATCCGGCAGCGGTGTTACGACGCGGTCACCGAGACCAGCCCTGACCGCAAAATCAAGGAGATGCGCCTGGCCATCGGGGTGGAGAAGAAATACGCCAAGAACGACATCCTGCGCCAGTACCTCAACATCACCGGCTTCGGCGGCACCGTGTACGGGATCGAGGCTGCCGCGGAGTATTACTACAACTCGAGCGCGGCGGCGCTGACCCTGACGCAGGCGGCCAGTCTGATGGCGATCGTGAACAACCCGGTCAAGTTCCAGCTCGACGCGCCGGAGAGTGAGACGAACGGCGCGGCCAACGGCTACGCGGCCAACAAGCAGCGCCGCGACTACATCCTGCGGGAGATGCTCAAGTACACGAAGATCACGCCGGCGGAATACCAGGCCGCGGTCGCCGCCCCGATCGAGCCGGTGATCACGGAGCCGAGCACGGGCTGTCAGACCGCCGCGGGCAGCGCCTATTTCTGCGACTACGTGACGCACCTGCTGCGCAATGACCCGGCGTTCGGGGAGGATGCGGACACGCGCCTGCTCAACTTCCGCCGGGGCGGCTTCAACATCTACACCACCCTCGACCTGGAGCTGCAGAACGCGGCCGAGACGACCCTGAAGGCCAACGTGCCGATGTCCTACCCGGGCTGGGACGTCGGTGCCGTCATCACCAGTGTGGAGGTCGGCACCGGGCGCGTGCTCGCCATGACGCAGAACAAGGAGTACAGCCAGGATCCGGCCGTGACCGAGACCAGCGCCAACTATACCGGCATCAACTACAACACCGACTACAACGAGGGAGGGTCCAACGGTTTCCAGCCGGGATCCACGTACAAGGTCTTCACGCTCGCGGAGTGGCTCTCCACGGGACACCGGCTGGAGGACCGCGTGTCGTCGGCGCCGCGGTCGAACTGGGGCACCTTCGCCGACCACTGTCGCGGACCGCAGAACTACGATTCCCAGGGCTGGAGCCCGAGGAACGACGCGGGCGAGAGCGGCGCCAACTACAGCGCGCTCGAATCCACGGTGGGCTCCATCAACACGGGCTTCATCGGGATGGCCAAGCAGCTGGACCTGTGCTCCATTCGGGAGCGGGCCGAAGCCTTCGGCATGCACCGAGCCGACGGCGACCCCCTGGAGCAGACCGCTTCAGCCGTGATCGGCACGAATGAAGTGGCGCCGTTGAGCATGGCCGTCGCCTTCGCGGGCATCGCGAACAGGGGCACGACGTGCACGCCGATCGCCATCGACCGCATTGTGGACTCCTACGGGACCGAATTGCCGGTGCCGAAGTCGCAGTGCACGGCGTCGGTGACCCCGGCGGCGGCCCAGGGCATGGTCTTCGCCATGAAACGGGTGATGACGGGCGGCACGGCCACGGCATCGTATGGCGCCACCAATCCGAAGGTCCCGATGATGGGCAAGACGGGAACCACGGACGGTGCCAAGGACACCTGGATGGCGGGTGCCAGTTCCAAGGTGGCGACCGTGGTGGCCGTGGTCAGCGTGACCGGGGACGCCAACCAGCGCGGCATCACCTTCGACAGCGGGCCGGCGGCCACGGCCCGGCACCGGATGTGGCCGGCCGTGATGTCGGTCGCGAACGCGAAGTACGGCGGTGACGAGATGCCCGAGGCGGGCCCGGCGGCCCCCACTCCCGTGCCCGCGCGGTGAGCAGCGGGTCCGCGTTCGTGGTCGTGGTCGTGGTGGCCGTGGCCGGCATCGTGGTTGGCAGCGTTGTCGTTGGAAGCGTTGTCGTTGGAAGCGTTGTGGTCGGCAGGACCGGCCAGGCCCTGCCGCTGCACACCGACATCGTGTCCACGACGTTCTGGGTCGACCACGTCAGCTGGCGGTTCGTGGACCGTGCCGAGGTTGTACCCGGCCCGTGGCTCACCCTGGAGACCGCGAGCCCGGTCGCGCCCTGACTGGGCGACCGGTGTCGGCGACCGTGTGGGGTTGGCGACCACGCGCGCTTCGGAGCGCCTAGATTCCGCTCCCGGCCACGGCGACGAGGGCTTCGTTGTGCTTGAGGAAACCCGGCTTCCACGGCGGGTCGAAGCGGGCGAAGTAGGGGCGGCCCTCGGCGGTGAGGCCGGCCCGGCGCACCGAGCCGAGCAGCTCCTCGCCGTTCGCGGCGAACCGGGCTTCGCTCCAGCCGCCGCTGAAACGACGGGCGGCAGCCCGGTGCGCGGGCACACGGGTCGTGTGCACTCCCGCGTCGCTGGGCACTGGGACGTCGGCGGGGTCCATCCCGTGCGGCAGGACGAAGCTGACGGTATGGGTGACCGGCGAGGTGGCCTCCTGGATCACCGGCGCGGTCATCGCGATGCGGGTCGCCGTCTGGTTTCCGCCGCTGATGTACCGGAAGAGCGGCCCGAATCCCCGGTTCCCGGCGCCCTGGAAGTCGCCCTCGACCTCCAACTGGACCAGGACATAGTCGGGATAGTGGCGCAGTTCGAAGCCCGGGAACTCGCGGAGCACGTCGTAGGGCTGTTTGTCGGTCATAGGCCATAGTTTAGGCACGCGATTCCGGAGTTTTCTAGGCCCGCAAGCGGGGCCAGAGGTGATGCACGTTGTTGGCGGACAGGGCGGCCAGATCCTCGGCAAGCCGGGCGCCGTGGCCGGCGCGCTGCGCGGCCGCCTCGGCGGCGTGACGGGTGCGCATCGTACGGGCGACCTCCGTGAGGTCCCAGAGGTTCTCGCCGGTGACGGAGACTCCCTTCGCTCCCGAACGGCGGGTGCGACCGCGCACGAGCATCAGGCCGGTGTGGAAGACCGGGCCTCCGATCCGCTCCTGCGCGTCGTGGAAGAACACGATGTTCGACACCGGCCCCGTGCCGTCGTCGAGGCTGACGAACACCACCCGGCGCCCGCCCCGCATCGGCGGGGTGTTCGTCGCCCGGCGCACCCCGGCGAGGAGCACCTCGGTGCCACCGGGGAGGTTGATGAGTTCAGAGGCAGGGGTGACGCCCAGCTCGCTCAAGAGGGGATAGAAGCGGGCCATCTGGTGGCCGGACACGGCCAGGCCCAGGTCTCGCAGCTCGAGGTCGGTCTGGCTGCGCCCGCGCAGCTCGAGGGACGTCACCGCGTCGAAGCGGGCGCCCTCGTATTCGAGCACGGGCAGGTCGACCTCGAAGGCGAGCTGGTCGTCCGCGATGCTGACGGCGGTGCCGCGCAGCGACTGGATGTGGGCGAGCAACTCGTGCCGGCGGGTGCGGTCGTACCCGATGAAGCTGTCGAGCGCCCCGACCCGGGCGAGCGCCTCGAAGGTGCTGCGGCGCGGGCGCACGCGGTCGCGGAAGTCCTGCAGCGACGTGAACGGCTGGTGCCGCACGATGCGAGCACGTTCGGCGGCCGTCGAGCCGGAGAGCTCCGGCAGGGCCAGGCGGATACCCCGCCCGGCGTGATCCAGGTCTTCCACCTGGTAGATCAGGGTGCTCCGTTGGACATCCAGGCCGAGCACCGGCACGCCGAGCAGCCGGGCCTCGGCCACGATCAGGTCTTTGGGCCACATGCCGGGGGCGTGGGTCAGGAGGCCGGCCAGGAAGACCGCCGGATGGTGCGTCTTCAGCCAGGCGGATTGGTAGGTGGGCAGGGCGAACGCGGCTCCGTGCGCCTTCGCGAACCCGAAACTGCCGAACCCGGCGAGGACCTGCCAGACGCGGTCGATGGTCGAGGCGTCGAAACCGCGTTCGAGTGCGGCCTCCCGCAGGTACGCCTCGATCCGGGGGAGTTGCTCCGGCTTGCCCAGGTGGCGGCGGAAGACATCCGCTTGGCCCAGGCCGCACCCGGTCAGTTCGTCGAAGAGGCGCATCACCTGCTCGTGGAAGATCACGACGCCATGGGTTTCGCGCAGGATCGGCTCGAAACGCGGGTGGATGTAGTCGGGCATCACCTCCCCATGCCGGGCCTGGAGATATTTCAGGGGCATGTTGTTCTGCATCGGCCCGGGCCGGAACAGCGAGATCTCGACGGTCAGGTCGTTGAAGACCTCCGGTTGCAGCTTGCCGACCAGTTCCATCTGGCCGGGGGACTCGATCTGGAAGATGCCGAGGGTGCGGGTGGAGCGGATGAGCTCGAACGTGGCCGGGTCGTCGAGGGGGATGCGGTCCAGGTCGATGCTCTCACCGGAGAGACGGCGGTGCTCCTCGACCGCGTGGGCCATCGCTGACTGCATGCGCACGCCGAGGATGTCCAGTTTGATCAGGCCCATCGGGTCCATGTCGTGCTTGTCGAACTGGGACATCGGCAGGCCCATGCCGGAGGTCTGCACCGGGGTGCGGTCCAGCAGGGACAGGTCGGAGAGGATCACCCCGCAGGGGTGTACGGAGATGTGCCGGGGGAGCCGGTCGAGCTTGGCGGTCAGGTCGACCAGCAGGTCGAGCTGGGCCGACCCGCGCACCTCGGCCGCGAGCGGCCCGAGCTCGGGCTTCTCCGCCAGGGCCCGGCGCAGGTCGCGGGCGTTGAAACGCCAGATCTGCTTGGCGACGGCGGCCACCTGCTCGGGGTCCATGCCGAGCGCCAGGCCGGCGTCGCGCACGGCGCCGCGGCCGCGGTAGGCATTCGTCATGGACATCAGGGAGACCCGGTCGCCGCCGAAGGTGTCGAACAGGGTTCGGTAGATGTCGTGGCGGCGGGCGGACTCCACGTCGAGGTCGATGTCGGGCAGGGTCTGCCGTTCGGGGGAGAGGAACCGCTCCCAGAGCAGACCGTTTTTGATGGGTTCGACGGAGGAGGTGTGCAGAGCGTAGTTGAGCACCGACCCGACCCCCGACCCGCGCGCCTGGATGCGCACTCCCATCTCGCGCACGATGTCCGCCACCCGGGCCACGGTGAGGAAGTAGCCGGCGAAGCCGAGATGTTCCACCGTCTTCATCTCGTGAGCGAGCCGGGTGTGAGCCGCTTCTCCCAGAGCGGTGCCGGCGTAGCGCTCGTCGACGCCGGCGCGGGCCCGTTTCCACAGCTCGGCGAACGGGTCCCCGCTGATTCCGATGATGCGCGCTTCCGGCATGCGCGGCCGGCCGAGACCGATGTCGGAATCCGGGTCGAGGCCGCACCGGTCGGCCAGCCGCCAGGTGTCGCGGAAGAGCCGCTCGAGGGCGTCGTCGTCGTGGAGTCCGGCGTCGACGATCATTCGGGCCACCTGCCGCATGCCACTTTCGGGTTTCAGCCAGGCCTGTCCGTTGGTCTGGGGCTGCTCCAGCCGGGCCAGCGGCGTCAGGGTGCGGGCCGCGTCGGCCAGGTCGGCGGTCACGGCCTCTTCCGGGGTGCCGTAGCGCACGGCATTCGTGAGCACGGCCGGCAGCGCCGCGTATTCGGCGAGGGCGAGCATGCGGGTGGCCGGCGTCACGCTGCCCGGCGTGCCCGGTTCCGACAGGTGGCAGACGACCTCGCAGACCACGGATTCCGGCGGCATGGCGCGCTGCCAGGCGGCGAGGCGCGTCCGGGCACCGTCGTTGTCGCGGCGCTCGATTGCGATGCCCACATCGCTCGCCGGCCCGATCAACACCGTGAGGGAGCCGAGCCCCGCCAGCTCGGCCAGCCGGGAGCGGGCGATGCTGGGGGAGGCGTCGGCGTCCGAGGACTTGCCGTGAGCGGAGCCGCCGTGGGTGGAGCTGCCGTGGGCGGAGCTGACGGCGCGGCACAGCGCGGCGTACCCTCGCCCGGCCGTCTGGCCGTGCGCGAGCACCACCACCCGCCCGAGCGGGGAGAAATCGTCGTCGTGCACGGCGAGGTCGGCGCCGAGCCCCGGCCGGATGCCGGCCGCCACGCAGGCCCGCACGTGCTTGACCGCGCCGTAGAGGCCGTCCCGGTCGGTGACGGCGAGGAAGGAGCTGTTCGGAGCCGTGGCCTGGGCAGTCGTCTGCTGGGCGGCCGTCTGCTCGGCCAGCGCCTCGGGCAGGGTGACGCCGTAGTGGGTCGAATAGGCGCTGGCGACGTGCAGGTGGGGGAAGCTCATCGCCGCCTACCCCCAGTCGAGGGCAAGCACCCATGACCCGTCGACGTCATGTCGCAGGTCGTAGCGGTGCTGTTCCTCGTCGCCGCGGGACGCGTCGACCCGCCACAGCTCGGTGTCGATGCGCACGGGGGTTCCGCCGGTCTCCCACCAACGGGTGCGGGTGAAGACCGCCTGCGGTTGCCCGATGATGGTGTGCTCGAAGCGGTTCCAGATGAACGCGCGCGGGTCGCCGTCGGCGGAGAGCTCGACGTCGACGGGGGTGTCGATGATCTGGGGCATGTGTTCTCCTTCGATCGGCTGATCATGTGCACTGATTAGAACAGGTGTTCGATATCAGGAGTGTACGTCACGGGGCAGGCACTCGGCAACGGGGAACCGTCCTGGTGCCGAACTCGCCGTCGTCTGGTTAGCTGGGGCGATGACCCCCTCACCTTCGTCCTGGACGGACTACCTCGGCCGGTCCGCCATCCGCTCGGGCCAGGCCCTGCTGGTGCTCGCCCTCACGGTGGTGGCCCTCTTCGGGATCACCCAGCTCAAGCTCGTCTTCATTCCGATGCTGCTCGCGCTGATCATCGCGTCGGCCTTGCGGCCGTTCGTCCGGCTGCTCCTGGCCCGGGGCGCGAACGACACCGTGGCCGCGACGATCGCCCTCATTTGCGGCGTGAGCGTCTTCGGCGGGATCGTCACCCTCGTCGTCTTCGGCATCCGGGGCGAATGGGCCAACCTCTTCAGCTCGGCGAGCGAGGGGGTGGACCACCTGCAGGAACTGCTCACCAGAGGCGCCCTGCCGATCGATTCCGCCCAATTCGATTCCGTGCGCGAGTCGGTCATCACCTTCGCCACCAGCAGTCAGTTCGGCACCGGCGCCCTCGCCGGGGTGTCCGTGGCCGCCGAGATCGTGGCCGGCCTGGTGCTCGGGCTGGTCGTGCTGTTCTACTTCCTCAAGGACGGCCCCCGGATCTGGACCTTCCTGATCCAGCCGCTCTCCGGCGCGCGGCACGAGCGGGCCGTCCGCATCGGCGCGAGCAGCGTCGGCGTCTTCGGCAGCTACGTCCGCGGCACGGCCATCGTGGCCTTCGCCGACGCGCTGTTCATAGGGATCGGCCTGTGGGTCCTGCAGGTTCCGCTGGCGCTGCCACTCGCGGTGATCGTCTTCCTCGGCGCCTTCATCCCCATCGTGGGCGCCACGGCCGCCGGAATCCTCGCGGCACTGGTGGCCCTCGTCACGAACGACCTGACCACCGCCGTGATCGTCGTCGTCATCGTGATCGCGGTCAACCAGCTCGAGGGCAATTTCCTCTCCCCGGTGGTGCTCGGCAAATCGCTGCAGCTGCACGGCCTGGCCATTCTGCTCGCCCTCACGGCGGGAACGATCCTGGGCGGGATCGTCGGCGCGATCATTTCCGTGCCCATCGCCGCGGTCGGCTGGGCCGTGATCAAGGCGTGGAACGCGCCGCTGGAGCAGGACCCGCCGATTCCCGCGCTCGAGCCGGACGGCCCCGGCGAGCCGACCGGTGCGGCCCTGCCTGCTCCGGCCCTGCCTGCTCCGGGCTAAGCGAAGGCGGACACGCCGGTCACGGCCCGCCCGACCAGGAGCGAATTGATCTCGTAGCTCCCCTCGTAGGAGTAGATCGCCTCCGCGTCGGCGAAGATCTTCGCCATCTCGAACTGGGTGTCGATCCCGTTGCCGCCGAGGAGTCCACGGCCCAGGGCCACGGTTTCGCGCATCCGCGTGGTGCAGGTCGCCTTCGCGAGGGCCGCCTGGTCCATCGTGAGGCGCCCACTCTCCTGCAGCCGCGCCAGCTGGATCATCAGGGACAGCGACAGGGTCGCGTTTCCGATCATGCGGGAGAGCTGCTCCTGTACCAGCTGGAAGGATGCGATCGGGCGGCCGAACTGGCGGCGTTCCAGGGCGTAGGCGCGGGCGACGTCGAATGCGGCGAACTGCTGGCCGACCGCCTGCCAGGACACCCAGACCCGCGAGTTGCGCAGAAGCACATTCGTGTCCTCGAAGCTCCGGCTGCCGGGCAGCCAGTTCCCGGCCGGGACCCGCACATTGTCGAAGGTGAGGTCGGCGTTCTGCACGATCCGCACCGCGATCTTGTTCTCGATCGGGGTAGCGGTGAAGCCGGGGCGTTCCTTCTCCACGATGAAGCCCTTGATCTGCTGATCGGCGGTGTCCCGGGCCCAGACCAGCACGTAGTCCGCCATGGCGCCGTTGCCGATCCAGCGCTTCTGGCCGTTCAGCACCCACTCGTCCCCGCTGCGGGTGGCGGTCGTCTCCATCCGCCGGGAGATGTCGGAGCCGTGGTCCGGTTCGGTCAGGGCGAAGGCGCCGATCTTCTGCAGCGACAGCAGCCCCGGCAGCAGGCGTTCCCGCTGCTCGGGGGAGCCGAGCGTGTCGACGGCCGTGGCGAACAGTTCGTGGTGCACGCCGTAGAACGTGGAGATGGACGTGTCCGCGCGGGTCAGCTCCAGCTGCAGCAGGCCGGTCAGCAGATGGCTGGTGGCGGCCGAACCGACCCCGCCGAGGTTCTGCGCCGCCAGGCCGGGCAGCAGCTCGACGGGGAACTCTGCCCGGTTCCAGTACTCCACCGCCAGGGGGCGCACCTCGGCCTGGAAGAACGCCCGGGCGGCGGCGAGGCGGTCCCGTTCGGCCGAGGTCAGCAGCTCGGTGACGAAGATCAGGTCGGCGTCGGGGTAAGGCGTGCTATCGAGGTGTGTCATTCCGCCGCCCGTCATTGGTGCGTTCCGAAGTCGAGAGAGTACGATTCTGAGTACGAGCGTACAGTAGATATTCTCGTCCGATACGAATCCACCTGCGGTCGGAATACCGACTGCCGGGGAAATGCTCTGAGAGAGTAGGGTCATGCTCAGTTCCCTGCCCCCGACGACGCCTGGGCGGCGCTGGTCGCCGCGCCAGGACGAGTTGTTCGGCCAGCTGGTGGAACTCTTCCTCCGGGAGGGGTTCGCCTTCATCACCCTCGAGGCCGCCGCGACCCGCCTGCGCTGCTCGAAGTCCACCATCTACTCCC
>JACMQV010000191.1 GCA_014376815.1 Cryobacterium sp.
CGGGATGCCGATGATCGTGGTGAAGCCGAGGAACAGCCAGAAGCCCGAGAGCACGAGCCAGATCAGGTTGAGGAGAGTCTTCATGATGGTTCCAATTATCTCAGATCGTGGTCATCGGGCGAGAGGCGAGCGCGGACATGTGCGGAGGCGCCGACCCGACGCGTGGGCGTCAGTAAGGTCCTCAGACGCTCGTGCCGATGTAGCAGGAGACAAAGGTCACCTTCTCCGGCGATTTCTTGCAGGAATCAGGATCGGATCGCCGACCACGACCGCTTGCGGAACCTCGAGTCGGCCTCGGCGCCCCTCGATCATGCCGCGTGCGCCCAAACTGCCGCCATCGACCCAGGCAAGGCGACAAGATGAGCGCACGCGTGTGACGGATGCTCCGGCCTGGCCGTCAGGACACTGCGAGTCCTCGAACGGCGCGCTACGGGGCGGGGGAGGCGCAACATCCGTGTCTGATCACGCACCCTGCTGACAACCCCGACGCCTTCTAGACTCGGTGAGATGACGCAGAAGAAGGCTGCAGTCAAGAAAAGTGGCGCTGGTTCGCGCTCCCGCACCGGAAACAAGACCCGAGCCGAGCAGGATGCCATCCTGGCGCTGGTCATCGATGCCATGTCATTACCGTTTGGCGGCGGGTTCGGAAGCGGCGCGAGGACAGAGCGACCGCTGCCGTTGGCGGAGCCTCCCGTGACACCGATGCAATTCCGCATCCGGGTCGACCTGGTCGGTGCGACGCCCCCGCTCTGGCGCCGCCTCACGCTGCCGTCGAACCTGACCCTCGACCGGGTAAATGAGGTGCTCCAGGTCGCCTTCGGCTGGACCGACTCTCATTTGCATCGATTCAGCCTTGAGTTCGGCCGAACCATGCCTCGGATGCAGAAGATTCTCTCCCCCTTCGACGTGGCCGACGGAGCCGACGGGGTTCCGGAAACCGAGCTGCGCCTGGACCAGGTTCTCGGCAAGAAAGACGACAAGCTGCGCTACACCTACGACTTCGGCGACGGCTGGGAGCATCTGCTCAAGCTCGAAGCGATCGAGCCGCGCCAGGCAACGGATGCCTCGGTGCGCGCCATCGCCGGCCGTCGCCACGGCGCGCCCGAAGACGTGGGCGGCATCTACTCCTACGACAACCTGCTGGCCGCCGCCGCTGACCCGGAGCACCCCGACCTCGAGGACCTGGAGGAGCTGATCGACGAGCTCGGGCTGCGGGACTTCGACGACCGGATCGACCTCGACAGGATCAACCTGGGTCTGTAAGCCGCCCGCGAGCGCCGTACTCCCCTCCATGCGGCATGATTAATCGGGGGCTTCGTTCCTGCGCCCAATCGCCCGAGCCGAAGGAGGCCTGACCCGTGTCCGCCCTGAGTCAGACCCACGCGCTCAAACACCTCGTCGAAACGGATGCCACCTGGCGCCTCCTGCGGGCCGACAACGCCCCGGTGATCGCGGCTCTGCTCAGCGAGCACCTCGGCGCCGAAAGCCGGCGTCTGCCCACCGATGAACTCTACGAGCGCCTCGACCATGACCTCGAGGCGCTGCGCGGGCACGGCTTCGAGCTGCCGCAGAGCGCCCAGGGCTACTGCGCCGAATGGCGGAAGGCGGGTTTTCTCACCCGCCGCCCCGCGGAGGAAGCGCGCGGCGAGACGTTCGAGCTGGCACCGGGCGCGCTCGGCGCCATCCGTTTTCTGGAGCAACTCGCCGCTCCCCGGCAGACCGTCACCGAGTCCCGCCTGGCCAGCATCGGCGTGCAGCTGGGCCAGCTGGCGATCGAGACCGACCCCGACGCGACCCGGCGGCTCGAGCAGCTGCACGCGCAGCGCGACCGCATCGACGCGCAGATCGAGCGCATTCATTCGGGCGACCTCGACACCCTCGATGAGGTCCGGGCGCTCGAACGGGTGCGGGACATCCTCGCCCAGGCCGAGGAGATCCCATCGGACTTCGCCCGGGTGCGCGCCGAATTCGAGACCCTCAACCGCGACCTGCGGGCCCGGATCGTCGAATCCGACGACACCCAGCGCACAGTGCTCGATGAGGTGTTCCGCGGCGTCGACCTGATCGGCGAGTCCGACGAAGGCCGCAGCTTCGCCGGCTTCTCCGCGCTCGTGCTCGACCCCGCCGTGGGCGCCGCGTTCGACGACGACATCGAACGGGTGCTGGCGCGCGATTTCGCGGGTGAGCTCACGGGCGCCCAGCGCCGGTATCTGCGCCGCTTCATCGGCACCCTCAAGGACCACAGCGGCGAGATCCACGAGGTCATCACCGCGTTCGCCCGGGGGTTGCGCCGCTACGTGCAGTCCCAGGACTACCAGCGCGACCGGGTGCTGCGCGGCCTGCTGCGCACGGCGCTGGCCGCCGGCGTGGAGGCATCCGTGCACACCAGGCCCTACCAGCCGACGACCCTGCACCTGGAGCTCTCGGCGGTGGCGCTCGGCAGCGTGGGTGCGATTCGCCTGCACGACCCAGCCGACCTCGACGCCGGCGCACCCATCGTGGAGCACGTGGCCGGCGTCGCCGACCTCGAGGCGCTCCGGGCCCTCGCCCGGGCCACCGAGATCGACTTTGCCGAGCTCGTCGACAACGTCAACGCGGTGCTGGCCGAGGCGCCGCACTGCACCGTGCGGGAGGTGCTCGAGCGGCACCCGGCCAGCCAGGGCGTGGCGAGCGTCGTGGGGCTGCTCACCCTCGCCGCCACCCAGGGCACCGCGCCGGGCGGCAACGAGACGGTGCGCTGGCAGGGCTCCGACGACACGGCCCGGGCCGCCGACATTCCGATCTACCGCTTCACGGGGAGACTACTGTGACCGACTTCGCCACCGTAACCAGCATGAACACCGACACGGATGCCGCGCCCGCCGCCGCCCTCTGGCCGGGAGACACCGGCGTGATCGGCGAGCAGTCGCGGCGGGCGCTGCTCGAATTGATCAAGGGCCCCTACCTGTCGGGCGTGAAGGCGCCCGCGCTGTGGTCGGCGCTGCTGGCCGACGAGGTGGGCATCCGTTCGCGCCTGCACGAGCTGTTCCTCGAGCTGGTCGTCGACCGGGTCGGCGAGTTCGCGTTCGTGCGCAACGTGAGCACCACCGAAATCAAGGTGCCGAGCACCGTGCGCACCGCGGCGCTGACCTTCCTCGACACGGCGATGCTGCTCGTGCTGCGCCAGATGCTGCTCGCCGGGGAGGGCGACGGCCGGGTGATCGTCGGGCAGGAGGATGTCTTCGAGCAGCTGCGCGTCTACCGCACGGTCGATCGGGACGAGACCGACTTCAACAAACGGCTGAACTCCACCTGGCTGAAGATGAAGAACACGCTGCGGGTGATCCACCAGGCCGGCGCCGAGGACCGGGCCGAGATCTCGCCCGTGCTGCGGCTGATCGTCGACGCCGAGCAGATCGCGGCGATCAGCGGCGAGTACCGGCGGATCGCCGAGGGCGGGACCGGTCCTGACCTGAATGTCGGTGGTGTCGGCGATGCTGATTCCGACCTCACGGATGACGCAACACCCGACCATGGCGAGGAGATGACCGCATGACGATGCTCGAGATGACCGGCCTCGACGACGAACCGGGGGCCGACGGCCAGCCGGCCGAGAACGGCCCGATCCACGTGGGGCAGTGGCGCCTCGCCCGGGTCGAACTGCTCAACTGGGGCACCTTCGACGGGCACCACCGCATCGAGGTGGCCCGCACGGGGCACCTGTTCACCGGGGCCTCCGGGTCGGGCAAGTCCTCGCTGCTTGACGCGATCGGCACCGTGCTCACCCCCGACAAGTGGCTGCGTTTCAACGCCGCCGCGCAGGACTCCACCAGCCGCAACGACGACCGCACCCTGGTCAGCTACGTGCGCGGGGCGTGGAGCAAGGAAGCCGACGAGACCCTCGACCGGGCGGTGAGCACCTACCTGCGCAAGACCGCCACCTGGACCGGCATCCTGCTCTGCTTCGAGAACGAACGGGATGCCCCGGTCACCCTGGCGCGCCTGTTCCACCTGCGCGGGTCCAGCGTCGACAAGGCCGACCTGAAGGACGCCTGTTTCATCGACCGGGTCGACGTGAGCCTGCTCGATTTTCGCGAGCATGTGGCATCCGGAATCGAGGCCCGCCGCATCAAGAGCGCCTGGCCGAACGCGGTCGTCACGACCACCGGATCCCACGCCCCCTTCTACGCGAAACTGCGCCGCCTGCTCGGCATCGGCAGCCTGAATGCCCTGCACCTGCTGCACAAGACCCAGTCCGCGAAGAACCTCGGCAGCCTCGACCAGCTGTTCCGCGACTTCATGCTCGACGAACCGGTCACCTTCGCCCGGGCCCGGAACGCCGTGGAACAGTTCGGCGAACTCAACCAGGCCCACCAGCACGTCGTCGAGCTGCGCCGCCAGGCCGAGCACCTGAAAACGCTCGAGACGTCCATCGCCGGCTATGAGAGCGCGGCGACCGCGGGAGCGGAGGCCGACCGGCTGAGCGATCTGATCGACCCGTTCCAGAACCAGCTGACCCTGCGCCTCGCCGACGACGAACGCGGGCTGCTGCGCTCCCAGCAGGCACGCGCCGTCGACGACGCCCGCACCACGGATGCCGCCCTCGCCGAGACCGCCGAGCTGCTGCGCGCCGCCGAACGCCGGGCCCTGCAACTCGGCGGGTCCGACGCCGCCCAGATGCAGGAGCGCGTGAACGACGCGGTGAAGGATGCCGCGGCCACCACCACCCGCTGGAGCCGGTTCGCCGAGGAACTCGCCGGCGTCGGCGTCGACGGTGCCCCCACGAGCGGCGAGGAGTTCGCCGAACTCGTCGAGTCCTCGCGCCGGGCCCTCGCCGAGACGGCGCCCGCCGCCGCCCACGAGCACGGCGACTACGAGCAGTACTCCGCGGCGAAGCGCGAACTCGCCGCGATCGACGGTGAGCTGACCGAGATGCGCACCCGCAAGAGCAACCTGCCGGCCGCGCTGCTGCTCGCCCGCAAGCGCCTGGCCGAGGAACTCGGCGTCACCGAATCGGCACTGCCGTTCGCCGGCGAACTGATCGAGGTGCTGCCCGAGTTCGCCGACTGGAGCGGCGCGATCGAACGAGTCGTGTTCCCCCTCGCGAGCGCGCTGCTCGTGCGCGACGACTACCTGCCGGAGGTGCGGCGCCGGGTGGAAGCGCGCAACCTCGGCGCCCGGCTGGTCTTCGAAGCGGTGCCCGCCGTCGCCGACCCGCCCCGGGCCGCCCGCACCGCCCGGTCGCTGCTGCACCGCATCCGGGTCAGCGACGGGCCGTTCCGCGACTGGCTCCAGGCGCGCGTTGCCGCGGAGTTCGACTTCGCCTGCGTCGACAGCCCCGACGAACTCGACACCGTCGACCGGGGTGTGACCATCGGTGGGCAGGTGAAGAAGTCCGCCCGCCGCTACGAGAAGAACGACCGGCACCGCATCGACGACCGGTCCCAGTGGATCCTCGGCGCCGACAACGACGCCAAGGTCGACCTGCTCCTGACTCGGCGCCGCGACGCCGAACGGCGCAGGGACGAGGCCGGGGTGCGCCTCGCGCAGGCGGACGCCGCGAAGACGGCCGCCATCCGTCGCCGCACGGTGCTCGAACGGGTCGTCGGCCAGGAGTGGGCGGAACTGGACCGCGCCGCCGCCGACGAGCTGGTGCGCGCCCGGAACCGACAGCTCGAGGCACTCACCACCGGCAACACCGAGCTGCAGGATGCCCTGGGCCTGGAGAAGCTGGCACGCCAGAGCAACCAGGCGGCCGACGCGCGTGCTCGCGAGGCCGCGCTGCGGGTCAGTCAGGTCAACGCCACCCTCGCAGTCGTCGACGCGCTGATCGCCGACCTGCTCCTGAGGGTGCAGGACCAACCCGGCGTGGTGCGCGAATCCGACGCCGCCCTGCTGGAGACTCGGTACCGTTCGGTGCAGCGCAAGATCGATCGCGGCAACATCGGCGAGGTCGGTCGCAAGGTGAGCGAGGCCCTGCACCGGGAATCGAGCGCCGCGCAGGCGCTGCTCCGGCGTGCGGAGTCGGACTTCATCGCCGGGGCCAGCGCGTTCAAGGCGAAATGGCCCGCCGCATCCGGCGACCTGACCATCTCCATCGATGACCGGGCCGGCTACCGGGCGCTGCTCTCGGGGATCCTCGAACGCGGACTGCCCGAGCACGAGGGCAACTTCCTCAAGCTGCTGCGGGACAAGTCACGCGACCTGATCGGGCACCTGGCCTCGGACATCCGTGACGCCCCCAAGCAGATCGCCGACCGCATCGACCCGGTCAACGCGTCGCTGGGCCGGTCGCGCTTCGACGTGGAGCGGTACCTGCGCATCGAGGTGAAGACCCGGCGCACCCCTGAGGTGCTGCAGTTCATGGCCGACCTCAAGACCGTCGTCGACGGGGCCTGGGGCGAGGACACCCTGGCCGCCGCCGAGCAGCGCTTCGCCGTGCTGAACCGGCTGATGCAGCGGCTCGCGTCCGGCGAGAACGCCGACCTGGCCTGGAGCCGCCGCTGTCTCGACACCCGCCAGCACGTCACGTTCATGGCGCACGAGGTGGACCTGGCCGGGCGCACCGTGAATGTGCACGACTCGAGCGCCGGGCTCTCGGGCGGGCAGCGGCAGAAACTCGTGATCTTCTGCCTCGCAGCGGCGCTGCGCTACCAGCTCGCCGCCGACGAGGACGAACTGCCGTCGTACGCCACGATCATCCTCGATGAGGCGTTCGACAAGGCCGACAGCCGGTATACCCGGATGGCGATGGACGTGTTCGTGGAGTTCGGATTCCACATGATCCTGGCCACGCCGGAGAAGCTGCTGCAGACGATCGAACCGTATGTCGGCGGCATCACGTCGATCACGAATGCCACCCGGCGGGACTCCCGCACCGCCGCCGTGATCTATCGCGACGACGAGTTGGCCTGATGGCCGCGCCGCGCGGCATGGTGACCGTCGCCGACGCTCGGGCGCGGGCGCTGAAGAAGGTTCTCGCCGACCAGCGCGACTGGGCGGCGTTCGGCGGTGAGGATGCCCGGCTCGAGATCGTGCTGCACCCGCCCACCGAGAGGGCGGCGCTCGACGACCAGGCCGCCGCCATCGCGTGGGTGCAGGCCTGGCAGGCCGCGGATGCCGCCGACGCCTCGGTCCTGGTGACCTGGGGCGGGCGCCAGTGGTCGCGCGTCGGCGCGCAAACCGTGCCGGAGCGGTGCGTGCTGCGGGGAGCGGATGCGATCGCGGCGTTCGCCGGGGCCGCGGCGGGCCGAGACTGGCGGGTGCTGCGCGAGCGCGCCGCGGTGGTGCGCGGCGCACTCGCCGGGCGCGCGGCATCCGTGGCCCCCACGGACGTGCTCGCCGCCGCGATCCGCACTCACGGGCGCACCTTGCAGATGCTCGCGGAGCCCGACTTCACCACCCTGCTGCTGGTCGTGGCGTGGCTGGCCGACCATCCGGCATCCGGCTGGCGCATTCGGCAGCTGCCGATTCGCGGCATCGACACCAAGTGGCTCGAGCGGCACCGCGCGGTGGTCGAGAGCCTGCACGCCGCCGTCAGCGGGCGGACGTCCCTGGGCCTGCTCGACGCGCCGGCCATGGTGCGGGTTCGGTTCCTGGACCGGGCCCTCCGACCCGGGGGCCTGTGCGACGTGATCGCGCCGGTAGAGGAACTCGCCGCGCTCGACGTGTCGCCGAGCCTTGTTTTCGTCTTCGAAAACCTTGAAACGATGTTCGCGATGCCCGAACTGCCTGGCGCGGTCGTCGTGCACGGCGGTGGGTACGCGGCACCCCGGCTCGGTCGGATCCCGTGGATCCGGACCGGCCGCGTCGTCTACTGGGGCGACCTCGACTCGGACGGATTCGCCATCCTGCACGCGCTCCGCTCCACCTGTGCGGATGTCACGAGCGTGCTGATGGACGAGCACACGCTGCTCGCCTACCGCGACCTGTGGGTGCCAGAGCCGAAGGCGGCCGCCGGAACCTACCGGTCGCTTTCGGCGGGGGAGCAGACGGTGCTGGAGCGCATCCGTTCGGAGGGGAACGTGCGGCTGGAGCAGGAGCGGATCGCGTGGGCGTATGCGCTCGGGCAGCTGGAGGGTGTCGCTGCGGGTGTCGCTGCTGCTTCGCGCTGACCGTGGGCCATCGGTGGAGCAGAGGCGACCGGATTTAGCGGGAGCCCTTGTTTCTGCGACACTGAGGGTTTGCAATCGCCCGTACTCCGGGCATCCGAATGCCCAATGCCGGGCATCCGAATAAAAAGGAATCCAATGACGGATCAGACTTTCCAACTTGCGGCGATCACCTTGTATCTCGCCGCCATGATCGCGATCGGCTGGTTCGCCTTCCGGCAGACCAACGATCACCACGACTACATGCTCGGCGGCCGAGGTCTGGGACCCGGCACTGCGGCGCTCAGCGCGGGCGCGTCCGACATGTCCGGGTGGCTTCTGCTGGGCCTCCCCGGTGCTATCTACGTGTCCGGCCTGGTGGAGGCGTGGATCGCCATCGGCCTCACCATCGGCGCCTGGCTGAACTGGAAGTTCGTGGCCCCGCGGCTGCGTTCCTACACGCACTTGGCCAACAACTCGATCACCATCCCGAGTTTCTTCGAGAACCGACTCAAGGACACGTCCCGACTGCTGCGCGTGGTCTCCGGCGTGATCATCCTGGTCTTCTTCACGTTCTATGTGTCCTCCGGCATGGTCGCCGGCGGCGTGTTCTTCGAGAACTCCTTCGGCTCGACCTTCCTGACCGGCATGCTCATCGTCGCCGGGGTCACCCTGCTCTACACGGTCTTCGGCGGTTTCCTCGGCGCCACCCTCACCGACGTCGCGCAGGGCCTCCTCATGCTCGCGGCGCTCGTCGTGGTTCCCCTGGTGGCCCTGGGCGCCACCGGCGGCCTTACCGCGACCATCGACTCCATCCGCGAGGTCAACCCCGACCTGCTCTCCCTGACCGCCGGCGGTTCCGTGCTCGGCGTCATCTCCGCCGCAGCGTGGGGCCTGGGCTACTTCGGCCAGCCGCACATCCTCGTGCGTTTCATGGCGCTGCGCACCGCGCAGGACGCCAAGGCCGGCCGCCGGATCGGTATCGGCTGGATGATCCTCACGGCGCTCGGCGCCATCGTCACCGCTCTCATCGGCATCGCGTACTTCCAGCAGAATCCCGACGTGACCCTGAAGAACCCGGAAACGGTCTTCCTGCTGCCCTCGCAGATCCTGTTCCACCCGTTCGTCGCCGGCCTCGTGCTCGCGGCCGTGCTGGCCGCCATCATGAGCACGATCTCGTCGCAGTTGATCGTGTGCTCCTCGGCGCTGGTCGAGGACCTGTACGCGATCGTGGGCAAGAAGGATGCCTCCCCGAAGCAGATGATCATGCTCGGCCGTCTCGGCGTGCTGCTCGTCGCGCTCGCCGCCGGACTGATCGCCCTGAACCGTGATTCCACCATCCTCGAACTGGTCGGCTTCGCCTGGGCTGGTTTCGGCGCCGCGTTCGGCCCCGTGGTGCTGCTCTCCCTCTACTGGAAGAAGCTCTCCACCTGGGGTGCGCTGGCGGCCATGGTCACCGGCGCCGTCGTCGTCTTCATCTGGGGCAACTCTCCGCTGGGCGACGTCATGTACGAGATCGTCCCGGGCTTCATCGCCAGCCTGCTGGTCGGCGTCGTGGTCTCCCTGGTCACCCACAAGCCGTCCACGGACATCGACGCCGAATTCGACGCCGCCGTGGAACAGTCGCATCACGCCTACGAGGTGCCGGAGCTGGAGCCGGTCGCCGTCTAGCAGCCGGGCACCACGCGTCACCTGGCACCACGCACCACCTATGACGACGGCACCTGAGCCCGCACGCCTGATTCGGGCGCCGGCAGCCGTTGCGCGGGGGTTGCGCCTCTACGCGGGTGGCATGCCACCCGCGCAACGGCGCAGCCCCCGCGCAACGCATGGGGCCGGCTCCCGCGCCGCCGACCGCCTCCTCGGCGACCGGTCGCGGGGCGCGCCGGCCGGCACCGGGCGAGCCGAGCTAGCCGAGCTAGCCGAAGAAGTCGATCAGGACCGGGGCCAGCGAGGCGGCATCCACGTTGTGGTCCTGCCCCTCGAGGGTGATCCGCGTGGCGCCGGGCACCGCCCGCGCCACCGCGGCGGCGGCCGTGGCGGCCCACGGGGGGCTGTCACCTCCGACAAGCAGGAGGACGGGAACACCGATCCCGGCCAGGCGGCCGGCGGGAACCAGCCCATCGCCGGTCAGGGCGATGTCGTAGGGGAGCGTGTGGGCGATGGCCAGCATGCCCGGCCACCAGGGCATCCCGGACATCCCGGCGACCCTCGCCGGGTCGGCACCGGTGCCCAGCAGGAAGAGTCGGGCCGCCTGATCGCGGTCGCCGGCATCCAGCGCCGATTGCACGCCTGCGCCCCAGCCCTCGAGCGCGCCCGTCCCGTGCTCCTCGGCGGTGAAGGGCGGCTCGTAGGCGGCGAGCCGGGTGATCGGCAGGCCGCTCGCCGCCGCGAACAGCGCCAGGACGGCACCCGACGAGTGCCCGTAGACCATCGCGGCCCCGCCGGCCGCGGCGATGAGGGCGGCGAGGTCCTCGACCTCCCGCTCGGGGGCATACGGCGCCATGTCGGTGCTGTCCCCGCGGCCCCGGCGGTCGTAGGCGTAAACGGAGAAGTGCTCGGCGAGCAGCGGCACGAGCGCCCCGGGTGACTGCCGGGTGTTGAACGCGCCGCCGACGATGATCAGCGCGATGCCGGTGCCGCTTTTCTCGTAGGCGATCGCGGTGCCATCGGCCGACTGCACGGTCTGGATCATCGGGGCTCCCTCGTCGTCACGGTGGCTCGGCACGGCCGCGGCTTGGCCGCGCTGTCGCCCAGCCTGACCCCTGAGCGGTCCCGGCGCAACACCCGCCACAGGGCGTCGCCGGCGCGGCGCCGGGTATAGGTTCCCGGTATGGGCGAGCCGAACCCGATCGACCGGGTGAGCACCGACGACCTGATGTCGCTGGCGACTGAGCACGGGTCCACGCCGATGCAGGTCGGCGCGGTCCTGATGCTCGACGCCCGGCACGGGTTCGACCCCGAACAGGCCGCGCGCCTGCTGACCCGGCGCATCCAGAACGTGCCCAGGCTGCGGCAACGGCTGGTGACCGTGCCCTTCGGATGCGGCCGGCCGGTCTGGGTCCATGACCCGGCCTTCGACCTGGCCCACCATCTGTCCTCGGTGCCCTGCCCGGCGCCCGGGGGAGAGCAGGCCGTGCTCGACCTCGCGGCGACACTGATCGCCACCCCGCTTCCCCGCAACCGCCCGCTCTGGTCGGCCATCCTGGTGACCGGTACCGCGGGGCCGGAAGCAGCCGGGCCCGACACCCCCGACACCTCCGACACCTCCGACACCTCCGACACCCCCGAACACCAGGCCGCCCTGATCATCGTGTTCCACCACGTGCTCGCCGACGGGATCGGTGGACTGGCGGTGCTGGCCAGCCTCGTCGACGGGGCGCCGGGCGAGCCCGCCCCCGCCCCCGAGTACGCCCCCAACGAGGACTTCCCCCGGCCGATGCCCTCCGCGCGCCGCCTGGTGACGGATGCCGCCCGCCACCGCCTGCAGCCCACCTCGCTCAACCGGCCGACGGGTGCGCGCCGGCGGTTCCTGAGCATCCGTCTGGAACTGGGACGGGTTCACCGTGCCGCCCGCGCCCACGGCGCCACGGTCAACGACGTCGTGCTCACGGCCATCGGCGGGGCCCTGCACCGGCTGCTCGGGCAGCGCGGGGAACGGGTCGACCGGTTCGTGCTCTCGGTGCCGTTCTCGGAGCGGCGTCAGACGAACGCGGGCGAGCTGGGCAACCGCAGCGGGGTCATCCCGATCGACGTTCCCGGCATCGGAGACCCGGCTGCCCGACTGGAAACCGTCGCCCGCACGACGCGGGCCGCAAAACAGGCGCCGCCGGGCGCCTCGACCGCGCTGCTGGGCCCGATGTTCCGGCTGCTGGCCAGGCTCGGCCTCTTCCAGCGGTTCGTCGACCGGCAACGCCTGATCCACACGTTCGTGACCAACCTGCGCGGCCCGCCTGGGCCCCTGGCGATCTTCGGCTGCCCGATCACCGCACTCGTACCGCTGAGCGTCGCCACGGGCAACGTCACGGTGTCCTTCTCGGTGCTCTCCTATGCGGGCACCCTCACAATCACGCTTAATGCCGACCCGGATGCCTGCCCCGACCTCCCCGCACTCGGACGTTTGCTCGCCGAGCAGATCGACCTTCTCACCAGGTGATTCTCGCCAGGTCATCGGGCAGATCGACGACTGGAGAACCCCCCGAAGCCGGTGTCAAGCCCCTTGCACACATGGTTTTTGGAGCTGAAAGTGAGCGTTTGTCCAGAAACATGAGGCAGAGTAGACGTTTCGTCTGCGCCGCCACCCTAGAGCGCAGGCCCGACGCTCAGTGAGCCGGCGCTCATGAGCGCTCGCGCTTGCGTCACCCGAAGGTACGCGTACACAAATATGCCAGAAACACCCGAAGACAAAATCATCCGTTTCGCAGCACAGAACAAGCTCAGCACCAGCACCGCCAGCAGCAACGACAGCACCACCCCCAAGCTCAAGAAGTCGCACCGCATCGGGATCCTCGCCGGCAGCGCCCTCGCCATCGCCGGCCTCGTCGTCGGCGGCACCTTCGCGGCCCAGTCCGCCGTCGCCGCCCAGGACCGCGTGTCCGCCACGGCCGCGCTGACCGACAGCACCGGACTGCACCACGAGCAGTTGGCCGCGTATCACGGCGTCGCCAAGTCGCACACGGAGCACAACGCATCCGTCGCCCTGGACCAGGCCAACCAGGTCATCTCCGCGACCCAGGGCAAAGCGGATGCCTCCGCCCTCACCGAGGTGACCAGCTCCCTCGCGGGCTACGAGGTCCTGCCCCTCGACGAGGTCTCGTCGCTGACCAGCAAGACCAAGACGGAGACCGCGGCCCTGACCGCGGCGGCCGCCGAAGCCGACCGGGCCGCCGCCGCCTCAGCCGCCGCAGCGGCCGCCAAGGCCGCACAGGCTGCTGCCGCCGCCGAGTCCAGCCGCGTCGCGACGCTCTCGCAGGGCAACTCCCCGGCCGCCGCGAAGGCCACCGCCCAGGCCATGGCCTCGAGCAAGTACGGCTGGGGCAGCGACCAGTTCTCCTGCCTGAACCAGCTGTGGGAGAAAGAGTCCAACTGGGACTACAAGGCGTACAACCCCAGCGGCGCCACCGGCATCCCGCAGGCGCTGCCCGGCAGCAAGATGGCTTCCGCCGGAAACGACTGGGAATCCAACGCCACCACGCAGGTCGCCTGGGGCCTGCAGTACATCAAGTCCTCCTCCTACGGCACCCCCTGCGCCGCCTGGGCTCACTCAGAGGCCAACAACTGGTACTGATGCCCTGATCTTCCGCAGAACGAAGACCGGTCGTCCCTTCTCCTGGGGCGGCCGGTCTTTGCGTTGATCCACGTCCCCGCTCGGTGAGACGACAGCTCTGAGGGGTGCGGAGACATCCGTACCCCTCTTTGTCGTCGGTTCGCGGGCCGTGACCTGACTCGCCGGGCTGTACTAGCCTTTTGGGAACGGATGTCGTGGGGGCAGCACGACTCGGCGCGGTTGTCACCGCGTCGAGGCTCAAGGCTCCGGATGAAACATTGGAGCCGTACCATGCCCGCGATCGCAGACGCCGAAACGCCGCTGATCATCATCCTGTCGTCCGTCAGCCTCCTCGGCGTCGCGATCGCCTACCTCCGCCGCCACCTCGCCCAGCGCGACGACCGGGGCCGCGGCGTCGTGACCGCCCAGTTCAGCGTGCCGACGGGCTACAACCTGCTGGAGGCGGGTGACCTCGTGGATCGGCCGACGACGGCCGTCGCCGCTCAACTGGTGAGCCTGGCCGTGCGCGGCAAGCTGCGCATCCTCGACTTCCCGGTCAGCGCCGGCCGAGGCGGCTACACGCTGCAGCTGCTGACGTACAAGGGCGTGGACGCCCAGGAACGCCAGTTGCTCGAGGCGCTGTTCCCCGGTCTGGCGGTCGGCGGGGTGCGGGAACTCGGCGTCGTGGACCGGGCATTGGCCGCCGTGCTGCGCACCTGCCCCTCGGCTTCGAGGGCCTCCGTCACGTCCCGCGGCTGGCGGTCATCGGTGGTCGCCCTCGGCGGCAAGCGGATCGCACTCGGGATGGCCGTCGTCCTGGTGCCCCTCCTGGTCATCTTCGGTGCGGTGGTGCTGAGCGGGGGGTCCGGGCAGCTGGGCAAAGTGCTTCCGTTCGTCGGCATCGCGGCGATCTGTATCTATCTGGCCAACCGTTTCGCCGCGGCCACCGCGGACCTCACCGATGCGGGCGCCGAACAACGCGACCATCTCAAGGGAATGAAGGTCTACCTGCGTCTCACCGAGGCAGACCGCTTGCGCCTGTTGAGCTCAGGAAGCGCAGTCGACACCGTCAAACTCGTCAAGCGCTATGAGAAGTTGTTGCCGTTCGCGGTGCTCTGGGGCGTCGAGCGGGACTGGGCCCAGGAACTCGTCGCACTGTACAAGCAGGGTGCACCGACGCCGGACTGGCTCATGTCGCGGGGCGAGTTCAGCGCCAAGGGTTTCGCGGCTGCCGTGGGCGGGCTGGTCGGCTCCGTCGCAAAATCCACCGCGAGGCCGGACGGTCGCTGATCCCGGCGCTGCCGCCCCGCTCATCCCGGCCCCGCCTTGGGCTGGTCAGGTCCGCCGCACGGCGCGAGGGGTCCCAAATCGACGTTCCGGGGCCTCCGGAAGGTCGATTCGGGACCCCTCACGGGGCGTATGCCTGGCTCAGGTGACGTCCGGGGGTGCGGGAGAGCACGGGCACGGATGTCGCGCGGCCTACGCCGAGTCGCTCGGCACCCGCAGGGTGAGGCTGCCGGCATCCACCCAGGTCTTGAACGCGACGGCGGTTCCGAACCCGTCGCCGTCGAGTTCGATCTTCTCCGGACGGTTGAGACGCAGAACGAGTTCCGTTCCGGTCGCGTAGTTGAGCGCGTCGACGTCGCCCGTGCGCAGCCTGCGGCCGAGGGCCGTGCGGCTGAGCACGCCGTTCTCCCAGAGCACCTTCGAGAGGATCTGCAGCCAGCCGCCGAGGCCCTCCGGCTTCAGCACGACCACGTCGAAGACTCCGTCGTCGAGGGCCGCGTCGGGAATGAGCTCGATGCTGGCCGGTAGAGACCCGCAGTTGCCGACCATGATCGTGTGCGCGCGCAGCGACTGCTCGGGCTTGTCGTCGAGGCGATACCGGAAGCGCAACTCACTGTCATCCTTGCCGACGGCCACCAGGGCCTTCACGTAGGCCAGCCAGCCGGCCTTCGCCTTGAGGTCGTCGTCGGTGTTGGCGAGCATCTTCGCGTCGAGGCCGAGCCCGGCCATCACCAGGTAGGCGTGCCGGTCGACCGACCGGTCCGCCCGCTCGATGGCGATCCGGCACACGTCGATCGCCCTGTCCCGGCCGGTGAAGGCGGTGTGGATGGACTGCCCGGCGTCATCGAGGGGCAGCTGCAGGTTGCGGGCGAGCAGGTTGCCGGTGCCCGAGGGCAGCAGCGCCAGCGCGCACTCCGTGCCGACGACCTCCTCCGCGACGGCGCGCACGGTGCCGTCGCCACCGGCCACGATGATGACGGATGCCCCGGCCCCGATCGCCTGCCGAGCCGGTCCCTGGCCGGGATCCTCCGCCGACGTCTCGAACCACAGGGTCTCCGGCCAGCCGGCGGCAGTCTGCTCGGCCGCCACGGCGGCCTTGAGATCGCCCGGGTCCACCTTGATCGGATTGTAGACGACGGCCGCGAGCCGGCTTCCGGTCCCGGCGTCGCGGGGACCTTCGGGGGAGGCGTCGTCGTTCAGGTCGGTGCTCGTCATGGGGTCCATTCAGTGGTTGGGGCCAGGGCGTCTGCGGGTGGGTCTGCTAATAGCCCTCTCTGGTTCAGACGGATGCCGCCGCCCAATCGTCACGCGGTGATGGGGCCGGGCGCGGGCCTTCCCAGGCGCAGAGCGTGTCTTTATGCTGGCAGCAACCGCGCTGAAATCCCACACTCTATTCCGTTCGATTCAAGACCGGAGGCTCCCATGAACCCTGAACGCCTGCCGAAACCACCGGCCGAACCGTGGCAGACCGTGAAGTACCTGACCCGCAGCGTGGACGGGACCGGGGTGCTGCTCGCCCAACGCCGTGTGCACCTGCCCCGGCAGAACGTCGGGCGCCGCATGCCCTTCACCGACGGCAGCGAGGCGGCCGTCTACCGCGAGACGGTCGTCGATCGCGGGCCGACCCGCCACCCGGCCGTGCTGCTGGTGCGGTTCCGGTTGGTGGTCGTTCGGGGCCGCGGCGATGCCCTGTTCCGCGCCGAGAGCATCCTGAACACCCCCCTGTTCGTCGGTTTCCCCGGCTACGTGTCGAAGCTGTGGCTGACCAACGACGAGAACGGCGTCTACCGCGGCATCTACGAGTGGGACGGTCCGGTGCGCGCGGAGAACTACGCGCGCACCCTCTGGCGGGTACTGGCGCTGGTCAGCGTGCGCGGTTCGATCCGCTACCGGGTGCTGCCTGGCATCCGCCGGGACGATTTTCTGGCCAACCCCGTGCTGGCGACGGATGCCGGCGCCCCCGCGCCGCGCACCGCCGGCGACGCCTGGTGGCTGCCCGCACAGCCCGTGCGGGCGCTGCGGTGACCAGGCCGCCCGTCGACGTCCTGGTGGTCGGGGCGGGAACCACCGGCCTGGCCCTGGCGTTGCAGGCGCACGACCACGGCGCCAGCGTGCGCATCATCGATCGGCGGCCCGACCTGTCCCGGCCGTCGCGGGCCATGCTCATGCACCCGCGCACGCTCGAGGTGTTGCGGCCGCTGGGGGTGACGGATGCCCTCCTCGCCCGCGGCGACACCGCCGCCTCCGTGAGGTTGCACCTGCGCTCCCGGGTGGTGGCCGTGCGGGTGGAACAACTCGATCTGCCCGGGACCGCCTTCCCGCACCTGCTGGTGATCCGGCAGGCCGACGTCGAGGCCGTGCTGGCGCAGGCGCTGGTAGAGCGCGGGGTGCCGGTGGAGCGCGGCGCGGAGCTGGTGGGGTTCCGGCTGGAGAACCGGCGGGCGGTCATCCGCCGGGAATCGGGGCTCGAGGCGGCGGGGTATCGCTACCTGGTCGGCTGCGACGGCGCCGCGAGCCTCGTGCGCGGCCGCGTCGGGGCCTGGCGCGGCGGCGACTACGCCCAGGAGGCGGTGCTTGCCGACCTGGACCTGCGGGCGGCAGCCGCCGAGGCCCTCGAGCCGGACAGCGCCCACGTCGTGGCGGCCCGACGCGGGCTGCTGTTCCTGTTCGCGAACGGCGAGCGCGCCCCCTGGCGCATGCTCGCCACCCGGCCCGCCGGTGCCGCGCCGCTCCCGTTCGGCCAGCCCGGTCCATCCGTTCCGCGCGCCGAGCTGCAGGCCCTGGTCGACGAGGCCGGCCTGCCCGCCGCGATCACGGATGTCGCGTGGTCGGCCCGGGTGCGGCTGCAGCACCGGCTGGCCACCCACTTCCGGCGGGGGCCGTTCTTCCTCGCCGGCGACGCCGCGCACCTGCATTCCCCGGCGGGCGGGCAGGGGATGAACACGGGCATCCAGGACGCGCTCAACCTCGGCTGGAAGCTGGCCTTCGCGTCCGGCCAGGCCCGCCCGAGCCCGGTGCTGCTGAACTCCTACGAGCGCGAGCGGCGCCCGGCCGACCAGCTCGTGCTCCGGGCGACGCACGCCATCTTCTGGGCCGAGGCCAGCCTGCATCCGGCCGCCCAGCTCGCCCGCTCGGTGCTGGTTCCGCTCGGCGCCCCGCTGCTGCCCTGGCTGACCCGGCGGCGGCGCCTGATGACGGCCGGTGCGCGCACGCTGTCCCAGTTCCGGCTGCACTATCGGCGCAGCCCGCTCTCGGTCGACGGCGTTCCCGCAGTTCGCGCCGGGGTGCGCGCCGCGGCTCGCGCCGGGGTGCGCGGGCGGCGTCCAGGGGCGGCGCGGGGGCCGTGCCCCGGGTCTCGGGTCGCCGACACGGTGGTCACCTGCGCGGGGGAGCGGGTGCGGCTGCACGCCCTCATCGCCCGCCCCGGCGTGCACATCCTGCTGCAGGCCGGCGCGGCCGATCCGGCCGTCGCGCCGTTGGATGGGGGGCCGACGGATGCCCGCATCCACGTGCGCCGCCTGACCGACCGCCCCGGTCTCGGCGTGCTGATCGTGCGCCCCGATGGCTACGTCGGGTTCCGCGCGGCCACGGTCGACCGCCGCCAGATCCAGAAGTGGCTGAGCCTGGTCGGCCTCGGCGTGGGCCGGGTGTGACTCTTTCAGGGGTCACCGGGCGCGGGTACGCTCACCAACGGCTATGAGGAGCCGGCCGACGGCATCCGAACGGTCAATGACACGAACGGTCAGCGACACGAAGTCTGACACCTAACCGACACGATAATGACACGAAAGGGTCGAGCCGATGCCCCCCACAACAGGCACGAAAACAGTCACCGATGCGAGCACCATGGCGCGCCGCACAGGCACCCTGCTCGGCGGGATGCCCTATCTGAGGTTCGGCACCGGCACCCCGCTGGTGGTGTTGCCGGGATTCAGCCAGAACAATGAACCGACCGTCGGCTTCGAGCGGATGTTCGTCTCGCAGACCCTGATGCCGCTTGCGGCCAGCCACCGCATTCTGCGGCTGACCCCGCGCCCGGACCTCGACCCGAACGCCACCATGGCGGATATCGCCCGGGACCATGCCGACGCCCTGCGTCTGGAGTTTCCGGGGCCGGTCGATGTGATGGGCATCTCGACCGGAGGGAGCATTGCCCTGCAGCTCGCCGCCGACCACCCCGACGTGGTGCAGCGACTGATCGTGGTTTCTGCGGCCTACAAGCTGGGACCCGAGGGCAAGCGAACGCAGCTGCGCGTCGCGGAGGAGGTGGCGGAGGGCCGCCCCCGCCGGGCCTCGCGTGAGATGTTCAGTGGCCTCGCTACCTCTGCGCTCGGCCGGAGATTGGCTGCCGGGGTGGGCTGGTTGCTGGGGCCGGCCATGTTGGGCAAGGCCACGCCCGATATGCTGGCCATCATCCACGCCGAGGACGGCTTCAACCTGCGGGACCGGCTCAGCGAGATCGACGCTCCCACCCTGGTGATCGGCGGGGACCGGGACAACGTGTACCCCGTGGAGTTGCTGCGGGAGACGGCCACGCTGATCCCGAACGGCCGCGCGATCGTGTACCCGGGCCAGGGGCACATGGCCGTTGCCGGCGAACCCCGACTGATGCAGGACGTGCTGGAGTTCCTCGACGGCCGGTCGCTGAACACGCCGGCCCGCGGGCCCCGATCGGACCGCCCGCAAGAGGAGTGAGGCCGCCTCGCCGGGCTGTGGCGCTCCCCCGATAGCCGGAACCGACCACCCCGCGCGGACGCCGCGCATCCCAGGGGCCCCTGTGGCCCGCGGTGAACCAATTCGACGGAGATTTTGCTCTACGGGCCGGTTTTCAGGCTGGTTCGGCTCCATCCGCGCAAAATCTCCGTCGAATTCGTTCGGGGCAGGAGTTGCCCGGACCGGGGTAGCGGTGCCGTGATCATGCGCCATGATGGACGCATGATGAGTGGTGACTTCGACCGAACGGATGCCCTGCTGGCCGATATCCGTGACCTCGTGCGTCGCGCAGAATTCATCGTGCGTCGCGGCCGGGAGTCCTTCGTCTACCCGGCCGACCCGGGCGATCCGGCCGCCCGGTCCCGTCGGATCGAGGGGCGGGCCATCGTGGTCGAAGCGCAGGCGGCGGTGCACGAGCTGCCCACGGCGTTCCGGGACAGGTATCCGCTGGTGGCCTGGGAGAAGCTGCGGTTCCTGGCCGACTACCTCGCCGCCGCCGGCACCGCAAGGGTCGACGCCGACGTCGACTACGGGCTGGTGTGGGAAGCCCTCGCCGTTGACCTGCCGCGGCTGGTCAGTCAGCTGGGCATCCGCTAGGCCGCGGCCGTCCAGTCCGGCTCAGCGCAGCGGGAAGACGATCCGGGTCTGCCACTTGGCGGGGTCCGGCTCGGTGTCGGGGCCGACCAGGTACTCCTCCCACATGCCGGTGGCCAGGTCGAGCTTCTGCTCCGCGAGCCACGCGTTGAGTTCGCCATAGGTCTGGGTGAGGGTGTCGTAGGGTCCGGTGTGGATGGCCTCGATCGCCGGCCCGCCCGGCAGCGTCTCGACGACCACCCCCGGTGTCGGCGTGATCGGCCGGGGCGCGGGAAAGCCCGCCGTCACGTCCACGGTGTCCGTGGGCATGCCGTGGTACATCGAGATCGCGGGTCCGGCCGGGAAGGCGCCCTGCTTGCCCAGTTCGGCGGCGGCGGTGCCGAAGGCCCGCCCCATGAAGTCGCTCATCTCGCTCATCTCGCTCATTTTAATCGTCTCGCGCACCCCCAGTAGGCTGCGCGGCTCGAGTTCGACTCGTTCGGCTTTCATCGGTTCCTCCTCGTTCACGGTTGACGACACGAGCGATCGTGACGACGGATGTCCGCCTCGACCGAGGCTGACGGCAGCCAATGTGATCCGGGCTCACGGCAGCCAGAAGGCCGGCTCCGGGCGTGTGAGCTTCGTTGACAGTCGTCTCGGTCGAGCGTAATTTCTGCGCTGGGGAGAGTGTGGCGGAGTGGACGACGCCGTCACCGGATGCCCTGGCCAGGAGTGAGCGCATAAGCGCAGGAGGCAGCCATGCCCGATAGCTTGATTTCCCAGTTGGTTGCTCATCTGCAGGGGCGGGTGATCACCCCCGCGGACAGGGACTATCAGGTGGCGCGCCTGGTCTACAACGGCATGGTCGACAAGAGACCCGCCGCCATCGTGCGCGTCGCCGGCACGGACGACGTCGTCGCCGCCGTGAGAATCGCGCAGGAGTACGGCGTGGATCTCGCGATCCGCGGTGGCGGCCACAGCGCGGGGGCCTGGTCGGCACGGAGGGAATCGCGGGGCTGACCCTCGGCGGAGGTGTCGGCTACCTCTCCCGCAAATACGGTTTGAGCTGCGACAACCTTCTTTCGGCGCAGGTCGTGATCGCCGACGGGACCGTGCACACGGCCAGTGCATCGGAAAACGAGGACCTGTTTTGGGCACTGCGGGGCGGCGGCGGCAATTTCGGCGTCGTCACCTCGTTTGAATACCAGCTGCATCCGGTCGATATGGTGCACGCCGGCGTTATCTTCTACTCCATCGATGACGCGCGCGCGGTGGCGGAGTTCTACCGGGAACACCTGGCGAACGCCCCGGAGGAGTTCAGCGCGTTTCTCGGTTTCCATCTCTGCCCCGTGGCACCGTACCTGCCCCCCGAACGGCAAGGCAAACCGGTGTGCGTCGTCGCTGGCATCTGGATCGGGGACCCCGCGGAAGGAGAGGCGCGCTGGCAGCCGTACCTCGATATCGCACCCGTCGTCGGCTCCCTGGTGCAGCGGATGCCCTACCCCGAGGTCAACACGGTCTTCGGCGAGGGGCTGCGCTTGCGGTCCAACGCGTCGGCCCGGAGGAGACGGCGTTCGCGTACCGGCACGCGCGTCACGGACAAATTCCGGTCCAACTACGACCGGCTGGCCACCATCAAGGCGAAGTTCGACCCGGAGAACCTCTTCCACCTCAACCAGAACATCAAGCCCGTCGCGCCGAAATTCAGCACATTCCACGACGCTGACAGCGTTTCCGCACCGTCGGACGCCAACGGCTGATTCCGGCGAAGGCCCGGTAGGACTAGGTGAGCGCCGGGATGATCGCGCCGGAGAAGACCTGCCAGGCCAGTGCGGTTTTGGCGACCAGGCTCAGCGTGATGTACGCGCGCTCGCCGCGCAGGTAGTCGCGCCAGCCGCCGATCTGCTTGTACTGCAGCACCTGGTTGACCGCGAAGGTGTTGAAGAAGAGGAAGAGCGAAATGATGATGCCGTAGACGAAGGCGGGCGGTTCGGCCTCGCTGGTCGAGCCGGGGGCGATGAAGTAGATCAGGATGACGATCCAGGGCACGACGCCCACCATCGACCCGAAGACCAACGGCAGGAACTTGCCGTTGCCGGGGGTCTCATACTTCTCCTGCAGCGCCCCGAACATGATCATGGCGGCGTTGACGGCGAAGATCGAGAAGAGGGCCGCGACATCCGTGATGCCGGTGATCTGCGCGATCAGCCAGATCATGATCGACGAGCTCAGGGAGTACTCGACCCACCGGAAGTAGTTGCGGTTCAGCTTGAGTCCGGCCGCGTAGCGGGCAAAGAACCAGGGCGACGAGATCAGGAAGTGGAAGAGGGCCGACAGGGCCAGGAACGCCACCACGCCGATGCCGACGTTGACGTCGAACAGGGTCACGCGTTCGGGCGGCAGCGGCACCCCGGGAGGCCCGGCCAGGTAGTCCGCGGTGACGGCGAACGTGACCTGGCTGCTCAGCAGGGTGAGCACATACGCGAAGCCGAGGGCCTGCACCAGATGCAGGGAGCCGGCCACGATGTTGTACACCCTCAGCCGGGAGATGGTCTGATCGTCAGTGCGCACCTTGCGGGCCATCGGGGACTCCTTCATGGGTGGATTGAGGCCGAGGATAGCAGGGGGCACGGTCGCTGCCCCGGAGGCGGGGCCGAGTCTCAGACCACGCCGAGTGGGAGCTGTTCCCCGGCGGGCAGCTCCACCCGGATCGGGTCGCCGGGCCTGACCGTGCCGCCGCTGAGCACGATGCCCATGATGCCGGCCCGGCGGATCACCTGGCCCGCGTCATCCGTTCTGATCAGGGTCGTCATCAGCCCGCGCTGGTAGCCGTTGATCAGGGAACAGGGGTTGCGCATGCCGGTGACCTGCACGACGGCGTCGGCGCCGAGATGCAGCCGGGCGCCGAGCGGAAGAGCGAGCAGGTCGAGGCCGCGGGTGGTCACGTTCTCGCCCAGCTCGCCGGGGGCGACCGTGAAGCCCGTCCCGGCGAGGTCGTCGAACAGTTCCGCGGGCAGCAGGTGCACCTGGGTCAGGTTGGGCCGGCCGGGATCCTTCCGGGCCAGGTAGCGGTGCGCGGTCGTGGCTCCGGCATGCGCGTCGCCCTCGATCCCGAATCCGCTGATCAGACGGATGTCCGCCACGGCGGGCTTGCTGAACCGGTGCTTGTCGTCCCGGCTGACCGAGACCACCGTCGGGTGCGCATCCTGCATCATGCCCCCGAGTCTCGCACGCGAGCGTGCCCGGTCAGCCGAGAATTCACTCAGACGATGTGTTTTTCTGGTGGAGCAAACGTAGGCTGATTGCGTGAAAGTCATCAGCTACAACCTCCGAAAGAACCGCGCAAGCGGCGAACTCATCGCCTTGGCAGAGCGCTACGACCCCGACGTTCTCTGCCTCCAGGAATGCGACACCCGCGAGCTTCCCGACGAGGTGGGCCTGCTGCACCTGGCCGACTCGACCGTGCGCAACCGGCTCGGCCTGGCCATCTACTACCGCAAGGACCGGTTCACCGCGGAGCACACCAAGACCTTCGCGCTGAAGAAATCCCTGCACGACCATCTGCTGACCCCGGCGCACGAGCGCCTGATCGGCACCCGGCTGACAGACCTCAAGGCCCAGCGCGAACTCGTCGTCGCGTCCTTCCACGCCGCGCCGCTCACCGCCTCGAACTCCCTGCGCCGCAACCAGATCCGGTCGGCCCACGAGGAGCTGAACATCCTCGGTCCGGGCCTGCCGACCCTGATGGTGGGCGACTACAACTACCCCATCTTCAAGGGCCACCTCGGCGACAAGGTGAACCAGTCCGGCTACGACCTCACCATGAGCGACACGCGCACCTACACCCGGTACAAGTTCTTCCGCGGGCACTTCGACCTGGCGACCTCCATCGGCCTGACCATCGAGAACGTGGAAACGCTGCCCATCGGCACCTCCGACCACATGCCCATCTTGGTCACGTCGTCCTACAGCGACGAGCCCGTCAACCAGACGGATGCCCCGGCCAGCCTCGCCGAGGCGGAGCGCTCCCCGGGCGGCAACTTCATCATCTGAGCGCTCAGCATTCGAACGGCGCAGCGCCCGTCCCGGTTAGCGGGTTCCGCCGCGCGACCAGAGGAAGTGGGCGCGCACGGACAGGGCGCCTCCGACCAGGAGGGCCAGCCCCGCGACCGACAGGAGCACGGTCAGGAACTGGTTCGCGGTGACCAGGTTCAGGATGACCAGCGCCACCGCGAAGGTGCTGCAACTGAACCCGGCGATCGCGCAGGTATTGAAGGACCAGTTCTTCACGGGGCGGTGTCCAATCGGGTGGGAAACGTTCAGCGGCGACCGAGTCAGGCTCGTGCGGTGGCCGGGATCGAGTCTGGCACATTCTGATGGTGTGACCCCCTACAGGCCGAACCCCTACAGCCCGAACTCCCGGTCCAGACGCTCCGATCGCGCCCGGAAGGCGAGGTAGCCGGCATCCTGCGCGCCGAGCAGTCGCCCCAGCGCGTGCACGGCGTCCTCATCGGTGCACCCCATGTCGGTCGCGCACCAGCGTTTGATCAGCTCGGCGCTGCCGCTCGCCCGGGCCGCGGCCCCGACCGCAGCGC
>JACMQV010000192.1 GCA_014376815.1 Cryobacterium sp.
CGCGAGAGCCTCGAGTTCGGACACCACGAGGGCCGCGCCGGAGGGGCCGGGCGCGGCATCCGTTTCGAGGCTTTCCATAGGGGTGGTCACAAACCCAAGAATACCCCAGATAGCACACTTGCGCGAGCTTTCCTCACATTGTGGAGAACTTTTTTAGAACACAAATCTGCCCGTGCCGAGCTGGCGTGACACCTCTGCTCGTGCTGTGCCCCCTCCGTTCCCGCTCCCGCCGTGCTCGCGTGACGCCCCCGCCGTGCCGTGCCCGCGTGAGGCTCCTGCTCGCGCCGTGCCCGCTCCCGTGCCCGCTCCCGTGCCCCCGCGGTGCCCCGTGGAACCAATTCGACGGAGATTTTTTCGAGAAACCCGGATTTCGAGGTTTTTCAGGGTGTTTAGGCGCGATCCGCTCAAAATCTCCGTCGAATTCGTCAGTGGCACCGGGCACGGGCACCGGGCACGGGCACCGGGCACGGGCACCGGGCAACAAGCATGGGGCAACCAGCAACACCGCGTTGCTGGTCGGCAGGACCTGCACTAGACAAATTGCGCCCCTTCTCTTTCACCCCGGCCGTACCCTTTAGCATTGCCTGATGGATGCGGAGATGAACCCAGAAGTCGCAGCGAAGCCAGGCGCACGACGCGTCACCCATTGGTGGCCGCTGGTGAGCGGGCTCCTGGCCCTGGCGCTGGCCTTCATCCTGGGCGCCCTCATCGTCGTGCGCGACCAGGGCATGCCCCTCTCCATCGACACGGAGTGGATGTCGGAGTTGATTGAGAATCGGGCGCCCGTCTGGCAAACCCTCGCCCTCGCGATGGACACGCTCGGCGGAGGCATCGTCGCCACCTTCATCCTGCCCGTCCTGATCGCCGCCACCATGCTGCTGGCCAAACGCCCCTGGGCCGCCGGTTACTACCTTGCCGCCACGGTGGTCACCGGCGGAGTCGTGCAACTGCTCAAGAATCTCTTCGGTCGGGCGCGCCCGGAGAACATTCTGACCAACCTCGACTTCGGATCGTTCCCCTCCGGGCATGTCGCCAACGCCGCCACCATGGCCGTCGTCCTGGGCATCCTCTTCCCTCGGGCCTGGGTGTGGGCGGCCGGTTCGATCTACACGGTCGTCATGATGCTGAGCCGCACCTACCTGGGTGCGCACTGGCTCACCGACACCATCGGCGCACTGCTGCTCGGAATCGGCGTCGCCGTCGTCATCTGGGCGCCGCTCGCCGCGAAACTCGACGGTGAGCACGAGTTCGCCCTGAGCCGGCCGCCGGGCCGCTTCTCCTGGTCGGTCCTGCGCGACAACTTCCTGGTTGAGAAACGGATGCTCGAACCCGCTTCCCGCCGACGGCTCTACCTGGCCTCGATCACCCTGGCCGGCCTCGGTGCCGTGTTCTTCACCGTCATCCTGCTGTCGGTGCTGAACAAAAACGGCCTGACCGTCATTGACGAACCCGTGCAGTCCTGGCTGGCCACATGGCGCTCACCAACCCTGACCGCGGTCATGATCGGCCTGGCCATCCTCTTCGGGCCGATCGCTCTTCCGATCATCCTGCTCGTCCTGACGCTCGCCTGGGGCTTCCTCGGCAAGCACGCCCGGCTACCCCTGATCCTGGCCACGGCCATGCTGGCCGGCGTCGTTCTGGGCCAGATCATCGGCCATTCCGTCAACCGCCACCGCCCGCCGACCGACCTCATGCTCTTCGGCCCCGACCCCTCGTTCTCTTTCCCCTCCGGCCACGTGCTCGGCGCGACCGACTTCGTTCTGCTCACGGCCTACCTCGTGTTCTCGCGTCGCCGGAGCATCCGTGGAACGGTGGCCGGGTTCGCCTTCGCCGTGCTCTGCATCGTTGCCGCGATCGTCAGCCGCGTCTATCTGGGCTACCACTGGGCGACGGATGCGCTGGCATCCGTTTCGCTGTCCCTGATCATCGTGGGCTGCGTGATCGCCTTCGACACCTGGCGCTCCACGCGCGTTCCCGCGGAGAGGCACGCTCTCGAGGAGTCGAGAGAGCCCTAGTAGAGCCGGGCGCGCCACGCCCGAGCGAAGCAGTACGCTTCGTAGGTAATGAGCCCGATCGCGATCGCGATCAGGATGGTCTCACCGGCCGGGAGCGCAGCCAGGCTCTTGAGAGCCCCGTCGAGTCCGGTTGACTTGTTCGGGTCTCGGGTGAGTGCGGCCACCCCGACGAGCAGCGCCACGACGCCCAGCGCGATGCCCTTGGCGATGTACCCCACAACTCCCAGTGCGATGATGGCTGGCCCGGCGGGGCCAGTGGGCACGGAGATGTCGGCGGTGAACTTCCTGCGCGCGCCCTTCTGCACGAAATAGGCTCCGATGATCAGCACGACGACGGCCGCCAGCAGAAGCACGAACACACCGCCAGGGGCGGCCATGAGGCGTGCACTGGTGTCACGGGTGCTGCCGGCGGAATTCGTTGTTCCCCCGAGCGCGAACGTCGCAGCCGTGCCGGCCAGAGCCAGGTAAACGGCCGCCTTGCTCGTTTCAACCACCCGGTGGGACCACTTGCGCTTGGAGTCGGCTCCCTGCATCAGGAAAGCGCCCAGGAAGAGCCACACCCCGAGGGCGAACAGGCCGACCACGATCGTCCACAGCACGAAGACGCCGCCCGGGCCTGCTGCCAGTTGCCCGAACGCCCCGGACTGATCTGCGGTGCCGCCGCCGCCGACCGCAATGGCGATGGCGATCCCGGCGATGAGTAGGTGCAACAAGCCGTTGACAGCGAAGCCCACGCGGGCCGGGAACTGCAGGGTGTCGCTTCGTTTGGCAGTGCGGGCCACCTTGACCAGTAAATGACTGATCATGGACTCAGCCTACGGCGATCTCCGCGCTCACCTGAAAACAGTTTGTCGGCCCTCGGCCTGGTCTCCCGCTGTCGCAGCGTCGGACGGGGCGTACAGTGCAGTTCCATGGCGGCGACGACGACGACGATACTGGCGATCATCGTCGTGTGGAGCGTGTTCTCCGGGCCTCTTGACCGGCGCGGGACGGATGTCCGAAGCCCTTTTGACGCTGGACCGCACCTGCGACAGACTCGTCTTGTGACCCCAATTGAGGAAGACCCCGCTGTTGCGGGACCCATGGTTGACCGTCTGGCGCAGCATTTCCCCGGCACGCAACGCGATCACATCACTGAGACCGTTCGTGACGGATACCGCGCACTGTCGGACAACCCGATTCGCGCCTACATACCGAACTTGGTCGAGCACGGAGCCCGAACCCGGCTGAGACGCGAGGCGAGAAGCGCCGGCACTGCGGCCTGACCGCCCGGCGCAGCGCACGGTTCACGGCTACGGCCACCAGCGCACGCTCTGAGCGGGATGTACCCCCGTCGAAGCGCCCCAACGGGGCGTAGCTTGCATCTGCATGGCGGCAGCGACGACGATACTGGCGATCATCGTCATTTGGAGCGTGCTCTCCGTGCCGCTTGGCGGCGCGGTATCACCTCGGCCCTCTTCCTCACGGCAGCGGGTTTCCTCGTCGGCACCTCGGCGCTCGGCTGGCTCGACGTGTCCGTTGAGTCTGCGGTGGCCGAGCGCGTGGCCGAGCTTGCGCTCGTCCTGCTCCTCTTCAGCGACGCCACCCGACTCGACCTGACGGCGCTCCGCACGGAGCTCGCGTGGCCGAGCCGCCTCCTGTTGATCGGGTTGCCGCTCACGATGCTCGCCGGGACGGTGGTCGGCGCGCTCGTTTTTCCCGGCATGGCGCTCGCCTCCGTGGTGCTGCTCGCCACCATGCTGGCCTCGACCGACGCCGCGCTCGGCCAGAAGGTCGTTTCCGACCCGAACGTGCCCGCCCGCCTTCGTCGGCGGCCTCGCTTTCGGGAGAGTCTCGGGCGCACGCGGTTCGATCGTGACCCTGCTGGCGGAGGAGACGGGCGGTTTCCTCGCCGCCGTCACCTGGATCGGATTCGGAGCCCTGGCCCTCCCCCACATCACCTGGCAGGTCATCCTCTATGCCGCGCTCAGCCTGACGCTGGTGCGGATGGTTCCCGTGGCGATCGCCTTCGCCGGTCGGGGTGTGAAACGGCAGACGGTGGCGTTCATCGGCTGGTTCGGCCCGCGCGGACTCGCCTCGCTCGTGTTCGCGCTCCTCGCTCTCGAGCGCGGTGTTCCCGAAGGCGAGGTCGTGCTGACGACCGTGATCGTCACCGTCGCACTGAGTGTGATCCTGCATGGCCTGACCTCGGTGCCACTGGTGGCCGCCTACCATCGCCTGTACGCGGCCCGAGCGTCAGAGCAACCGGCGGCGGAGGAAGCGGCGCCGGCGAATATGTCCCGTCGCCGACGTCAATTCCCGGCGTCGATCCGGCCACGCCGGGTCGCAGTCCAGAGCAGGGCTGAAGCGACCCGGACGCCGTGATCGAAGGTCCGCCCGCCCGTGGCGAAGGACCTAGATGCTCTTGTTCACCGAAACGTAGTCGACGAGCATCGGAATGCCCGACTTGGTCAGCCCGCCGGGACGGCCCGGCCAGCTGCCGCCCATGGCCACATTGAGGATGATGAAGAAGCCATGGCCCGTGGCGTTGGCCCACGTCGTGGCGTCCACATCGCTCTGGTTGACGGTGTGGTAGATGACGCCGTCCACTGACCAGCGGAGCTGTTCGCTCGCGCCGCTTCGGTCCCACTCGATGCGGTAGTCGTGGAAGGCCGACTGGCAGGTGGCACCGGGGCACGTCGTGCTGCCGCCGAGACCGGTGGTCTCGTTGCATGCTCCGCCGGGGTTCGTGCCGGTGTCATACAGCCAGTTGGCGGTGTTGACGCCGGTTCCCGCTGCACCGCTGAAGTCGTCGCTCCAGGCGAGCGTCCAACCGGGGGTGGACGGAAGCGCGGCCTGGGCGGATAGTGCGGCAGAAGGCACGGCACCGATGGCGACCGTGGCGGCGACCGCGACGACTTTGTAGTGTGAGCGTAACTTCATCGTTGAACTCGTTTCATTGTGGGGAAAACGTGTCGAAATAACGCTCTCTCCAGTGCGAGAGAGCGCTCTCCCATTTTCTAGCAGCCGTAGTTTCTGCCCGTCAAGAGAGGGCGCCACGGCATCTTCCGAGTTGCCGCGGTCCGCACCTCAGCGCAGGGAGGCCCTGATCGCCGCCATGAGTTCGTCCTGATCCGAATCGCCGTCGAAAACCGCGACCAGGAATTTGTCCTTCTTTCCCGCGGCGACGTCAACGGTGAACGCCTTCGTCAGGGACCTCAATTGTGAGTTCAGACGCGGGCTCAGATCCCGTTCCGGATCGAGTAGCCATTGCCGCAACACCGCGTTGTGCAGCGCGACGACGGCCGCCGAGAAGGCGATACTGACGTACTCGCGTTGGGGGTTGTCCGGGAGGACGGATCGCAGAAAATGCGTGAAAGCGTTTTCGTAGCGATGAGACGTGACGAGTTCGCGGTCCCGAAGCGCAGCCACATCGTGCAGCAGGGCGAATCGGGCCACCGAGATCTCTTTTCGCCTGACCTGGTGCTCGAACACCAGGCGCGCCGCCCCGCAGACGGCCTGCAGCGGCGTGGCCCGCGAGGCCTCGAGATAGTCGTCGACTCTGCTGAGCAGCACCTCATGGTCAGTGAATATGACATCGTCCTTCGACTTGAACCGGCGGAAGAACGTGCTGCGACTCATTTCTGCCGCGTCCGCAATGTCGTCGACGGTCGTCGCCTCGTATCCCTGGCGGGTGAACACGTCGATCGCGGCCACCATGGGGTCTGTGGCTCGTAGTTGGGTCACGGGGTCCTCTCCGCTGAGACGTTGACTGAAGCCAAGGATACGCACCCGGCATCTGGGAGTGAGCGTCATTTGCTGAAACTGAGTGTCAAAGGCTAGAGTCACGTTCACCCATCGTTGGCCGGGGTTCGACACATCAAGGATGATATGAGCGACATGAGCACACCAAGTTTCTCCGCACTTTCAGTTGCGGCCATAGCGAAGGAATCGGCTTCGCGGTTCGGGGACCGGGTCGCCCTGCGGGTCGGGGATTCCCAGACCACGTATGCGGAGTTGTGGGACCAGGCCCGGGCATACGCCGGCGCCCTGCGCGAGAGTGGCATTGGCGCGGGCGACGCCGTCGCCATGCTGATTCCCAACGTGACTGACTTCGCACGGGTCTACTACGCGATCCTGAGCCTCGGCGCCGTCGTGGTGCCTATCCATGCGCTGCTGAAAGCGGAGGAGATCGCCTTCGTGCTGCGGGACTCCGACTCGAAGCTCCTGGTCTGCGCCGCCCCTCTCCTGGGAGAGGGTGCCCGGGGCGCGGGCCAGGCCGGGGTCCCTGTGGTGTCGGTCCTGTCCCCGAGTCCGGTGGACGGCATCGCGCGACTGGAAGACCTGGCCGCCGCATCCGCGCCCATCGTGACCTTCGTTCCGCGCGCCCCGATGGACACCGCGACGATTCTGTACACCAGCGGCACGACGGGGAAGCCCAAAGGCGCGATGGGCAGCCATTTCGCCCTGGTCGAACAGGTGAACGTCCTGCTTCTCAGCACGTTCAACATGAATTCCACTGACGTCGTCTTCGGCGGACTGCCGCTGTTCCACACCTTCGGACAGACCTGCACGCTGAACACGGCGCTCCGGGCGGGGGCCACGGTTGTGCTGCTCCCCCGGTTCGACGGGGAGAGCGCCCTGCGAACCCTGATCGACTCCGAGTGCACCATCATGATGGGCGTGCCGACCATGTACATGGCGTTGCTCGCGGCCGCCAAGAAGACCACCGAACGACCCAAACTGCGCTACGCCATCTCCGGGGGTTCCGCCCTGCCGCTGGCCGTCATCGAGCGGTTCAGAGCCGAGTTCGGCGTGGAGATCTACGAGGGCTACGGGCTGACCGAGACGTCGCCGGTTGCCGCCTTCAACCACATCGGGGACACCCCGCGACCGGGGAGCATCGGCACAGCGATCTGGGGAGTCGACGTTGAGATCGCGAACGCGGACACGGAAGATTCGATCGAGCTTCTTCCCACCGGTGAACTCGGGGAACTGGTCATCCGCGGACACAACGTCATGTCCGGCTACCTGAACCTTCCTGACGAGACGAACAAGGCCATCGTTGACGGGTGGTTCAGGACCGGGGATCTGGGAACGAAGGATTCCGACGGATACCTCTGGATCGTGGACCGGAAGAAGGACATGATCCTGCGGAACGGGTACAACGTGTATCCCCGGGAGGTCGAGGAAGTCCTTTCCGCGCATCCCTCGGTGTCCAATTCGGGCGTATTCGGCGTTCCTCACCCCCTGCACGGGCAGGAAATTTTTGCCTGCGTCGTCCTGGCAGCCGGGAGCACCGTGGTCGAGGATGAACTATTCGAGTACGCGAAGTCGAAACTCGCCGCCTACAAATACCCGAGGAGGGTCCTGCACGTCGAGAGTCTGCCGCTGGGACCCAGCGGGAAGGTTCTCAAACGAGAACTTGCAGCCCGGCACGTGGGCGCGTTCTCCGTGGCTGAGCATGTTCCCGCGGGCCAGTAGTTCCGAATCGTTGCGCCAGGGAGAGTCATGACCGACATCAAGCAACTCAGCGGTGCTCCCGCCTCGCGGCTCGTCGTGTCGAGCCGGTCCGATGACCATGTCCCGGCCATCCTCCAGGCTGCGGAAATCGTCCTGGCGCGCCTCGGTTATGGGGGGCTTTCCCTTGCCGAGGTTGCCAAGGTGTCGCTCATTCCCCTGGCGCGCATCTACCAGAACTTCGCGGACCGGAACGCTGTGCTTGGAGCCCTGAGCACACGGCTTCTTTCGGGCCTGTCGTTCCCGGTCGAGTCCCGCGGTTCGGTGCGTCCTGAACAGTACTGGCCGCACCAGCTGAGTCGACTCATAGGTCGGCTCGCGATGGCCATGGAAGACCCCTCCGCGGCATTCCTCATTCTCTGCGGGCCGTTCGACGTGGCCAGCAGCCGGCCGAGACTAGACGCAACCCACAGGTTGAGTGTGGCGCTGCGGCGGGCGCTCGAACAAGACGACTCCCGGATGGACGGGCGTTGGGATGGCGAAGCACTCGACTACGCCGCGGATATCATTTTCGCGTGTTTCAGACGCAGCTACGTGACCGAGGGACGGATCAGCCGGACTGCCATTGAGATGGCCGAGCACGCCGTGTTGTCGTTTGTCGCGGGCCTCGGATCGGATGTCCCGTCCTGACTCGGCCCGCCTAGGGCAGCGGACCGCGCCGCGCCACTACCCCGGCGAAGAGGGCGTGGAGCAACGGGAGCGCGGACACGGCCAGGAGCACCGTTCCGATCACGACGTCCTCGGCACGCAGCAGGATGCCGCCGATGAGCAGGGCGGCGAAGAGGATCGCCGAGATGATCTGCCGCCCCGTTCGCTCGATGCCGACCAGGCGACGCTCGAGCCGCGGGGTCTGCACCGAGACTGTGCCCTCCTCGAACCGGGTCGTGAGGTTGTCGAGCCGCCGGGGCAGCCGGGCGATGACGCCCGCAACCGACATCGCCTGCTTCGCGGCCGCCTGCACCACATTCCCGCCCTCGGCCCGGATCAGTTGGGCGGAATACGGCTCGACGGAATTCCAGATATTGAAGGCGGGGTCGAGCGAACTGCACATGCCCGAGGTCAGCGACATCGCACGCACGATGAGCAGGAAGTTCTCCGGCAGCTGAAACGGCAGCGAGCGCACCACATCACCGAACTCGATGGCGAAGGCGCGGAACTCGCGCGGGTCGACGTCCTGCAACTCAGCGAAACCCATGCCGCCAAAACGCGCGAACAGCTTCGTCATCGCCCGCTCGAGTTCTGCGGTGTCCGCGGAGGGCAGGAGCACACCCACCTGGCGGATGCCGTCCACCATCCCCTTGCCGTCTCGCGACGCGGCCGCGATGAGCAGTTTCACCAGGCCGCGACGCAGGGCGTCGGGCACGTCGCCCATCATCCCGAAGTCGATGAAGGTGAACTTCCAGTCCCGGCTCCCGGGTGCTCCGGGCACACCGGCGGAGAGCGGCGTGACGAAGATGTTCCCGGGGTGCGGGTCGGCGTGGAAGTAGCCGTGCACGAAGAGCTGGTCGAACATGACGGCCGCGAAGTCGTTAGCAACTTCGGCCGGGTCGATACCGGCCGCCCTCAGCCCGTCGACATCGTTGATCTTGATGGCGGTCACGTCCTGCAGGGTCAGCACCCGTCGGGTGGGGCGCTCCCACACCAGCTCGGGAACGCTGACCCTGTCGTCGTCTGCGAAGTCCTGATCGAACTGCTCGGCGCTGGCCGCCTCATGCAGGTAGTCGATCTCCTCGAGGCTCGTGAACGCGAACTCCTCGACCAGGGCGGGCATGTCGACGCGATCCGAGACCAGACGGATGTGGCTGAGCCAGCTGGCGACCCGGCGCAGAGCAGTGAGGTCGACATCGACGATCGTGCCGATGCCCGGCCGCTGAATCTTGACGACGACGTCGAGGAGGCCTGTATCGGCCGCATCCGTTTCGGACAGCCGAGCCCGGTGGACCTGACCCAGGGATGCCGCCGCCAGCGGAGTCGGGTCGACGAACGAAAACGCGCGCTCGAGCGTCACGCCCAGCTCGGCTTCGGCGAGGGCGCGGATCGCCGGGAACGGCACCGCCGGCACCTCGTCCTGCAGGCCCTCCAACTCCTTCGTGATCTCCGGCGGCAGCACGTCGAGGCGTGACGACATGAACTGGCCGACTTTGATCATGAGGCCGCCCAGATCGACGGCGAGCACATGGAAGCGCTGCGCAATGCGCTGCAGGCGCGCCGATCTGCCCCGCGCTGCGACCCGGGCGAGCCCGATCCGCGGGAGGAACAGTTCGAACCACCACGTCTGCACCAGATGACGGGCGGCGAACCACAGGATCCTGCGGGAACGGGCGCGCATGTTCCCGACGTCGGTCATCTAATCTCCTTGATGCCGACGTGCTTCGGGCACTCGGTCAGTCCTGGGCGAGGATGGAATACAGCTTACGACGCGCCTCTTCCAGTACGGCAACAGCCTGTTTCACCTGCTCCGGGTTTCCGGTGCGCCCGACCTGTGAGGCTGCCTGAGCCAGGTCGATGCCGGCCTTGGGCAGCGCGGTCACCCGCCCGCTGTCCCGAACGGTCTGGGTCTGCCACGGCGCGGCCTGATCTGCCGCGGCGTCCGCGACCAGCCGCCCCTCGTCCGTGAGTGAGTAGGTCTTGCGGCCGTTGGACTCCTCCGCGCTGATCAGACCCTCGTCCGCCAGCAGCTGAAGCGTTGGATACACCGAGCCGGGACTCGGCTTCCACGCACCATTGCTGCGCTCCTCGATCTCATGGATGATCTGGTAGCCGTGCATCGGCGCTTCCGCGAGCAACAACAGCACCGCCGCGCGCACGTCGCCGCGCCCCATCCGCGGTCCGACCTTGCGGTCGAACTGCCCGCGCAGCTGTTCCATCGCCTCCCAGACCCCAGCCGGCCAGCCCTCACCGACGCCGCCCCGGCGTCCCTTGAACCCGTCGCCCATAAATGAACCGCTCATGATGTCCTCCTCAGCGCCATAGCCACCCTGGCTCGACGATACCTAACGATATATCGTCGAGCGGCTTGATAGTGATACCAAAAGCCATATTCCGTCCGTCGTCTGGGAAGCGCCTGTGTCCGCGTTCCCTAGGATGGTTCGATGCAGTTCTCTCTGTGGGTGGCCTTGGTCGGTGCGGGCGCCCTGATCAGTTTCACGCCGGGCGCAGGGGCGATCAACACGATGAGCAACGCCCTGAACGCCGGTTTCCGGCGTTCCATCTGGGGCATCCTCGGCCAGCAGGCCGCGCTGCTCATCCACATCGTGATCGTGGCGCTCGGTGTCGGGCTGCTCGTGGCCAGTTCTCCGGTTGCCTTCAACGTCATTCGCTACGCCGGCGCCGCCTACCTCGTCTACCTCGGCATCCGTCAGTTTCTCGCCAAGCCGGAACTCGATGCAGAGCGGGCGGGCGCCCTCCGCGATGAGCCCCGCTGGTCGATGTTCCGGCGCGGGCTGTGGGTGAACATCCTGAACCCCAAGGCGATCGTGTTCTTCCTGGCGTTCCTGCCCCAGTTCATCCGGGTCGACCGCCCGTTGCCGGTCCAGTATCTGATCGTCGCCGCCACCGTCGTCGTGATCGATGTCCTGGTGATGTGGTTCTTCTTCGCCGGCACGGCGCGCTCGTTCCAGCGCTTCACCCGCGACGCTCAGGGCCAGCGCGTGCTGAACCGCGTCTTCGGCGTGCTCTTCGTGGCCGTCGGCGTGCTGCTCGCGGTCATCCACTGAGAGCACCTACCGCGCACCAAACTACTGGTTGGGCGCGGTTTTCGACGCCTGACGAGCACCCGGGAAACTCCCCCACCCCACCACTATGCTGTTGCTGAAGGGCCAATCGGCACCCCGGACATGATGGAGCGCAAGGAGCACAGATGACGCCTGCCGTGGATGCCGACCTGGTGATACTGGGCGGAGGGCTGGCCGGGCTCACGCTGGCCGCCCGGCTGGCCCGAGAGGGTTCCGGCCGGCGCATCGTGGTGCTGGAACCGCGCACCGCCTACCAGGATGACCGCAGCTGGTGTTTCTGGCGACCGGAACAGCATGACCTGTCGCACCTGGTCTCACGAAGCTGGAAGACGTGGACCTTTTCGGATGAGATGGGTGTCTCCATTCGGCACCAGGTGCCCGGGCTGACCTACCAGTACATCCGGGGCAGTGATTTCTACGCGAGCGCGCAGGCCGACATCGCCGAGTCGGCGCACGTCGACCTGCGCCTCGGCCTGCGCGCCGAGACGGTCGCCGCGGTCCCCGGCGGAGTCCGGGTGGAGACCAGCGCGGGTAGCCTGCTGGCCCGCCAGGTGATTGACAGCCGGCCACGGGCCGCACAGGCGATGTTGTACCAGAGCTTTGTGGGCCTCGAACTGGAGCGTGAGCATCCGTTCTCTTTCGACCCGCGCGAGGTCACGCTGATGGGGTCGCTCGCTGCTGACGCCGAGGGCTTGCGTTTCCTGTACACCCTGCCGCTCGGCCCGAACCGCGCGATCGTGGAGTGGACCCGCTTCGGCACGGCACCGATCGCTCGGGAGCGCCTGCTCAGCGAGCTCGACGAGCGACTCACCGGGCTCGGCCTGGCCGACGCCCGCCGGGTGCGCACCGAGGGCGGCGTGCTGGCCATGGGGCTCGGCCGGCAGACTGCGCCGCCGATACCTGGGGTGCTCCACGCCGGCAATACCGGCGGGGCGTTGCGGGCAGCCTCGGGCTACGGCTTCCTGCGCATTCAGCGCTGGGCCCAGTTGTGCACGGAGAGCCTGATCGCGGGCCGGGGGGCGCTGGGCCACCCAGCGGAACCGCGCGTGAGGCGCACTTTCGACCGCATCTTCCTGCAGGCCGTGCGGGCGCACCCGGAACGCACCGCGGAGTACTTTCTCGCCCTGGCCCGCGGCGTTGCCCCCGCCGCGCTGGTGCGTTTCCTCAGTGACGGTGCCCGGCCCGCGGACTACGCGCGCATCATCTCGAGCCTGCCGTGGACCCCTTTCCTCGCCCAGGTGGCCGCACCCGCGGCGTTCAGCCCGGCACCGGCCCGGCCGGCCACCACACAGACACCGACAGCAGAAACCAGCGTGCAGCGATGACCGATCAGACCGCCTTTCCCCGCACCGAGGCCGCCCGCGTCACGCCGCCGAGGCGGCGCATCCCCGCCGAAACGGTGGCGTTCTCCAGCCTGGCCCTCGTCACTCTGGCCGCGGTCGGGCTGGGCATCCCCATGCCCTCGCCCACGGTTCAGATCGTGCTGCTCGGTGTGCTCGCGGGCGCGCTGGGCCTGCCCCACGGCGCACTCGATCCGCTGATCGCGCGTCGGGCCGGGCTGTGGCGCACCCCGCTGGGCTTCGCCGGGTTCAACGCGGTCTACATTCTGGTCGTGGTCGGTGTGGTGATGCTCTGGCTGGTCGCGCCGGTGCCGAGCCTGGTTGCGTTCCTGCTCGTGTCGGCCCTGCACTTCGGCTCCGACTGGAACGCAGACCGGGCCATCTGGCTGCGTTTTCTCGCCGGATTCGGGCTGCTCACGGTGCCTGCTCTATCGCATCCCGACCAGGTGAGCGCAATCTACGTGGTGCTGGCCGGTGACGGAGGCGCGCTGGTGGCCAGCGTGCAGGAGTGGCTCGGGCCGCTCGCCGTGACGGGTCTGCTGCTCGCGGCACTGGTCGCCCTGCGGCACCGGCCGAACGAGAGCGTCGAAATCGTGCTCGCAGCCGTTCTCGGTCTGGCCACAGAGCCGTTGGTCTTCTTCGTGCTGTACTTTTGCGCGCTGCACAGTTTTCGGCACCTGAAGGCTGGCTTCCACGACGAGCGAGGTGGCGGACGGCGGACGGCCCTCGTGGTGGTGGTCTACACCGCGGTCCCCCTCCTCACGGTGGGCGGCTTTCTGGTCGCATTCGGCCCCGAGAGCTTGAGCGAGCAGATTCTGCAGCTGGTGTTCATCGGTCTGGCGGGGCTCACCGTGCCGCACATGATGGTGGTGACCTACGAAAACCGTCAGCGACGAGCGGTTCGTGCAGTTCCGCGATCAGTTTCCGGAGAGACCAGATGAGGATGCCTCTGCCTCGACCCGGGCTGCGAACTCCTCCATGCCTGTGGCGATGTTCTCTTGGCGCGAGTCGTCATCTTCGGGGTTGTCAGGGGCGTCATACGGCCAGGACATGTACACGTTGGGATCGATGATCAGGTACGCGGACAGCGAGTTGCGCGGGATCGCTTCATAGTCGCGCACCTGCTCGTCTGACGCATCCATACCCATCCACGCGATGCCCGTGTTCTCCGGCAGGACGACCCAGCCCTGACCGCGGAAAACCTCGGCGAGCTCGGGTGGGACGCTGGCATGCGCCTGGGCGAAACCGCGGGTGGTGAGGGCCGGCGCGAGAGTGTTGAGAAGTTCCCGGCACACCTCCGCGGACCCACCGGTGATCAGCAGCTCGAAGACGGCGGTGCCGTGGTCGCTGACGATTGCCTCGTCAATGTCGTCGTCGGTGGAGTCCTCGTCGAGCTGGTTCTCGTCGACGTAGCTGTCGGGTTCGGTGACAATGGCGCCGAGAAGCCGGCCGTCAGCGGTTTCGGCGACCAGGGCGAGAGCCATGGACTCGGTTTGGAGTTCGATGGTGTCGTCGAAATAGATCTCAGGCGCGTCATCGATTTCGGCCTGCGGGTGCAGAGCGAACAACGCAACAAACGCTGTGCGATGCCTCTGCCCAAGACGTCGGACCTGGAAGCTCTGTTGCTCGCTCATGCTTGAGCCTTTCGACGATGTTCTGCGTGATGTAACGCCCCGGTGGCGGAGCATTCGAAACTACCATGCGCCCCGCAGGACACGGGCCGCCACTGCACATCACCGCACTCATGACGCATTCGTGGCGGAAGAAGCTACCCGGTCGGGTCGGTGATGAAACCCTCGTGCAGCATCCAGGCATAGGCCACATCGGCGGGTTCGGCGCCGTCGACGTCGACCTGACGGTTCATGTCGCGCAGAACCTTGTCGGTGAGCCGGGGCGATATCTCGGCGAAGATCTTTTCCAGGCCGGGGTTGGCCTTCAGCGTTTCGGTGTAGAAGACCGGCGCGACGTTGTACGCGGGGAAGAACGCGCGGTCGTCGGTTAGAACGGTGAGGTCGAGCGCGTCGAGGCGACCGTCGGTTGTGAAGACCTCACCGAAGTTGCAGGCTCCACCATCGGTTGCGCTGTAGATCGCTCCGGTGTCGTAGATACCGATGTTGCTGTCGGGCACGCCGTCGGCGGCTCCGCGCTTCAGTCCGTAGTGCTCGAGCATGGGGTTCATGCCGTCGGGCCGGGAGTTGAACTCGGATTCGACGCAGAAGGTGCGATCCTTGACCGGCAGTGCGGCGAGTTCGGACATGGACGTGATGCCGCCGAGCTCGGCGACCGCCTCACTGCGCACGGCCAGGGCGTAGGTGTTGTTCATCGGTGCCGGTTTACTCCAGGTGACACCGTTCTTGACGTCGATGTCGTGCACGGCCTGCCACATTTCGGTCTTGTCGCTGATCGCCTCAGTCTGACCGAGGTAGGTCAGCCACGCGGTCCCCGTGTATTCCCAGAGCACGTCGGCCTGGCCGGAGAGAAGCAGCTCGCGGGTCGGCTGGCTGCCGGGCACATTGGTGAGGTCGGTGACGTCGAATCCCGCGGCTGTCCCGGCGAGCACCGCGATCTTACCGAGCAGCAGTTGCTCGGTGAAGTTCTTGGACGTGACCGTGAGGTCGACGCCCTCGGCACCGTTGAGCGGGGTGATCGAGCCGGGTCCGACCGCGGGAACGTAGGAGGTCGCCGGCTTCAGGCCGCAGCCGGTCAGGGCGAGCGCGGACAGGGCGAGCACACCTGTGGCCACACCCCAGCGGCCGAGGGGCGTGCGGCGGGGGCGGGAAGAGGAGCGGTACATCTAGAGTCCCTTCGGGCGGGCGAGGTGTTCCACAACACGGCCGACCCAGTCGATGAGCAGGGCGAGCAGTGCCACGAGCAGGGCTCCGGTGACGAGCACGGGGGTGAGGCTGAGATTGACGCCGGTGGTGATCAGGATGCCGAGTCCCCCGCCGTTCACGAACGTGGCCAGGGCGGCGGTGCCCACCAGCAGAACGAGGGCGGTCCGCACGCCCGAGAGCATGACCGGCACGGCGAGCGGGAGCTCCACCCGCAGCAGCACGGCTGCGGAACTCATCCCCATGCCTCGTCCGGCCTCGACCAGGCGGGCGTCGACCTGTTGCAGGCCGACCATTGTGTTGCGCAGCACCGGGAGCACCGCGTAGAGCACGAGGCTCAGCGTCGCGGCCCAGAAGCCGAAGCCGACCCAGAACGCGAGCAGCACGACGACGCCGATCGCAGGGGCGGCCTGCCCGAAGTTCGCGATCGCGAGTACCGGACCGGTCAGAAAACGCAGGGGCCTGCGGGTCAGGGCGATTCCCAGAGGGATCGCGATGACCAGCACGATCACCGCGGCGAGCAGGGTGAGCTGGATGTGCTGCCACGTGTACACCCAGAGCGCGGCCGGGGCGAGGGTGGTGAGCTCGATCGGCGAGAGGTCGGCCGTCAGAAGCCAGGTCACGAGCGCGAGGAACGCGAGCAGGATGCCGGCCAGCTGATAGACCAGTCCTCGCCAGGATCGCCACGCCGCGCGGGCACGACTGACCGGCGCGGCCGGGTCGTCGGGCGTTTCGACGGCGGAGTCGTCGTCGGCAATGCGCGCTTCTGCGTTCAGGGTGCGGGTACTCACTGCACGGCCCGCGCATCCGCGCCGCTGCCCTCGGCCGCGCTCGGGTCGGCCGCGCTAGGGTCGGGCTCGCTCGGGCCGGTCGCGGCGGCAGCCGCCTGCGCCTGGAACAGGCCGGTGTTCAGACCGACCGGCGCCTGGTCTGATTCGAGAGCAGCAGCGGTCTGCGACCGGGTGATGGCGTCCATGACGGTCCGCACGTCGATGACGCCCTTGAACATGTCGCGGCGGCCGGTCACGAGCGCGGCCCCGGCACTGGAGACGAGCATCGTGTCGAGCGCGTCATTGAGAGTGGCCCGGTTGCCGACGACGGGGAGTTTCGGGTCGGGAACGTCGCTGATGAGCTCCAGGCGGCCGAGCTTGCGCCGGGAGAGCCACTGGATGGGTCGGCGACGCTCATCGATGATGACCGCGTGGCCGTGGCCGGCCTCGGTGACGCGGGCCAGGACATCCGCTGCCCGTTCGCCGGGGTTGCCCACCACGGCGTCGCTGAGACCGACCTCCGCCACCCGGGTCAGGGTGAGCTGTTTGAGGCCGGCGCCGGACCCGATGAAGTTCTCGACGAACTCGTTGGCCGGGTCGCCGAGGATGCGTTCCGGGGTGTCATACTGCTCGAGCTGGGCGCCCTCGTTGAAGATGGCGATCCAGTCGCCGAGCTTGACGGCCTCGTCGAAGTCGTGGGTGACGCAGACGATGGTCTTCTGCAGTTCTTCCTGGATGTTGATCAGTTCGTCCTGCAGGCGCAGGCGGGTGATCGGGTCGACGGCGCCGAAGGGCTCGTCCATGAGAAGCACGGGCGGGTCGGCCGCGAGGGCGCGCGCCACGCCGACGCGTTGCTGCTGGCCGCCGGAGAGCTCCTTGGGGTACCGGTCGCGGAAGAGCGCCGGGTCGAGGGAAACGAGCTCGAGGAGTTCGTCGACGCGGGCCGCGATGCGGGCCTTGTCCCAGCCGAGCATCTTCGGCACGATGCCGACGTTGGTGGCGACCGTCATGTGCGGGAAGAGTCCCCCGGCCTGGATGACATAGCCGATGCCGCGGCGCAGGGTGTCGCCGTTCATATCGGTCACGTCGTCTCCATCGACGACGATGCGGCCCTCGGTCGGTTCGATAAGCCGGTTGATCATCTTGAGGGTCGTGGTCTTGCCGCAGCCCGACGGGCCGACCAGCATGACGATCTTGCCGGCCGGGATCTCCATGGTGAGGCCGTCGACGGCGGGTCGCGCCTGGCCGGGGAAACGCTTGGTGACGTGGTCCAGCAGGATGCTCGCACCGGTGATGCCCGTGGGGGCGGTGGGATCGTCGACGCCGCTGGATTCAGCTGGGGCGGATGCAGTGAGTTCAGACACGGATACCTCGGGGTGTGGTCAGGCGGCCGAGGCCGACGAGAAGGAGATCAAGAATGAGGGCGAGCACGACAACGCCGATGACGCCCGTCAGCACCGACTCGAGGGAGTTGGCGCCGCCGAGACGGGAGAGCCCGGAGAAGATGAATCCGCCCAGGCCCGGGCCGAGGGAATATGCGGCGATCGCGGCGACTCCCATGACCATCTGAGCGGATACCCGGATGCCCGTGAGGATGATCGGCCACGCCATCGGCAGCTCCACCTGGAGGAGCGTGCGGAACCGGCTCATGCCGATGCCGCGCGCGGATTCCACGATCGAGGGCGCGATACCCGACAGGCCCACGACCGCGTTGCGCAAGATGGGCAGCGTGGCGAAGAACGCCACGACGATGACGGCCGGACCGACGCCGAAGCCGAGCGGCGCGATGAGTAGTCCGATGAAGGCAAACGACGGGATGGTCAGGCCGATGGCCGACACCGAGTTGGCGATCCCGGTGAGCCCCGGACTGCGGTAGACGAGGGCGGCCAGCACGACGGCGATGACTGTCGCCAGAATCAGGCACTGAACGACGAGGCTGAAGTGCTGCCAGCTGCTGAACAGGATCTGCTCATACTGATTCCCTAGAAAATCCCACACATCGAAACCTCTTCGCGTCGATAACTCTCCGATTCACCGTCACCGGCACGGGCGCAACTGGAGGCGCGGATGCCGAACCGGATGGGACGCGGGCAGAGGGCCAGAGGTGATGGTTGTATACAAGTCTCACACGGCCACCCGCCATCGTGGTGCAGCGAGATGTC